>CANQEH010000047.1 GCA_947594835.1 uncultured Acetatifactor sp. | reverse complement strand
CGCTGTACCCCAGCGGGAACCCCACCACCGGGCAGCTTGCCATCTGCACGGTGGTGGGGTTCCCGCTGGGGTACAGCGTCACCGGGGCAAAGGTGGCGGAGGTGGAACAGGCGCTTGCGGACGGCTGTGACGAGATCGATATGGTGGTGAACATAAGCGACGTAAAAAACGGCCTGTACGACAAGGTGGAGCAGGAGATACGCGCGGTCAGGAAAGCCTGCGGCAGCCATATCTTAAAGGTCATCGTCGAGACCTGCTACCTGACGCAGGAGGAGAAGATCGCCATGTGCCGGGCCGTCACCGCCGCCGGGGCAGACTACATCAAGACGTCCACCGGATTTGGCACCGGAGGGGCCACCAGGGAGGATGTGGAGCTGTTCAAACAGCATATCGGGCCGGGCGTCAGGATCAAGGCGGCAGGGGGGATCTCCACCCTGGAAGATCTGAAAATGTTTTTGGAACTTGGGTGCGACCGCATCGGCACCTCCAAGGCGGTGGGGCTCATCCAGGGGCAGTCTGTGCAGGGATACTGAGGGAAAGGACGAAGAGAGAAAATGGCGCGGAAAGAAATTTTGGAACGGCTGTCGGCCCTGCGCACTGCCATGCGGGAGAAAGGGATCGATTATTACATGATACCCACCGGGGACTTCCACAACTCGGAATATGTGAGCGATTACTTTAAGGTGAGGGAGTACTTCTGCGGGTTTACCGGCTCTGCAGGCACCCTGCTGGTGTGGCAGGACGGGGCGGGACTGTGGACGGACGGCAGATATTTCATACAGGCCGGGAAGGAGCTGGAGGGAACCACGGTAGAGCTCTTTCGGGCGCAGGACGAGGGCGTGCCCACCATCGAGGAATTTTTAAAGGAGCATATGGCCCAGGGACAGGTTCTGGGCTTTGACGGCCGCGTGCTGAGCGCCAGACAGGGGATGAAGTATGAGAACGCCCTGGCAAAAATAGGAGTTTCGGTGGCCTATGAGGAGGATCTTTCGGAAGAAATCTGGAAGGACAGGCCTCCCTTCCCCGCAGGGAAAGTGACGCTTTTAGAGGAAGCGCTGGCCGGGGAGAGCGTGGAGGAAAAGCTGCGCAAGACTTTTGAAAAGGTGGAGAAGGAAGGGGCGGACAGCCTGCTTCTCACAAAGCTGGACGACCTGATGTGGCTGTTCAACATCAGGGGCTGCGACGTGGAGTGCAACCCGGTGGCCATGTCCTACGCCGTTCTGGAGAGAGAAAAGACGGTGCTGTTTCTCCAGTCAAAGGCGCTTGACGGCCCGGTCAGGGAATACCTTGGAAAAAAAGGGGTACAGATCCGGGAGTACGGGGAGATTGTCCGGTATCTGACAGAGGAGATGTCCTGCGGCAGGGGGACGCTGGCAGATCCCCGCTATTGCAGCTACACCCTCTATAAGACCCTGGAGCGGCGCCAGAAGCCGGTGGAGAAGGACAACCCCACAGAGCTGTTAAAGGCGGTGAAGAACCCGGTGGAGCTGGCCAACATGGAACAGATTTATCTGAAGGACAGCGTGGCGGTGACAAAATTCATCTACTGGCTGAAGACCAGCATCGGCAGACGGCAGGAGGACGGCACAGCCTCTTCTGAGATCACGGAGATCACCGCTGCGGACTATCTGGAGGGCCTGCGGCGGCAGATCCCGGAGTTTGTGGGGCTGTCTTTCCCAACCATCGCAGGCTATGGGCCAAACGCCGCCATGATGCACTACGAGGCCACGCCCCAGGATCACGCGGTGTTAAAGCCGGAGGGGATGCTGCTTGTGGACTCCGGCGGGCAGTATCTGGGCGGCACCACGGACGTGACCAGAACCATTGTGCTGGGAGAGATCACTGAGGAGCAGAAAGCGCATTACACAGCGGTGGCGGCAGGGATGCTCCAGATGAGCGCCGCCCGCTGGCTTTACGGCTGTACCGGGCGCAATCTGGACATTCTGGCGAGACAGCCCGTCTGGAACCGGAGCCTTGACTACAAGTGCGGCACCGGGCACGGCGTGGGGTATTTTCTGAATGTGCACGAAGGGCCCCAGAGCCTGAGATGGCGCTACACGGAAGGGGCAGGAGAGACTGTCCTGGAGGCGGGGATGGATGTGACCAACGAGCCCGGCATCTACATCGAGGGAAGCCACGGTATCCGGATCGAGAATGTGATGGTGGCAGAGAACGACGCAAAGAACGAATACGGCCAGTTCATGCACTTTAAAACCCTGACCTGGGTGCCCCTGGACATGGAGGCCATCGACGAAAAGCAGATGACGGAGGAGCAGAGGATGCTTCTGTACGGCTACCAGAGGAAGGTTTACGAAAAGCTCTCCCCCTATCTGACCGAAGAGGAGAGGGAGTGGCTGAAGCGGGAGACAAAGGCGGACAACACATTTTTTCTGTCTTGACTTTTACAGACAGGTCTGAGATAATACTAGCGATGTTAAAAATTGTAAATCATGAGCCGGCAAAACGTTTGGCAGAGTGATTTCCCACAAACTTTTAAGAAAGAGGTAAAGCAGATGGCAGAGATGAATTTGACCAAGTACGGTATCACTGGCACCACAGAGATCGTACACAATCCTTCTTTCGAAGTGCTCTTCGAGGAGGAGACCAAGGCCGGTCTGGAGGGGTATGAGAAAGGACAGGTCAGCGAGCTTGGCGCTGTCAACGTGATGACGGGTATTTACACCGGCCGTTCCCCCAAAGACAAGTACATCGTGATGGATGAGAACTCCAAGGACACCGTTTGGTGGACCAGCGATGCATACAAAAACGACAACCATCCCATGACCGAGGAAGCCTGGGCTGTGGTTAAGGACATCGCAAAGAAGGAGCTCTCCGGCAAGAGGCTCTTTGTGGTAGACGCTTTCTGCGGCGCCAACAAGGATACCAGAATGGCAGTGCGCTTCATCGTGGAAGTGGCATGGCAGGCGCATTTCATCAAAAATATGTTTATCCAGCCCTCCGAGGAGGAACTGAAAGACTTTGAGCCTGATTTCGTGGTTTACAACGCTTCCAAGGCGAAAGTGGAAAACTACAAGGAGCTGGGCTTAAATTCCGAGACCTGCATCGCCTTCAACATCACGAGCCGCGAGCAGGTGATCGTCAACACCTGGTACGGCGGAGAGATGAAGAAGGGTATGTTCTCCATGATGAACTACTATCTGCCGTTAAAGGGCATTGCCTCCATGCACTGCTCTGCCAACACCGATATGAACGGCGAGAACACCGCTATCTTCTTCGGACTGTCCGGCACCGGAAAGACCACGCTGTCCACCGATCCCAAGCGTCTGCTCATCGGCGATGACGAGCACGGCTGGGACGACAACGGCGTGTTCAACTTCGAGGGCGGCTGCTATGCAAAGGTAATCGACCTGGACAAGGATTCCGAGCCCGACATCTACAACGCCATCAAGAGAAACGCCCTGTTGGAGAACGTGACCCTGGACGCAGAGGGCAAGATCGACTTTGCGGATAAGAGCGTGACGGAGAATACCCGTGTGTCTTACCCCATCGACCACATCGAGAAGATCGTCCGCCCTGTCTCCGCAGCGCCCGCGGCAAAGAACGTGATCTTCCTCTCCGCAGACGCATTCGGCGTGCTGCCTCCCGTGTCCGCGCTGACACCTGAGCAGACCCAGTACTATTTCCTTTCCGGCTTTACCGCTAAGCTGGCAGGGACGGAGCGCGGCATCACAGAGCCCACTCCTACTTTCTCCGCCTGCTTCGGCCAGGCATTCCTGGAGCTGCATCCCACAAAGTATGCAGAGGAGCTGGTAAAGAAGATGG
>CANQEH010000046.1 GCA_947594835.1 uncultured Acetatifactor sp. | reverse complement strand
CTCTTGGTTGGCATACTCCCAGACAAGTACTGCTGGATTATCTGCAGTCAGTGTAACAAATGTTTGACAAACCTACACCCCATGGGAGATCCAGAACAGTTTTTCTTGCCTTTCCGGTCAAAATCCTTTAAGATGGTCTGAAAGGCTCCGGATTGTACCGCAATGGGGCCGCCGCTTCCCGCGGCAGAAGGAGAGGGATATGTTTCGACTGTGGGCTAAGATGATCAGCGAAAACCGCCTGTTGAAAGAGACCTGTTTAGAGGATGCAGGAAAGGACACCCGCACCCATAAGGTCTTCCGCGCCCTGGAGGAAGCCTGCGTCCAGTTCGATCTGTCCCGTCCGATCTGGCTGGACAAAAACATTGCGGAATTCAAGCGTTACAGCAAGACCCGCTTTACCGCCGACAATTTCATAGAGCCCATCGATTTTGACTATCTGGAAATTCACATCATCGAGGAAGACTGAGCGCCAAACAGTCAGCACGCCTTAAAAAAATGCAGTTTGCAATGTCGGGATGCCCGGCTGTTGCTGTAAAGATTTCTTTTCTCTTGACATTTCTCCCCTTATGGATTACCATTACCTTATCACATGGTTTTGAAAACTACTTGTTGTGTTTCTCCTAGTTTGTTTATGGTTTTTATTATGATCTTGTATGATATCTGCATCTGCTGCAGATCCTAGAGACAAAGCGATATGGTTCAGACACAGCAAAAAAGAAGCCGCAGGATAAGTCAGTTCCTTACGGCTTCGGAAGGGAGGCTTTTATGCAGATCACAATCAGAGAGCCCGGAAGCGCCATCACCCATTTTATCGGCATGATGATGGCGGTGTTTGCGGCGGTACCCCTGTTGGTAAAAGCGGGAGTCACCTCCGACAGGCGCTGCTTTACGGCTATGGCAGTCTTTATGACAAGTATGATCCTGCTCTATGGGGCAAGCGCCGCCTATCACTCGGTGAATGTGGCCGGGAGATATCTGCGGCTCTTTCGGAAGCTGGATCATATGATGATTTTTGTCCTGATCGCAGGCTCCTACACCCCGGTATGTCTCATCGTCCTGGGCGGGACGCAGGGGTATACGCTTCTTGCCCTGGTCTGGGGCATCGCCCTGGCCGGGATGCTCATCAAGGCCTGCTGGATCACCTGTCCCAAGTGGTTTTCCTCAGTGCTTTATATCGCCATGGGATGGGTCTGCCTGCTGGTCTTTGGCCGGCTTTTGGACACCCTTCCCACCGCCGCGTTCCTCTGGCTTCTGGCAGGCGGCGTCATCTACACTGTGGGCGGCGTCATCTATGCCCTGAAGCTGCCGATCTTTAACGCCAGGCACAAGGGGTTCGGATCCCATGAGATCTTTCATCTCTTTGTCATGGCAGGAAGTATCTGCCACTTTATCTTCATGTATGTGTATGTGGCTTAAAATGATGGGGATACCCCGGGCGGCGCACCGAAACAGACCGGGTGCAGGGCGTCTGCCCTGCACCGCAGCCCCTCAGTCCCCGTATCCGTTGGGATTGTTTTTCTGCCATCTCCAGGAATCCTCGCACATCTCCCGGATGCCGTATTTTGCCTCCCAGTCCAGCTCCTTCTTTGCAAGACCTGCGTCCGCGTAGCAGGTGGCGATATCGCCGGGCCGCCTGTCCTTGATCACATAGGGGATCTTTACCCCGGTGGCCTCCTCGAAGTTCTTCACAATGTCCAGCACGCTGTATCCCACGCCGGTGCCCAGGTTATAAATCTTCAGCCCCGCATTCTCCTGAATCTTTTTCAGCGCCTTCACATGGCCCACAGCCAGATCCACCACATGGATGTAATCCCTGACGCCGGTTCCGTCATGGGTATCGTAATCGTTTCCGAAAACCCCAAGCTCTTTGAGCTTGCCCACCGCTACCTGGGTGATATAAGGCATCAGGTTGTTGGGGATGCCGTTTGGATTTTCCCCGATGGTGCCGCTCTTGTGGGCGCCGATGGGGTTGAAATAGCGCAGCAGGATCACGTTCCACTCAGGATCTGCTTTCTGGATGTCGGACAGGATCTGCTCCAGCATGGACTTTGTCCAGCCGTAAGGGTTGGTGCACTGTCCCTTGGGGCATTCCTCCGTGATGGGGACAAAGGCAGGGCTGCCGTAGACGGTGGCGCTGGAGGAGAAGATGATATTCTTTACATTGTGCTTTCTCATCACGTCCACCAGGGTCAGGGTGCCTGCGATGTTGTTCTCATAGTACTCCCAGGGCTTCTGCACGGATTCCCCCACCGCCTTTAAACCGGCAAAATGGATCACCGCGTCAATGTGCTCTCTGGAGAAGATGTCTTCCAGAGCCTCCCTGTCCAGGATATCGGCCTTGTAAAAAGGAGCTTTTTTCCCGGTAATGGCCTCCACCCGCTCTAAGGATTTCTCGCTGGAGTTACACAGATTGTCCAGCACCACCACGTCATATCCGGCCTGTTCCAGCTCCACCACCGTGTGGCTGCCGATAAAGCCTGCGCCGCCTGTGACCAAAATTCTCATCTCTGCCTCCCATCTGCACACGCCCCAAAAGGCCGGGCTGCGCTGACACGTTTTGTTTTCTGCTGATTTCAACGATACTGGAAAAATCCGATTTCCTCAATACTTTTTTGTTATCAAAATCTGTCGGGATGTTATATCTCCACACCGTTTTTCTCCAACAGCTTTCTGGCGCTTTCCACGGAATCCACACCCGTCGGGTTTTTGACGGGGGCAAACTCCTTCTCCCGCTCCACCTCAAAGGGCAGGCAGCTCTCCATCTGATGGATCATGTCCAGCACCAGGTTTTCGTATTTATAGCCGTTCGGCGCCTCTGGCTTGACCAATTTCCCCGTCTCGTCCAGATATGGGATTTTCTTTTCCACAATATGCAGTGGAAGCCGCTTCTCCAGAAGCCGCTCCAGCTCCGCCACACTGAACAGGTAGTTTAAGATCACACCGTAGTAGTAGGCAGGCTCGCCGTCTGCGTCTTTTTCCTGCATCATTTCCTCGGTCAGCTCATAATATTCCACGATGGAGGGCCGCCCGTCCTCCAGACAGATGACGCCTACTTTCTCATCCGGCGCGTTTTTCTGCACCACTTTTGCTCCCACCACACAGTGCTTCTGAATGGTCGCGCCGATAAAGCAGGGGTCTGCGATCCGCTGCAGCACATTGTCCACCGCAAACACATTGAGCCACTGGATGCCCGCCTGATGCACCAGTTCCAACAGCCCCGCCTTTTTTAACGAAATAAACCATCCGCCGTTTCCGTTGGGGGAGGTGGACAGCTTCCCCTTTTCCTCCAGATAGATCTTGCCCTCATAGTCCGTGGCCGCCGCCATCTCCTGGGTGAAAAAGTGGACGTATTCCTGCCGATAGCCGAAAAAGGCGTGATCCGTCAAAAATTGCACCGTGGCCTCATGGTTTTTGTCGCTGGTCATCACAAACAGGTGGATCCAGGTATCCGCCCGGCGCACCACCTCCAGCAGATTGCCGATCAGGCACTGGAAAATGTAGAGCTCCCTGGTCTGCCCTATATTGAACATCCCCTTGGGCGCGTCGGAGCCCAGACGGGTGCCCATCCCACCCGCCAGAAGCACGGCTCCCACCTGCCCGCCGCGGATGGCTTCCAGCCCCGTGCTGGTAAAGGCTTCCTCGTTGGCCTGTATCTCGGAAAGCCGCATCACCGCCAGGGGAGCAATCTTCCCCTTCTCCGGCAGCATCTCCCGGTTTCTGCAGGCCTTGAGCACCTCCATGTCCGTAGCCTCGATCTGGGAGAGCAGCCCCTCCTGTTCGGCAGGGGACAGTTCCTCATAGTATTTCAACAAATGTTCCTGGCCGTAGGCCTCCAGTTTTTCTTTTGCCTGTGTAAGCGTCATAGGCTTCTCCCTTCTATCATCTTTCTCTCCCATTTATGCCCCCGAAACCGCAGAATAAAACAGATGGCCCTGAAAATCCAGTCGATGGTCATGGCCACCCACACACCCATCAGTCCAAAGCCGAAGTAAATGCCCAGAAGATAGGCAAATCCCAGCCGGAAGACCCACATGGAAGCGATGGCCACCGTCATAGGCATCATCACGTCCCCCGCCGCCCGGAAGGTGTTAGGCAGGGAGAACGAGGGAAGCCATGCAAACACTGCCATGACGGCATGATAGGTCAGCACCTGTTCCGCCAGCCGGGCCGCCTGGGGGCTCAGGTGATAAAAACCGATGACCCATCCGGAAGCCGCCACGATCAGGACGGACATGAAAAACACGCTGATTTCCGCCAATCCCATCAGTTTCTTCGTATAGTGGCGGGCCTGCTCCAGTTCCCCCGCGCCGATGCACACGGACACAATGGCTACAATGCCGCTGTTGATGGCGGAACCCGGCAGCACATTGAAGGAGGCCAGCGTATTGCAGACCGCATTGGCCGCTATGGCGTAAGTCCCCATGGTGGAGATCATGCTCACCGTCAGGATCTTGCCCAGCTGGAACAGGCTGTTTTCCAGGCTGTTTGGCACGGCGATGTACAGGATCTTTTTGAGCAGCTCCGGCCGGAACCGAAGCGTCACCTGGCCCTTAAAATGAATCTCCCGCCTGTCTTGAAAGAGCATGGCAAAGATCACCACCGCCGCCACGCTGCGGGAAAATGTAGTGGACAGCGCCGCTCCCGCGGTTCCCATATGATACCCGTAGATCAGAACCGCATTCCCTATCACATTCAGGAGGTTCATAAACAGGGAGATATACAGCGTGGTTCTGGAATCCCCCATGGTGCGGAACAGCCCGGCGCAGGCGTTGTACGCTGCAAGGGGCACAAAGGATACCGCTGTGATCACCAGGTAGGAGCGGGCGTTTTCCATCACCGCCGGTTCCACCCGGCCGATGATAAGCTGCAGGAGACCGTTGTGGAACAGCAAAAACACTGCGGTGATGGCCAAAGAGCTGACAACGGAAAACAAAAAAATCTGCCAGCCCACCTTGCAGGCTTCCTCCCTGGCCTTCTTTCCCAGATAGTGGCCGGCGATGACTGCGCCGCCGGTGCCGAAAGCCGTGAAGATATTGATGATGAGGATATTGATGGTATCCACCAGCGAAACGCCGGAGACGGCGGCTTCGCCCACGCTGGAGATCATCAGCGTGTCCGCCAGGCCCACAAGCAGCGCCAGAAGCTGTTCAAAAACCAGCGGTACCAACAGTTTTTTCAATGCTTGATTGGAGTACAACATCTTTCCCATTTTCTTTTATCCTTCGCGTTTTGACAACATCTCTATTCTATCGCGAATGGGAAAAAAAGTAAACCGAAATGCATGAAAAAAGACCGCCATACATGTAGGATTACAATACATCTGTTACAACTGAATATTTAAAAAGCAGAGACGCTGCCTTTGTGTTATATTTTAGTCAC
>CANQEH010000045.1 GCA_947594835.1 uncultured Acetatifactor sp. | reverse complement strand
GAAGGATTATGATTACACAGGGCCTGAGGACTGCCGGCTCATGGCGTTTCTGCCGGGCGGCGGGGCAAAGAGCTGTAAGAGCGGATGCCTGGGATTTGGCGCCTGTGTGGCGGCCTGCCCCTTTGATGCCATCCACTTAAAGGACGGCGTGGCGGTGGTGGACAAAAACGCCTGCAAGGCCTGCGGGAAATGTGTGGCGGTCTGCCCCAGGGGATTGATTTCCCTGATCCCCTATGAGGCGAAGACGGCGGTGTCCTGCAGCTCTGCGGACAAGGGCCCGGCGACCATGAAAGCCTGCCAGGCGGGCTGCATCGGCTGTGGGATCTGCGTGAAGGCCTGTCCCAGCCAGGCGGTGACGGTGACACAGTTCCACGCGGTCATTGACCAGGAGAAGTGTACGGGCTGTATGGCCTGCGCAGAAAAATGTCCCAGGAAGGCCATATCTGCCCTGTGACGGGCGGGCGGCGGAAAGGAGAATCCGGCGATGCGGATGCGAGGCGATTATGAGGAACATTCCGGGATGTCTCCCACGGTGGCGACGGCCATTGTGGCTGCCGTCCTCTTTGTCGCTGCCATTTTGGTGATTGTGCTGCTGGCAAACGACAGCGGCTCCGAAAAGAGAAACCGCACGGCCTCCCCAACCCGGGAACCCTCCCTTGTGATTGTGGAGCCGGATCCGGAAACAGCGGCAAAGGAGGAGATCCTGCGCCCGGAAGATCTGGATTTCTGGGACCGGTATCCGCCCAAGGAGACGCAGGCCCCCGCAGAGACGCAGGCCCCTCAGCAGACAGTGGAGAATGACCCGGCCACGGACGGCAGGCACACGAAGATCGAAAACCCGGACGGCACCGAGGACTGGGTGCTGATCAGCCCTTATCTGCCCAAGAACGGGTATGATTTTACCAGGCTGGTGTGCCAGTCGGACCGGATGAAATATTTTGAGAACGGCAGCCAGGTGTCTTACGAGGGGATTGACCTGTCGGAGATCCAGGACTATGTGGATTTTGTGGAAGTGAAAAAAAGCGGCATCGACTTCGTGATGCTGCGGGCGGGCGCCCGGGGCTACGGCACGGGACAGCTTGTGGTGGACGAGTATATCGGGGATAATCTGAAGCGGGCAGCCGACGCCGGGCTTGAGATCGGCGTCTATTTCTTCTCCCAGGCGGTGAGCCGCGAGGAGGCGGTGGAGGAGGCCAATCTGGTGACAGGGCTTCTGGAGGGCTATCGGATTTCCTACCCGGTGGCGTTTGACATGGAGCGGATTCCGAACGACACCTCCAGGATCGACACGCTGAGCAAATCCCAGAAGACGGAAATCGCCAAAGCGTTTCTGGATGCCATCCAGGATGCCGGTTACAAGGCGATCCTCTATGGAGGCAAGGAGTGGCTGATCCGGCAGGTGGACTTATCCAAGCTCACCGCTTACGACGTGTGGCTTTCCCAGGAGGCGGATGTGCCAGACTACCCTTACCAGTTTACCATGTGGCAGTACAGCAGATCCGGCAGGGTAGACGGCGTGTCCGGGTATGTCAACATGAACATCAGCTTTGTGGATTATTCGGAGAAGTGATCTGCCCTTTTGTCTGCCGGGCGGTACTGGTACAGCCGGGGAGAGATTTCCAGGGCGGTGTAGATCTGCGCATACTGGCTGGGGGGAAGCCCCTCGATGTAATTGGGGGTGTAGCGCTTCTTCACCCCGTTTTTTCGGAGCACGTCGATGGCCTTGTTGTAGGCGATGGCAGCTTCCAGGCGGTCGCTGTAGCGGCCCACCAGATAATACCCTTTCACATGGATGCGGACGGTATAGACATACCGTCCCTTTTTTTGTTCCAGGCTGACCCCGTGGTACACGTTTAAGATCTCCAGGTTTTCCCGCCTGAAATCGGTGGAATCGCCGTTTCGGAAGCGAAAGTCCCGGCCCTTCCTGGCAAAGGGCTGGATGCCGTAGCGGGAGAGGATACTCACCTGCATCCCGTAATCCGCCACAAAGTAATGGCCGCCCCGGCGCATGATCTTGTGGGAGGAATAATAAAAAAGATCCTCGGGGTCGAATTTGAGCACCAGGGTGGGAGACAGGTAATAGTAGAACAGCTTGGCACCCATGTAGATGGGAGTGCCAAAGTAGATGCCGTTGTCCCGGAAGTTGATGAGACAGACCCATTTTTCAAAGGAGAGGGGAGAGGCGGGCGTGTAGCCCTTTAGGACAAATCTTGGATCGGCCAGGATGGCGCGGCCCTCCCGGTAGGCGGCGTTTGCTTCCCGGCAGGTGGAAAAGCTGCCAAGGCTGATGTGCTTCTGCCTGTAGGTCAGCGAGGCGCGGTAATAGGTCTGGCCGTTTTTTTTGACGGCCCTGGCCACACCGCGTTCCCGGCTGCTGTCTGGTTTTGAAACGTTTGTTTTCTCTGACAAAAGGCGCCTCCTGAAAATGATCCTGTGATCAGTATAGCATTTCCCATCGGCATTTCGCAACATTTCTGAAATATTTTCCAGGCTGTCACATATATTCTATATGGGACAGGCTGTGCCCGTCCCGGCTTATGGGGGAGACTGTAAGGGTGCGCGTGCGCACAGGAGGGATGGAAATGTATCAGAAAGCGGCAGGCCTGCTCCTTTTGGGAAATCTGATTCTGGGCCTTGGGTGGATATGCGTGCAGGAGGCGGCCCTGCTCAGGGAGGCAGCGCTGCCCGCCGGTGGGATCCGGCTGGAGCTCGGGGAACTGGAGGAGAAGGACAGGCAGCGCAGAACCCAGTACGGCGGCCTTGCCCTGTCCCGGGGGCTGGGAATCGCCCGGGTGGCAGTGTCCGACCAGCGGGTGGTGGGCTATCAGCTGGTGGAGGACAAAGACGTCTATCACCTGTCAGAGGAAGATCTGGACGCGCTGCTTCGCATTGTGGAGGCGGAGGCGGGGAGCGAGGATGAGGATGGAAGGCTTCTGGTGGCCAATGTGGTGTTAAACCGGGTAGACAGCGCCAGGTTTCCCGACACGGTGACGGAGGTAGTGTTCCAGAAAAATGGCGGCACCGCCCAGTTTTCGCCGGTATCCAGCGGGAGATACTACACGGTGGAGATCAGCCGCAAAACCCGGGCGGCGGTGGAGCGGGCGCTGGAGGGAGAGGACATCTCGGAGGGGGCCTTGTTTTTTGCCTCCAGGAAACACGCTTCCGGGAACAAGATGCGGTGGTTTGACACAAACCTGACTTTTTTGTTTGAACACGGCGGGCACGAGTTCTTTAAGTGAGGGAAAAGCTTGCAAAATGCGGCAGTTTTGTTATAATGGTTACGACGCGGGAGGGACGGACCGGCCTGGCGGCACAGGGGCGGAGGAAAAACACAATGGAATTGGTTTATTGCGGTTTTGCGGTGATAGATGAACAGCTGCAGCTGAGAAAAGCGGACGACGCCTTTTACCGGCTGGCAGAGGGAAACGTCTACAGCGCCATCACGGAGTTTCTCTGCGAGGCGGACATGGGGCGTCTGAGGGATCTTCTGGACGGGATCTGGGACGGCAGCCGCACAGGAGGGCTCGCGGCGGCGCATCTGCAGGGAAAGGCGCAGGAGAAGCTCTATGTGATACAGCTGCGCAGGGAACCCTTCCAGCCGGGCAGTTTTGTGCCCGTCTACATGGAGTTCTACGCCGTGGAGGAGACGGCGCCTCTCAGCCGGAAGGTCTCCTGGAGAGACCGGGAAGCGTTTGACGCCTTGCTGGGGATGTTGGACGCCACCTTTCTTCAATACGACGGGGAAAGCGGCCAGCTGGAAATCCGGGCGGGGATCTCCGGGCAGATCCTGACCCTCTATCAGGGAAGCCTGGGGGATTGGAGGGAGAAGGAGATGGGCTCCCACATCGACCCGGAGAGCCGGGAGAGGTTTGAACTTCTCTGCGGTGATCTGGAACGGGGAAGGGCTTCCTTTTGTTACAGTATCCGGACGGACGCATTTGGCGAGGAAGGCGTCATGGAGCCTCTGGCGTTTCAGTGCCGCAGGCTGCAGATGGGCGCATCCTTCCGGGTGGCGGGCGTGATAAGCAGGACGCAGAAAAACCAGAAGGGCGCGCTGGACGCGGAGCTGGTGGCCGACGCGGGGCTTCCCGTGCTGAGCAAGGCGTCCATCATACAATACGCCAGGCATACCTTTGAAAAGAGCAGGGAGCAGGTCTATCTGGCGGTGATCGACCTGGATGACTTCAAGACCGTCAACGACACCTACGGCCACCTGTTCGGCGACGAAGTGCTGCTGCGGATGGTGGAGACCATCAAAAATGCGGTGGGCAGGATGGGGACGCTGGGGCGGATCGGCGGCGATGAGATGCTTCTGGTGCTCACCGGGATAGAAAATGAGACGGAGCTTCGCAACCTTCTGCGCTCCGTGCGCACGGATGTGGAGTGGATGTTCCGCGAAAGCAGCCAGAAGCTGCGCGTCACCTGCTCCATGGGCGTGGCCGCATACCCGGCAGACGGCCTCACCTACGATCAGGTCTTCCAGACGGCGGACAGGATGCTCTATCTGGCAAAGAATAAGGGGAAGAACCGTTACATCATCTATAAGCCGGAGATTCACGACAAGGCCAAAAAACTGGCGGAAGGCGCAAAAAGCGGGGAGACGGGCGCCCTGCGGGAGGACAAGGCCGGCGTGATGCAGCGGCTGGTGGAGGAATTCTTAGTCCGGCGCATCGTGACGGTGGAAGCGCAGTTTCGGGAGCTGGCGGCCTGCTTTGAGCTGGACGACATCACCATGGTCTATGACAACGGCGTCTCCCTGGCCAGGCTGTGCGGGGAAACCTTTACCAGCACGCCGGATCCGGAGGCTTATCTGGAATATGAGCAGGGCTTTCTGGACGGCTTTGACGAAAACGGGCTGCTCACCGTAAACGGCAGGTTCAACGTGGAAGGGGCGGCGCCACAGCTGTTTCGGAAGCTGGAGGACCAGAAGGTGGAATCCGCCCTGTTTTACCGGATGACAAAAAACGGAAGGATGTTCGGCTATGTGATGTTCGCCAAAAAGAGCAGGCGGCAGATGTGGTCGGAGGATGAGAAGAACCTGCTGGGTCTGGCGGGAAAGGCGATGGAGCTGTTCTTCGCCGGGAAATAGGGTTTTGCTTCCCGGGGCGACGGGACAGGGAAGCGTCTTCCTCTGGGAAGGCATAAAGGGCATTTGACACAGAAAAAAGAGGCGCCTGGCAGAAGGCGCGGAAACGAGGAGAATATGGAAGTACTGTACAACAGCACCAGGAGCAATGCGGCCCCTATCAAGGCTTCGGAGGCGATTTTGAGGGGACTGTCCCAGGACGGCGGGCTGTTCGTGCCGGATCACATCCCGGCCCTGGACAAAAGCCTGGAGGAACTGGCCGGTATGGACTACCGGCAGACGGCCTACGAGGTCATGAAGCTGTTTCTGACGGATTTTACCCAGGAGGAGCTGAAGGAGTGCATTGACAGGGCTTACGACGGAAAATTCGACACCCCGGCGATCGCCCCTGTCAGGGAGGCGGGGGACGCCTATTATCTGGAACTGTTCCACGGCCCCACCATCGCCTTTAAGGACATGGCTCTTTCCATCCTGCCCCATCTGATGATCACTGCCGCCCGGAAAAACCAGGTGAAGAACGAGATCGTGATCCTGACCGCCACCTCCGGGGATACGGGGAAGGCGGCGTTAGCAGGATTCGCCGGGGTGGAGGGCACCCGCATCATTGTCTTTTACCCCAAAAACGGCGTCAGCCCCATCCAGGAGAAGCAGATGGTGACCCAGAAGGGGGACAATACCCTGGTGGTGGGGATCCACGGCAACTTTGACGACGCCCAGACCGGGGTCAAGCAGATCTTTTCCGACCGGGAGCTGGCCCGGGAGATGGAGGGGAAGGGCTTTCAGTTTTCTTCCGCAAACTCCATCAACATCGGACGGCTGGTGCCCCAGGTCTGCTACTATGTGTACGCTTACGCACAGCTTCTGGCCCAGGGAAAGCTGCAGGCGGGGGAACCTTTAAATGCGGTGGTGCCCACCGGCAATTTCGGCAATATTCTGGCGGCGTATTACGCAAAGCAGATGGGGCTTCCCATCGGGAAACTTATCTGTGCCTCCAATGAAAACAAGGTGCTGTTCGACTTTTTCCAGACCGGCGTCTATGACAGGAACCGGGAGTTTGTGCTTACCTCTTCCCCCTCCATGGACATTCTGATCTCCAGTAATCTGGAGCGCTTAATCTATGGCATCGCCGGGGAGGATGCCCAGGAGAACGGCCGCCTGATGGCGGAGCTTTCCCAAAACGGCCGCTATGGGATCACCGGAAAGATGCGGGAGAGGCTTGCAGGTTTTTACGCAGGGTACGCAGACCAGGAGGAGACCGCGGAGGAGATCCGCAGGGTGTATCACGCCTGCGGCTATGTGCTGGATCCCCACACGGCTGTGGCCAGCGCGGTCTGTGGAAAATACCGGAGGGAAACCGGGGATCAGGCGAAGACGCTGATCGTGTCCACGGCAAGCCCCTTCAAGTTTACGAAGAGCGTGATGGACGCCATAGGCGGTTCCTGCGACCGCATGGGAGACTTTGAACTGGCGGATCAGCTCTCCGGGCTCTCCGGGGTCAGCGTGCCCGCGGCCGTGGAGGAGATCCGAAACGCTCCGATCGTACATAAAAAGGAGTGCGGCGCGGGGCAGATGAAAGACGTGGTAAAGGAATTTTTAGGAATATAGCGGCGGGAGGAAGGCCGCGGAAACGAGGAGATATGACGAGAGAAGAAATGCTCAGCCGGGTAGACCACACGCTGTTGAAGCCCTATGCCACATGGGAGGAGATGAAGAAGCTCTGCGAGGAGGCCATCCGTTTCCACACGGCCAGCGTCTGCGTGCCCCCGGCCTATGTAAAGCGGATACACGACGCCTACGGCGGGCAGCTTGCCATCTGCACGGTGGTGGGGTTCCCGCTGGGGTACAGCGTCACCGGGGCAAAGGTGGCGGAGGTG
>CANQEH010000044.1 GCA_947594835.1 uncultured Acetatifactor sp. | reverse complement strand
CTCTTGGTTGGCATACTCCCAGACAAGTACTGCTGGATTATCTGCAGTCAGTGTAACAAATGTTTGACAAACCTACAGAATATCAATTTCCTTGCCGCCCGGTATCTGTTCAGGTGTTTTCCTGTATGGTCAGCAGCAGAAGCTCCATGGTCAGCTCAAAATTCACATTGGCATCCAGACGGCGCTTTGCGTTTTCCAGCGCCTTCAGGATGGTTTCAATCCCCTCATAGCTGCTTTGCTGTGCCGTGCGGCGCAGGGCCTGCAGTTCCTCCCGGAAGACCAGATGGTTCGCGTCGTGGGTGGCTTTGAACAGCAGGACGTCCCGGTACCAGATGGCGCAGATATCCAGATAGTCGTTGATCTCCAGCTTGTACTCCGTAATCTTTTTCACAGCGGCAACCACTTCGTTCAGGTCCATGTCATGAATGTATTTGAGCAGCGACAGGGCCTCCGCCTTCACCTTTTCAAAGTCCTCGCTGGAAGCCAGCGCCTTTGCCTTCCCGATATTCCCCCTGGCAAAAGCCACGCACACCTCGGCCTTATAGTCTGGAACCTGCAGTTCCTCCATCAGGTATTTCTTCACAAGCTCGTCCGAAACGGGTTTCATGTTCAGCACCACGCAACGGCTGAGGATGGTGGGAAGCAGCGCGTTTATGTTGGATGTCAAAAGCAGGATCACCGCATAGGCCGGCGGCTCCTCCAAGGTTTTGAGGAGGGCATTCTGCGCCTGGGGCGTCATTTTCTCCGCTTCGTTGATCAGGTAAATCTTGTAAGGGCCGCGGTATGGCTTAATCCCCACATCGCTGTTGACCTGGTCGCGGATGTCGTCCGTGCTGATGGTATTCGGCTTTTCATGGGTCACCCGGATGATGTCCGGGTGGCTGTCAGCCAGGGCGTGCTTACAGGAATCACATTCCTGACAGGGATCTGTCCCCTGCTTTTCGCATTGGAGCGCCATGGCAAAGATCTTGGCGATAAATTCTTTGCCGGAAGATTTTTCACCGTTGATGATGTAGGCATGGGAGACCTTGCCCGTGCCGAGCACATTCTGCAGATGTCCCTTCATCTGCTCCTGTCCGATAATATCATGGAATACCGCCATAAAGACACCATCCTTTTCTCTTGGGTACGCAGCTTTTGCGTTCAGGTAAAAATATCTAAGATCAATCCCTGGATTTCCCCGATCTTATTTAAGATGGCCAGGTGATCCTTTTCGTCCTTCATCAATTCCCGGGCCAGCTGATCCAGATTTTCGTCGATGAGCCGGATAATGCCATACACCCTGTGCCGCCCTCTCCTGTCCAAAAAATTCTCCCGGGAAAAAGAGTGGGAATGGGTTACCACTTCGTTCAAAAACTCCTTGATCAACCCCCGATAGCGCTTCATGTCTTTCACATCCCGGCGCTTTGAGAGCTGATCCCCCTGCCTGGTGATCTCTTCCATCAGGCCCTGCAGCCTGGTCTGTAACTCCGCCTCCTCGATATGGCTGGCCAGCATAAATTTAAAACTGCCGTCCACAGGCCGGGCGGCCTGGGTCTGTTCCACCGGAGCGCTCTGACTGACCTGTCCCACTTTGATTTCCATGTGCCGGCCTCCTCTCTCCCATGCCTTGCGGCCGCTCTCTCACGTCTGGGGTTCCTCCTTGAGCTGCTGCAGAAGATATGCCCGGATGTCAGACAGGCACTCCTCTAAGTTGTCGTTTTGAAACCGCACTGTGATACCGGCCTCCGCCATTTTTTCTTCCGAAAAGTCTTCGCTGTCCGCCAGGAAACGGCGGCACAATTCCTCATATCTTGGGCTTTCCTGGGCCATTTCCCGGTTCAGGGCCCGCTGCAGCCGGATCCCGTCATCTAATTCTATCATAACCGGGAGCATTTTATCTGCCCCAAAATAATCCTTCAAACGCTGGTAGGAGGCCAGGGTGCCGATCATTAAGAAATTCCCCTCTCCCTGCCCCGTCTGGCCGTCGTCCACCGTAAAATACCGCCAGAGCCCGTGAAAGGTGTGATAAACCCTGTCTTCCACGATCCGTCCCTGTTCCTTTAACTCCCAATACGTTTTTTCATCGGTGAAAAAATACTCCTGCCCGTTCTGCTCCCCGTCCCGGATCGGGCGGGTGGTGTATGAGACCACCGTCTTTAACCCCAGCGTCTCATCCGCCAGCAGCCGCTTAAACAGCGTATCCTTTCCCGTAGAGCTTTTCCCCATAAGGTATACGATCTTCCCCATGCGTCCTCTCCATACGCCGCTGTGCCGTCAGACTTCAATGACATGGATCATGTTGGTGTTGCCTGCCACCCGCAAAGGCACGCCCGCTGTCAGCACCACCACATCGCCCTTTTTCACATACCCTGCCTTTTTGGCCTCCTCCACCGCGTCTTTAAACAGCTCATCCGTGGTGCTGTCCTCCTTCATCCGCAGAGGGTTCACGCCCCAGAGAAGGCTCATCTGACGGTACGCCCTTTCACTGATGGAGCAGCCTACGATGGGGCATACCGGCTTGAAGCGGGCAATGGCTTCCGCCGTATAGCCGGACAAGGTCACTGTAATGATGGCGGCGGCGTTTAAGTTGGCAGCCGCATAACAGGTGGCATAGGCGATGGCAGTGGTGATATTCGTCTTGTCCGTCTGGTCATTTTTCCGCATTCTGGACAGATAGTCGATATCCTGCTCTGTTTTCTCCGCGATATGCACCATTGTCCTGACCGCCTCCACGGGATACTGGCCCGCAGCGCTCTCACCCGAAAGCATGATGGCGGTGGTGCCGTCGTAAATTGCATTGGCAACGTCGGTGGCCTCTGCCCTGGTCGGCCTGGGATTCTTGATCATGGACTCCAGCATCTGCGTGGCGGTGATCACGTGCTTTCCCTGGGCATTGGCAGTCTTAATCAGCTTCTTCTGTAAGGCCGGAACCTCCTCAAAGGGGATTTCCACGCCCATATCCCCTCTGGCCACCATAATCCCGTCGGACACCTCCAGGATCTCCTCCAGATTGTTGATGCCCTGCATATTCTCAATTTTCGCGATAATCTTCATATCGCTTCCGTGTTCCTCTAAGATCTGGCGGATTTCCAGGATATCTTCTTTACAGCGGACAAAGGAAGCTGCCAGGAAATCAAATCCCATCTCGATCCCGAAGAGGATGTCCTCCCGGTCCGCCTGGCTGATATAAGGCATGGAAAGCGTTGCCCCCGGTACGTTCACGCCCTTGTGATTGGAAACGTGGCCTCCGTTTAATACTTTGCAGACAATCTCGTCCCCCTGGATATCCTCCACCTGCATCTCAATCAGGCCGTCGTCTATCAGAATTTTACTTCCGACAGTTATGTCATTTTTCAAGTTTTTGTAGGATATGGCCGCCCGTTTTGCATCTCCCATGATTTCCTCTGCGGTCAGCACAAAAATCTGCCCCGGCGCAAGCTCCACCCTGCCCTCCTCGAAGTCCCGCAAGCGGATTTCCGGCCCCTTTGTATCCATCAGTGTTGCTACCGGCAGGCCGAGTTCCTCCCGCACCCGCAGCACCCTCTCATAGATGACCCGCTTTTCTGCATGAATGCCATGGGAAAAATTAAACCTGACCACATTCATACCGGCCAGCATCAACTCCCGGATCTTCTCTTCGCTTTCGCTGGCGGGGCCAATTGTGCAGATAATCTTTGTCTTTCTCATCTTGTCGCTTTATTCTCCTTTTGATTATTCTTCTATCAATATTTTGATACGGATGCTGCCGTTTAACACACGGATTCCCTGAACGGTCAGCCCCAGACGAATCCAATTTTCCACTTTTTGGCACAACTGCCCGGTGATGACTTCCCCAGGCACCAGAATCGGCGCCCCGGGAGGGTACAGGTTTAAAAATTCGCCTGCACAGTGCCCCGGGCTTTCCTCTAACAGAACCTCTCTCGTCTCCTTTTCCCAGGCCTCCCACAGCGGCAGCCTGCAGACAGGCCCGGTTGGGACAAATCCTTCTGCCGTTTGTTCCCGCAGCGGTCTGGGCGCCTGGCCCTCCAACTCCTTGTCCAGTTCCAGCAGAGCCCGGGCCATGCGGCGGTATCCCTGGGGGCTGTCGTTTACCGTAAACATTGCAAGCGCATAGCTTTCCCCCGCCATCTCCAGCTGTAAGCCATACCGTTTTAGCAGGATATCATACAGCTCCCTGCCGGAAATCCCGCTTCCCTCCACGGAGATCACAAGCTTTCCGATATCCTGGCGCTCCCTGTCCCAGGGCAGGAAATGCAGATGTTTGCAGGCTCCCAGCTTTCCAAGCATCTCTCCGTAGAGGCGCTCAAACCTCCCAAAGGCCCTTTCCCCGTCCTGCTCCACGAACCGCAGCGCGTTGTCGATGCTGGCCAGAAGCAGATAGGATGGGCTGCTGCTCTGATAAATGCGCAGAAACCGCCGCAGCCGTTCCCTGTCGATCCGGCTGCCGTTTACATGGAGCAGCGCCGTCTGCGTCAGCGCAGGCAGAGTTTTGTGGACGCTGTGGATTACCAGATCCGCCCCCGCCCTGCAGCTGTTCCTGGGGGAGACCCCGCCGAACCCTAAGTGAGCGCCGTGCGCCTCATCCACAATCAAGGGGATCCCCTTCTCATGCACGATTTTGGCAATGGCGGGGATATCCGATATTCTCCCCTCATAGGTGGGGGATACCAGCAGGACGGCGCCGATGGATGCATCCGCCTCCAATGCCTGTTCCACTTGTCCAGGGCGCACCCCGTCCAGAAGTCCCCCTTCCTCAAGCAGCGGGGGATACAGATACGAAAGCTCTAATTTCCTGAGATATGCGCCGTGATAAGCGGCTTTATGACAATTTCTGGCCAGAAGCAGATGTCCGCCAGCGGGAAGCGCTGCGCTGACGGCAGCCAGCAGCCCGGCGGTACTGCCATTGATCAGATAAAAACTTTCCTCTGCCCCGTACAGCCTGGCGGCTCTTTGCTGTAACTGCAGCAGGATTCCCTCCGGCTGGTGCAGATTGTCAAACCCTTCGATTTCCGTGATATCCAGGCCGCACAGCGCCCGGGAGAGACTGCCGCAGGCTCTCCGCTTATGCCCCGGCATATGGTAGGGGTAAATCCCGCTGTCTCTGTTTTCCTTCAGTTTACCAAACAGATCGTCCAATTCGCTTCCTTCACGCTCCCTGGCGTATCACGCCGTGCCCTTTATGCAGGCGGATTGTCTCCATAAATGAGCACCATTTGTCCGCGGCGGTCACGACCCAGGCCTCCCTGCACATGGGAGGGATCACCGTCAGCGGCCACATATGCTTTTTGATGATGTCTATTTCCCGTTCTGTCAAGTCATATTCCGTCAAGGCATTCTTCAAAGCCCTCCCCGGGTGGAAGAAGCCGTGAAGCCTGTGCGGATGCTCCTGATCCGGGATATGCCAGTCATACAGGAAATAGTCGTGCAGCAGCGCCCCCCGGATCAGTTCCCTCCGGCTGCATGGGATTCCAAATATCTCAGCGATCGCCAGACTGTATCTGGCGACGTTCAACACGTGTTCATTGACTGTCATATTTCCGTGCTGTATGTGCGTCCTCATCCTGCAAAAATTATCGGATGCCAGAATATCCGACGCTTCCCGGACAATGGCCTGCTGTCTCGCCCGATAACGCTCCAGGCCCTCCTGCCACCGTCTGGCCTTCCGCATACTCCGCACCTTGGCCTTTTTCTTCATTCTTATACCCCTGGCGTGCCTTAGCGCACATACCAATCAGAATTTGAAAGTTTACTTTCAAACTTATACCCCTAGCGTGCTTCAGCACACATATCAATCCATATTTGCGCTTTTGTGACAGACTGCTGTCGTTTTTTAAATGCCGGCCTCCGGCTCCGATACCGGTTCTGCAGGCGTTTCGCCGGGCAGCGCTTCCGCAGGCGTCTCCTCCGGCACAGTCCCTGTGGGGATTCCTTCCGTCCCGGGATCCGGCTGCGGAGCCACAGGCTCCGGGTAATAATAGCAGATCACAGGAGACCCCGTATACACATACTCATATATTTCCTTGGCCGCATTTAAGGGCAGGTTAATGCAGCCATGGGAACCGCTTGTCAGATAAATCGTGCCGCCAAAGCCCTTGCGCCAGGTAGCGTCATGCATCCCGTAATTACCATAAAAGGGCATCCAGTAATTTACCGGCGTCTCATAAGTGCTTCCCCGCAGCACCGCGTTCTTCGTCTTATAGCTCAGTCCAAAAATCCCCTGCGGCGTTCGGTTGCCGTTGCTCATGTTGCCGGACACAAAATCCGTCTCCAGCACGATTTCCCCGTCTTCATAGACATATAAGTGCTGATTGGTCAGATCCGCCTCCACATAGGAGCCCCCGATATCGTTCTCGCCCTTCTGACTGCCTGTGTTCAGATAGACAGGCTCCCGATGGGCGCTCTCCCCCTCTTTGATCAGACCGATCAGCTCTGCTGTCTCGCTCTCCGTGTCGGTACGCCAGCCATAATTCACACTGTGCAGCGTCAATTCCACGCCCAACGCCGTCACAAACTTCTTGTATTTCCCATAAGTATCGTACTGACGGGCCTGCTCTTTTACAAAATCGGCCACCGCCTCCTCGTCCAGAACTGCTTTTCCATCCTGAATGCTCACCCAATCCCGGAGCACATCGTCGTTTAACAGCACCAGCGCGCCGTTCCAGTCGTAGGAAATCTCTGTGCTAAGCCATCGGTTTGCCGTCTCCACTGCTTCGGTCAGGCCACTGTCGTTCTGCTGTACCTTTGCCGTCTTGTAAAGCTGCTTTGCCTCCAGATCCAGCCCTGCCGCCTGGGTTTCTACCGCTTCGGAAACCGTCTGGATCACCTGATCCACATCCAATTCCGTGCCCGCCGTCTCGGGGACAACGCTGTAACCCTTCTGTTCCTCCGAATAATCGCTGATATAGGCGTCCTGTGCCTTTTTCATGTTTGCGCTTTGCAGCGCTGTCCAGCTCTTGATGACGCCTGCCAGAAGGGCTTCATCGTAACTCACTCCCTGTGTCAACGTATGCGCATATTCATGGGGAAACAGCGCCTTAACCCACAGCCATGGATTCTGCTGTGACAAAAGGTTGGAAACGGCATCCAGATTTCCCACGAAGGCAAGCTGAATGTCTGCGGCGGAAATGACGCCCACGCTTGCGCCCGCCGCGCCAGTGGTGTAGTCCCGGCCTGTGACCTCCAGGGAGTAGTCTGCGATTTTCCCATCCAGAACCGCCGCTGCCGCTGCCGCCCCAAGGCCGCTGCAATCCACGCCGTTGATCACAGTATTGGGCAAAAAATGAGCGCGATAATAGAGTGCTACTCCACTGTATGCGCTTATCAGGAGCAGCACCAGACCACCGGCTATGCCAATCAGCCATCTGTGGCTTTTCTTTCTGGAACCAGCTGTTTTGTCCTCGGGGTTGTCCTTGGATTTATCATCAGGTTTGTTCTTGACTTTGCTCTCCGATTTATCCTTCGATTTCTCCTTGGCTTTGTTCTCGGAGTTGTTCTTAGCTTTACCCTCGGGCTTATCCTGAGGTTTTTCCTGGGATTTGTCCTCGGAGTTGTCCTTGAATTTGCCTGCGGAGTTCTCCTCGGATTTATCGTCGAGTTTGTTCTCGGCTTTGCTCTCGGAGTTTTCCTTGGGTTTGTCCTGGGAATTGTTCTCGGATTTCTCCTGAGCTTTGACCTCGGAGTTGTCCTTAACTTTTTCCTCGGCTTTTTCCTCGGATTTCTCTTTGAGATCATCTTCCCGTTCTTGCGTCCCTGCTTCTTCAGCAGATACGGAAGCCGCCAGCGCTTTTCCCTCTGAAGATTCAGAGGCCGCTGCTTCCCCAGCCGCCTTTTTCACTTCTGTCGCTGTCTCCACGCTTTGGACTTCTGCATCGCCGTTTAAAATGCCGGCAGTTTCCCCCTGCCCAAGCTGCTCCATTGTCTTCTCATCCATCACATTTTACTCTTATCATCTTCCTCTTATATTTTATGCAAATCTATTATAGCACGAAACCATAAAAAAAAAAGCACCAAAAGGCCAAATTTCTACCTCTCAGCGCTGCAGCGAAGTACAAAGTGCACTAGAAAATGCCCAGAACCGGAATCGAACCAGTGACACGAGGATTTTCAGTCCTCTGCTCTACCAACTGAGCTATCTGGGCATTAGAACCTCTGTATCTGCAAAGGTTCAGTAGCGGGGACAGGATTTGAACCTGTGACCTTCGGGTTATGAGCCCGACGAGCTTCCAGACTGCTCCACCCCGCGATATCAAGTTAATAAACCATATGCCTGACAAAAAGATAATATTCCAATTTTTCTGTAAGGCAAATGGATGGAGGTGGATTCGAACCACCGAAGCAATTTGCAGCAGATTTACAGTCTGTCCCCTTTGGCCACTCGGGAATCCATCCATATTTTATATCAAAAGCCGATGATCGGACTTGAACCGATAACCTGCTGATTACAAATCAGCTGCTCTGCCATTGAGCCACATCGGCAAACATTATCGGCAGCCTCATAAGAATGGGGCCTATAGGGCTCGAACCTATGACCCTCTGCTTGTAAGGCAGATGCTCTCCCAGCTGAGCTAAGACCCCATATGTAGTCTGATACATTTTGTAACAGACACATGAACGACCCAGATCGGACTCGAACCGACGACCTCCGCCGTGACAGGGCGGCGCTCTAACCAACTGAGCCACTGGGCCAGGAAGATACTTTTTGTACCCTCAAAACCGAACATTGAATCAAGTTTCCTTTCCGTCTCTCTTGGTTAAGCACTCGGTCGATTAGTAA
>CANQEH010000043.1 GCA_947594835.1 uncultured Acetatifactor sp. | reverse complement strand
CGGAACGGTTTCTGGAAACTGTAACATTTGCGAAAACCGCCTTATCATGGGCAAGCAGTTTTTTGCATCTATTTTACCTTATCTTATCATTTTAACTCACAAATAGCAAGAAAAAACAAAAAATGGTATACAAAACCTATTGCTATATTACCCCCCCTAAAAGGCTTGTCAAGTACCATTGTTATCTTACCCCCCGGACGCAATTGTCAAGCGCAATTTGATTTGGCAGCTGTCAGATTGGGTTTGGGCTTGGAAGCGGTCGAATTTCATGTAAAATTTTATGGAAGAACGGCGCCGGCTGGGAAAAACCGGCCATCCGCCGTCAAAAATCTGGTCAGATAAAGGAGGAAACGATCATGGCGAAAAGAGGAGCAAACATTTACAAAAGAAAGGATGGGAGGTGGGAAGGCCGCATCCGCAGGACGTCCCTTGGCGGGCTGCCGAAATACCATTCCGTCTATGGCAGGACTTACCGGGAGGTGAAGGAAAAAATGGCGCATTTGTTGTCTTTACAGAAGGCGGACAGCCCAGAATGCGTGTTGACGGTTTCCCAGGTTCTGTGGCTGTGGATCCGGGACAGGCGGGGCGGATGGAAAGAATCCACTTACGCCTGTTACCGGCAGATCATGGAGCGCTATCTCCTGTGCCCAGTGGGAGACATCAGAGCGGACTCTTTCACCAATGCAGCCTTCCAGAACTATCTGGACGGGCTCTGCCGGAAAGCGGACGGCAAAAAGGTCTCTGCGTCCTATGCCCGCAACATCGGGTCCATTTTACGGCAAGCGTTCCGCCATGCTGTCTCAGAGTACCGCTATCCGCTTCCTGTCCTGTCCGGCAGACGCTCCCAGACGCTTCAAAAGCATCTGGAACTGCCGTCTGACGAAGAGATACAGCGCCTGTCCGCCTATCTGAAAGCCCGCCCGGGCGACGGTACCTGCATGGGTATTTTGCTGGCCTGCCATACCGGGATACGGATCGGGGAGCTCTGCGCCCTAACCTGGGAGGAGATCGATCTGGAGGAGGGTATCTTGCGGATCCATAAAAATCTGCAGAGGGTCAAAGACTATGACAGTCCTTCCCGCGCCACATCCGTCAAAGTGCAGCTTCCCAAGACGGCGTCCTCCCTGCGCAGCATCCCGATACCGGATCCGCTCCTTGCACTGTTAAAAAGCTATCCAAAAGACGGCCGGGAATACCTGATACAGGGCAGCAAGACCCCCTGGGCAGAGGTGCGCACTGTCCAGTACCGCTTTGCCGCAATCCTGAAAAAATGCGGGTTGAAACATTTTCGTTTTCATATGCTGCGGCATTATTTCGCCAGCCGCTGTATCCGCTGCGGCTTTGACGCCAAAAGTCTGAGCGAGATCCTGGGACATTCCCAGGTACAGGTCACATTGAATCTGTACGTCCATTCCACCATGGAGAGAAAGCGGATGCTGCTCAACCAGATGTTTGAATGAATTTGAGCCGTCAGAAAAATGGTCTTGCCCGCTTTCCACTGGCGCGGGCCGCCGTCTGCCAGTAGCTTTCCTATCCCTTGCGCCTTCTTTCGCAAATGTTACAGTTTCCAGAAACCGTTCCGGCGGAAAAGGTGATATATCCAAAGAGAAATCTTTGAATATATAAATCTTGCAAAGGAGGTAAAATGCGATGGTAAGCAAAAAGGTACTTCAAAAGATCGGCGTATATGCTATGGCGGCAGTGGTAGCGGCAGCGCCTATCGTGGGCCTTGTGTGTCAGGACAGCCTGTTGGTCAGCGCAAGCGGCGGCGGGGGTACTGGCAACCGGGTAGAGCAGCCTGCGGAAAAGCCTGCGGAAGCTCCTGCGGTGAACAACAGCGCAGTGACCACGGCGTCCGGACAGGTGCTGAACAGCTCTGTGGCCGGGGTTTACACGGTGACCGCCGTGGACGGCCTGGCTGTGGTAACTCCTGCAGCGGACTGTACGAGTGCATTCGGCAGCGATGCGGTAGAGATGCTGGCACAGAATTCCGACCACGGCCCGAAGGCAGAGGCAAGCCTGCAGCACGGTATGGCACAGCTGGAAAGCGACGGCGTAGCTGCGACGAAGGGGCCGGTTGTGGATCTTCTGGCTTATGTGGCCGGCGGCAAGGTGAACGATATTGCTGCACCCATCACCGTTTCCATGGGCGTACCTGCGGACTTCCAGACCGCGGGCTATGACTATGCGGTAATCCGTGTGCAGGAAGGCGGACGTGTCAGCGTCCTGACCGATTCCAACCCGGATCCTGCTATTCTGACGTTTGCAACGGACGGCTTCGGCGTGTTTTCTATGATAAAGGCGCCTTCCGGAAGTTTCGACAAGTACAAGTAGAAACGGCATGACCTTACGGAAAATCGTTGGCGGGATCCGCTGACGATTTTCTTGTAAGGGATGCTCCAGGGGAAGAAAATGTGAAGACCCTAAGGGAAAGAGATATGGCAGAGCGCGGTGCGGCGCTTTTGCTTGCAGGGCTTTATGCCCTGTGGGCAGCGGCGGCACTATACGGTATCCGGCAGGTATCTGCGCCGGTTCTTCTGCCGGATGAATTTGGATATTGGTCTCATGCGGCGTCTATGACGGGACGGGACTGGACGGATGTGACAGCCCAGTTTTCCTGGTATTCTTTTGGATACAGCCTGCTTTTGACACCGCTTTTTTTCTGCACCCGGAACCCGCTTGTCCGATACCGTGCGGCGGTGGGGTTTAATTTTGTCCTGCTGGCTTTCGGCAGTTTTTTGGCGTATCGGATCCTAAGGCAGCTTTTTCCGAAAGAGGATCGGAAGGGGATTGCTTTTGCTGCAGGGGCAGTTTTGTTCTATCCCTCCTGTTTTACCTATTCCTATACCACGATGACGGAAAGCCTGCTTGTTTTTTTGTATCTACTGCTGGCCTACAGCCTGCTTCGGTGGTTCCAGAATCCCGGGATCGGGCGGGGGCTGGCCGTTGGGGCTGTCTCCGGGTATCTGTACCTGGTGCATCTGCGGACGGTTGGGATTCTGGCGGCAGTAATTTTCTGTGTGTTCGTGGCAATTGTATCTGGAAGGGACAGGAGGCGTATGCTTCTTTCCGGGCTCTGTGTCCTGGGGGTGTCTGCTTTTTTTGTGTGGCTGTCTGCCGCCGGGAAAGCGTGGGCCACCGGTCAGGCTGCGTCCCCGGTTTACACCCAGCTGGCACAGGCCAACGACTATGGCGGCCAGTGGTCTAAACTGCGCGCTCTGTTTACCCCAGATGGAGCCTGGCAGTTTCTGGTGGGTTTGTGGGGAAAGATCTTCTATCTGGGATGCGCCAGCTTTGGGCTGTATTACTGGGGAATCGGTTATTTGTTTCGGCAGGTGAAGCAGCTTTTCGCCCAGATCCGGGAGAAAAGTAAATGGCAGGGGGACGCCTGGATTTTTCTCTGGATCTTGTTGTCCCATTTGTCGGCGCTTTTGATCTCGGCAGTCTACTGTCTGGGCACAGACAGGCTGGACGGACTTTTGTACGGCAGATATCACGAAAACACGGTACTTCTGATATGCGGTATGGGAATGCTGGAAATCCTGCGCCGCCCGGAATGGAAGAGGCGTGCGATCTGGCTGGCAGCCCTTTTGTGCGGCGGCTTTTTCCTGACCGGGGCGTTTTTGGGGACGGGAGAGATCTCCTATTTGGAAGAACATTCCGTGACGGGGATCTATTATGCGGTAAAATGGGCAGGATATTACGGCAGAAAGACGCTTACCTACGCTTACCTGTGCGGGGGGCTGGGAAGCCTGGCGCTTTTGCTTTCCGCAGAAGTGGCTGGAAAGAGATGGCATGGGGCTTCGGTCTTTTTGCTGGCGGTTCTTCTCTGGGCGCCGGTGTCTCTGACGTCGGCCAGGCAGCTGATATGGGATGTGAGCCAGTCCAGGCAGGCAGATGTGGAGCTATTGGGACGGCTGGAAGAAGCTGCAGGGAGCCTGGAGACGGGCGGGATCTGGTTTTTGACGGGCAGCGAGGCCAGCAAGAGCAGCTGTATCGTGCAGTATATGGTTCCAGATCTTCCGATCAGGCTGACAGCGGTACAGGAGATCGCTGACCAAAGTAAGGACGGTGGCTTTATCCTTTTTAGAAATGGAAATCCCGAGGCGGAGGCCTGGTGCAGGGGACAGTCCCTGTTTGGGGAGTCTCCGCTCTTTGAAATATATTATAGAGCGGCGGAAGGCACAGAATGAAAGAGTGGTTAAAGAATAAAAAATTGTATCAGACCGTGGTTCTCGTCTGCCTGATGCTGCTTTGGCCTGAGTGGAAAATCGGCGGGATGTCCGTCCGCGCCTGGCTGCTCTATCTTGCAGTTTTGACGGGCGGGATACGGCTGTATCGGAGACGGCAGCCGGGAGAAGGCGGAAAACGGGACGTCCCGTTTCTGGGCTGGCTGTCAATCGTATATCTGGCGGTGGACTTTTTCTATGTGCTGGCCAGGGCCGTGTGCGGCAGGGACATTCCAGAACCATGCCTGACTTCCCTGTTTCTGCTTTTGTTTGCCGCGCTGGTAAGCGTGGAGTGGAGGGAGTGGCGCGCCGTTCTGGCCCAGACCGTCCTGCTGTGCGCCTTTTTTGTGTATCTGGGGCTGCTGTGGCATTTTCTGGCCGTCCCGGATGCGGTATTCTTCTTAGGAGGCCTGTTGGCGGATCAGAAAGCGCTGGTCTCTTTTCTGGTGTTTGTCAATGTGCTGGCAGCGGAGGAATACTATCGGAGGAAGGACGAGATGGAGCGATATTTTTGCTTTCTCGTCGTCTTGATGGGATTTTTTATCCTGCTAATCCAGAAAGATCCCATGGGAATCCTTTTGATGAGCAGCAGCTTTTTTTTCTCCCTTGTGCTGCACGAGCCGCGGAAAGCGTTGGTAGAGCGCGTGGCACTGCTTGCGTTAGTCTGGTTTTTGTGCCTGAGCAATATGTGCCTGATCACCAATTACACGTCCTTAATCAAAGTGGAATGCCAGTACAGCCTGGAGGGGAGCGTCTATCTGGAACTGGCAGTGGCGTGTGCCTGCGCCGTCTTCCTCTTTCGGTGGGACAAGTTTAAAGAGACGGACGGGAATCCCCTGCGGTACGATATCCAGGCCCTGGCAGGAAAGCTGCTGGCTGGCGTATGCGTGGCGCTTTTCCTGCTTTTGACAATGGGGGAGCGATTGTCTGAAATGGCTGGGGAAAGCGGGGTAATCCCGGTGCTGGCGGGCTGGGCGGCGGCCCTGGCGGCTTCTGTAAAAGACAGTCATGGCGTATTTTACGATATCATGTCCAGGTGGGGGGTCGCCGGCGGCATCTGGATGGTGATGTTCTGGGTGAGCGCAGCGGCAGCGCTGTGGAGGAGAATCAAGAGAAAGCGGATAGAGATTCGCCGGGCAGTCCCGGCAATCCTGTGGCTGATGCAAATCTTCTTTTTCAGCATACAGGCCGTCTCGGCGCCTTTTTATGCGATTGTCTTCGGACTGGCGCTGCCAGAAGATAGTTTTGGGAAAAAATAAGAAAAATAAGGACGGGAAATGGAAGATGAGACGAAGAGGGATGGGGATACTGCTGGCTGGTCTGTGCGTAATGCTTTCTGCAGGGCCTGCCGCAAAGGCGTCGGAACCGGCTGGGACAGCCTCGGATCAGACAATCACCAGCACCACGCTGATGTGCGCGCTGGGAGGGACTTCTGTCAGGGAATTGCCGGCTGCAGACAGCGGAGTTTTGGGAGAACTGCAGGAAGGCGAAACCCTGTATGCGGTGGAACTTGCGGATGGCTGGTACCGGGTGGTCTATCACGGGGAGACCGGCTATGTGGAGCAGGGGGCCCTGGCGGTCTTTGGCAGTGAGGATGGCCAGTGGGATGAGCCTGCCTGGGAAACCATGCCTCCAGTGGAGGCGCTGACGCAGCCGCGGCAGGAAGAGGCAGAAAACGGGACAACGCCCGCTGAAGGATCCACTGATCAGGAGAACGTCCAAAAGGAAGAACAGGCTGATGCGTCTGCGGGCGGCCCGGTGCAAGTGGCAACTCCCGGCGCTTTGGAAGACAGCGGGCAGGAAACTAGCGGCGTCAGTTCTCTGACTGTGCTGCTTTTGGTGGCAGTGGCGGCGGTCATTTTGGGGTACGGCATCGGCCAGGGCGCCAGGCGGAAAGAAAAGCCGGCGCCGCAGGAGCCGGAAGAAGATCTGGCAGAAGAATCGGAGGAGAACGGTTCGGAGGTTACCGGGTGGGAGGAAGACGACCAGGAATGAAGCTGATCATACAGATACCATGTTACAACGAAGCCCAGACTTTGGAGATCGCTTTGAACGCCTTGCCCCGGAAGCTGCCGGGCATTGATGAGATCGAATACCTGATCGTCAACGACGGGAGCCGGGATGGGACGGCGGAGGTGGCAAGGCGCTGGGGCGTCCACCACATCGTGGACTTCAAACAGAACAAAGGACTGGCCAAGGGCTTTATGGCGGGACTGGACGGATGCCTGCGAAACGGCGCGGATATCATCGTGAACACCGACGCGGACAACCAGTACTGCGGGGAGGACATCGCTAAGCTGATCCGGCCGATCCTGGAGGGAGAAGCGGATATGGTGGTGGGAGCCAGGCCCATCGACGAGACGGCGCACTTTTCGTTCTTTAAAAAGAAACTGCAGCATTTCGGCAGCTGGGTGGTGCGGAAGGCCTCCAACACGGACATCCCGGACGCCCCCAGCGGCTTTCGGGCCTTGAGCCGGGAGGCGGCCCTGAGGATCAATGTGGTGAACGATTATACCTATACCCTGGAGACGATCGTCCAGGCGGGACGGGAGAAGATCGCTATCACCAGCGTGCCGGTGCGGACGAACGAGGAGCTGCGGCCTTCCCGGCTGTTCCGCAGCACTTTGGGATATGTGAAAAAGAGTATGCTGACCATCCTGCGGGCTTACATGATGTACAAGCCTTTGAAAACTTTTTTCTATCTGGCAATCCCTTTTGTGCTGGTGGGAGGAGCGATCGGGGTGCGTTTTCTGGTCTATATGGCAATAGGCCAGAGCGGCGGCCATGTGCAGAGCCTGATCCTGGGCTGCACGCTGCTCATCATGGGATTTCTCACTTTCATGATCGGGCTTTTGGCGGATGTGATCGCAGCCAACCGGCGGATCTTACAGGACACCCAGTACCATGTGCGGCGGGCGGAATATGACGCCCTGTACCAGCGGCACAAGGAAGGGCAGGAGTCAGCCAGGGCATAGAAATATTGGGCACTTTGACAATTTCATATCTTACATGGGGAAGATGACAGCTTTGAAGCAGCGCAATAGTAATAGAAATAAAAATTTTTAAAAGATTGTCTTGCATTTTACCACTGGCTGTGTTACAGTAAAACCATGAAACAGATCCCGCACGGGAACATTCTCCGTTCAAATGTGCGGTGTGCCGGTTGTTTCGGCGTCTGGCTTTTCGCCAAGATTTCATAGTATAGTAACTGATGATCTGCCCGGCGGAAGGCAGTCCCTTACCGTCGGCACACGAGCAGTAAGGAGGAAAAAATGGTAGACAAAGAACTGCTTTCAGCGATTTCGGATCTGCTGGATGAGAAACTGGAACAAAAACTGGAGGAAAAGCTGGAGGAAAAGCTGGATCAAAAGTTTGAGGAAAAGCTGCAACCTTTATATGATCGATTGGATCGAGTGGAACAAAAGGTAGGGGCTTTGGAGCAGGACGTGCGCCATATCAAAGTGGTGCAGCTGGAAAACAATGTGATCCCACGGCTTTCCACCATCGAATCCTGCTATCTGGATACCTTCCAAAGATATCAGGAGGGTACAGAAAAGATAGAGGGTATGGCCGGGAATATCGAAATTTTAAAGCGCACGGTTTCGGAACACAGCAAGAAGCTGGCGAAGTTATCGGTGTGACCGGGAGGAAACGTATCAGGAAGGATATGCAGAGCGAAAACCTGCGGAAGAAAGGCATAATATGATTCCCAATGTAAGATAGGAAATTGTCTTGCATTGGGGATTTTTAATTTTGATATACGTTCTTGGTTGAACTTAGGGAGTCTGAAAGGCCGTATGCCATATACTGAGTAGAAAAGTGTTCAGTGCAGCAAACACATATGTGTTGTGTAGTGGAGTTTGGAAAATTGAGAGTAGGGGATCTGAGTGAAAAGGTTTTAAAAAAATAGTCGCCTGGTAACGGATAAAATATTGGGAAGATCAGTTTGATGACCCAAATGCTTGTAATGGCACAGTGCAGGGTATGATAGGAATCAGTTAATTTTAGTGATCAGCAATAAAAAGCTCCGCTTAGAAAAAGTAGCCTAATATGAGGAGAGTGTAATGAGCGTAAGAATATCGACATATGGGGGAAAGTTAGGCTGGATGGCGAGGAAGTATCTGCCATCTGTAGCAAGTGAAGCATATTTGAAACTGCAATATATCAAGAGGCGAAAGGTTTCTAAGGATTACATAGAATATTTTTGTCATTGTCAGAACAAGCCACAGCCATTGAATATACTGATAGAAACAATAAATAGATGTAATAGTACCTGCTCTTTTTGTGCGGCCAATCGTAATGTGGAAAGCCGTCCGTTTTGCAGGATGAGTGACGAGTTGTTTCAAAAGATAGTGTGTCAGCTCGCTGATTGGGATTATTCGGGATATATCTCTCTATTTGCGAACAATGAGCCGTTCATGGATACCAGAATTATAGAATTCCACAAACACATACGCGAAAAACTGCCGAAAGCCAAGATTAAAGTCTTCACAAATGGTCTATTATTGGATTGGAAGAAGTTTAGGGAGATTGCACCTTATGTAGACTTGTTTATTATCAATAATTATTGCAGGAACGGGGAATTGCATCCTAATATAGCGGAATTGTATGGGAATCTCAAGAAAAATCCGGGTTTGCATGAGAAAATTGATGTGCAAATTAAGATACGGTATATCGGAGAGATTCTTACAAATCGGGGGGGTACTTCGCCCAACAAAGAGGAAACTCAAACAATCATAAAGGAGCCATGCCTGTTTCCATATACAGATATGACAATTTATCCTGACGGGAGGGCTGGAGTATGTTGTTGCGATGTAAGGGAAGTGACTGATTTGGGAAATATATATAAGGAGACCATACAGGAAATATGGAATGGATATAGATATGAAAATGTGAGACAGAAATTGAGAAATGGTAGGCATGGGAATAAGTTTTGTGAGCATTGTGACTTTGTTGATACAGGGTTAAGAGCGAAACTGTGCAAAATTTCACACCAAAAAGTGAAAGACGTATGAAAGGTTATGTTATTGCAACAGGTGTAGAAACAAAGTAAAAAACATATGAATATAGCTAAAAAAATGTGGATTAAAATTCTGTTTTCAATAAAGTATTCTTTATAGAGTGTAGTGGAAAACGTGAAGAATTAATTGATTTGCTGTAGTCAACAAAAGATCTATTCTGATGATTGCGGAATGGAGGTTCATGAAATCATATCATGGTTATTAAAAGACAACATTTTGATGCCGGAAAAATAAATCGTTAAGTATAGATAAATGAATTTAGTAGATTTTTCTAATGACAGGAAGGTAAGGAATGGAGACAGAAAAAAAAATAAAGCTTTTATGTATATCTAGAAAATATCATCCGAGTATAGGTGGCATACAAACTTTTTGTACATCAGTTTTCCAGAGAATCAATCAAGATGACTTTGATGTCACTAGATTGGTATTGGGAAGGTCGCAGATTCACCTGGTGTGGTTTTTGCCGTATGTATGTCTCTACTTAATGTTTAACGCCAAGAAATATGATGTGATTTTTGTCGGAGATCTACTGATGTGTATTACAGGAGCTTCCTGTATAATTCAAATATAGGGAATTCCAAGGAAGGTGGTTGATAAAAAGATACCTCAGAGTAAAAT
>CANQEH010000042.1 GCA_947594835.1 uncultured Acetatifactor sp. | reverse complement strand
GTGACTAAAATATAACACAAAGGCAGCGTCTCTGCTTTTTAAATATTCAGTTGTAACATATGTATTGTAATCCTACATTCCCTCGGCCCGGAGGACAGACGAAAGAGGGCGTTACAGATAGACAATGCGGAAGCTTAAATCACCTCTGTCGTCTAATTCCATCAGCGCATAGGACGGCCTGTGGTTCGCCTGTCTTGGGTAGGAAAGACTTCCCGGATTGACCGCGGTCACGCCGCCCTTCTTATCGATCAAAGGCCTGTGGGTGTGCCCGTACAGCACCACATCCATCCCTCTCTCCCTGGCCTCCCGCTTCAGGTATTCGTTGTCCATGTATACAAAATAATTATGCCCGTGCGTCACCCACACCTTATAGGGCCCGATTTCCAGTTCCAGTTCCCGGGGCAGGCGGGAAAAAAAGTCATTGTTTCCCAGCACAATATGTACAGGACAGTCCGCGGCTTCGGTCAGCGCATACTCGCTCCCCTCCGCATCGCCGCAGTGGATCACCATGTCCGGCTGTTCCAGACGCAGCACCTCAAAATAAGCGTCATTTTTTTTATGGGTATCACTGACAACCAACACCTTCATTGTCTCTTCAGTACCTCTTTCATAAGTTCCAGCGCTTTCCCCCGGTGGCTCACCCGGTTCTTCTCCTCCGGCGTCATCTCCGCGGTGGTCTTTCCAAGCTCCGGCACATAAAAAATCGGATCATAGCCGAATCCGCCTTGTCCCTTCGGCTCCCGTCCGATCCGCCCCTCAATGGCCGCCCGGACAGTAAATTCCCGGCCGTCCGGCAGCACCGCCGCTATGGCGCACACAAACCGCGCCGTCCTGCGGCTGTCCGGCACGCCCTCCAGCCGTCGGATCAGCTCTGCGTTCTTGATCTGGTACGGCGTCTCTTCCCCCAGATATCGGGCGGAATAGATGCCTGGCTCTCCGCCCAGGGCGTCTATCTCCAGCCCGGAGTCGTCCGCCAGCACCACGCTTCCCTGCGCCGCAGCCGCTGCCGCCCTGGCCTTCAGCAATGCATTTTCCTCAAACGTCATTCCCGTCTCCTGGATATCCGCCTGGATGCCGGCCTCCTTCATGGACACAACCGGCACGCCCAGATCTGCCAAAATACTGCGGATCTCCCTCATTTTCCCCTCGTTGCCCGTGGCAAACACAATCTGCTTTCCGCTCATTCCTGTTCTTCTCCCAACTGGCCCAGCCTGCCGCAGGCCTCTTCAAGCGCCTGTAAAATTCCCTCCGCCAGCTTCTGCCGGTAGCTTTCCTGCTCCAGAAGCGCCTTCTCCTGGGAATTGGAGAGATACCCCACAGACACCTCCATGGCCGCCATGGAAAGCTGGCGCAGAATACTGTCCTCCCGTGCCGGCGTAAGCCCCACCGCACGGTTGCTGGCGGCAATGGCCGCCTGCCTTGTCACAATGTCCGCCAGATCCACATTCCCAAAACCGGGAATAAAATAATCATCGTTGTAAAATCCCTCTATCCCGTATAACTCGGGATGCGCCTCATCCTGCTGTGCGCTGATGCGGATGTAGAGATCGGCGTCCACCGCCTCCGCCAGGGCGGCCCGCGCTCCTTCTTCCACTGCCCTGTCTTCCGTCCTGGTCAGATACAGCCTCACCCCCGGCACGGAAAAATCCCGCTGGATTTGTTTTGCCACTTCCAGCGCCGCAAAATCCCCCAAGCTGTCCTGTCGTACTTCCGTTTCGCCTGCGGACGCCTCCTGGCCGCCCCCCGCAGGATCCAGCACCACCAGAAAGCGGTAGAGCTCCCGGGGGTCATAGCAGGCGACGGTAAGAAGATTCTTTTCCAGGGTACTCCGATACTCCTGTACCTGCGCCATCTCAAATTTCAGCAAAACACCGTCTTCCCGGGTCTGGCTGCTGCCCGCCAGAATACCGCCCACATCGCCATAGACAGGATGATTTTCATAAAATTCCTCCTGTCCCCCCTGAATGTAGATCCACAGCTCCCGGGTCATGTACCGGTTCTCCATGACCACATTCTCAGGCTTCACGCCGTCCGGCAGGGACACATAGAAGTTTCCCGCCGGGCCGGTGCGGCTCTGCAACACCAGCCCCCGGACAGCGTCCTGCCGCTGCCCGGCGCCTGCAGAAAGTCCGGCCTCATGGGACACGTCTGCGATGACGATGGTCTTTTCGGAGGCATACCAAAGCATCAGGGCCATACAGAAACCGCACAGCCCCGTCCACAAAAAAAGGGAGAGCCTCATATTCTTTTTTTCCGCGTTCTCATCCCTTTGTCCCATGCCCGTCTCTTGTCCTTCCGGCTTTCGGCGGCTTCGGGCCCAGGAACTGATAATAATAGGTTTTCATCATCCCATTATAAATCTTACGGTTCTTATCCGCCTTCCTGCCGATGTCCTGTTCCGCGTTCTCATAGGCGGTGATCACATACAGGCTCCAGGCATCCAAAGCCCGATACCGCTCGCCCAGCGTCCGATACAGCGCAGGCAGCGCGGACTTCTCCTCCAGCCGCTCTCCATAAGGCGGATTGGTGATCAGGAAGCCATATTTTTTCGGATGACTGAGTTGGTCAATTCCCCTTCTCTGGAAATGGATCATGTGCCCCACTCCCGCCATCCTGGCGTTTTCCCTGGCAATGGACACCATGGCGTCGTCCACGTCATATCCCTGGATATCCGGCTTCACCGACAGATCCACCTGTTCTTTTGCTTCCTCAAACGCATCCCGCCAGGTCTGCCCCTCCACGATGTGGGCCCACCGCTGTGCGGTGAAACGTCTGTTTGCCCCCGGCGCCATCCCCGCCGCCATCATGGCCGCCTCAATGGGAAAGGTTCCGCTGCCGCAAAAAGGATCCACCAGGATCCTGTCTTTGTTCCAGGGCGTCAGAAGGATCAGCGCCGCCGCCAGATTCTCCGCGATGGGCGCTTTGGCCGCCAGCTTCCGATACCCCCGCTTGTGCAGGGATTCCCCGGTTGTGTCCAGGCCCACCGTCACTTCGTCCTTCAGCAAAAAGGCCCGGATGGGAAAGGCCTCCCCGTCCTCCTGAAACCAGCTGATCCCGTAGTGCTCCTTCAGCCGCTCCACCATGGCCTTTTTCATGATGGACTGGATATCCGACGGGCTGAACAGTCTGGACTTGATGCTGGCCGCCTTCGCCACCCAGAACCGCCCGTCCTGGGGCAGATATTCCTCCCAGGGCAGAGCCTTTGTCCCCTGGAACAATTCCTCATACGTCCCGGCGTGAAAGCTTCCGATCTTGATTAAAACGCGCTCCGCCGTCCGCAAAAAAATATTGGCGCGGCAGATCGCCTCCTGGTCTCCCAAAAAGGTAACTCTGCCGTCCGCCACCTCCGTGATATCGTACCCAAGATCCACGATCTCTTTTTTCAGCACTGCTTCCATCCCGAAATGGCAGGGCACGATCAATTCAAATCTTTTCATAGGCATCCTCATATCTGCCGCTGCAGCTTCCTGTTGTCGTAGCTAAAGTATACAATTTTTTCCGCCATATGTAAATAGGGACCCGTGGTTTGAAATTCCCACAGGCCCCATAGCCAGCTGCTTAGTAGTTGTTGTTCTGGTTGTTCTGGTTCTGGCTGTTGTTCTGGTTGTTCTTGTTGTTGTTCTTCTGGCTGTTCTGATTCTGGCTGTTCTGGCTGTTCTTGCAGTTGTCAGCGCTGTTGGTGCTATTGTTGTACTTGTTGTTGTCCATTTTTTCCTCTTTTCTGCCGCCGATAGGCAGCGATCGATTGCTTCCAGGGGAAAACCTCCTGTTGGTTATCGGTTACAGGAGTAGTATGTCAAAAACATACAAAACTATGCCAAAAATTCGTTGGTACTTTAGTACTATTTTGATATTGATTTTCGAAAAAAAATCATTTATAATTCTTCTCGTGAGCAGGACAGTACATCATCCTGCTTGCACCCCTTATAATATTTATACTCCCCTCATGGTAAGCCGTCGGATTTCCGGCGGTTTACCTGTTTATGGCGTTTTCCTTCCATTCCAGTCCTTCCGGATACAGGCGTCCGTCACCCCATCCAGTCCCGGAACAGCTTTACCAGAAAAGCCACCGCTAAAATAGGAAGCAATACCGGCATCAGATACCGCAGCACAGAAAAGACAAGCCCAAGAACCACCACTACGACGATCAGCACCAGCAAAAGTACCATCCACCCGGAAACCCTGAACATCTTATTCCCGGAAGTCCAGCCTTCCCTTCCGTCCCCGTAAGTTCCCGTGCCCTGATATGCGCCGCCTTCTGAAAACCCGCTTCCCTCCGCGGACGCAGCCCGCCCACTGGTCTCCACAATGGTTCTGGCAATCAGCCTGGGGTCGCCCAGCGCATCCAGCACTTCCCGCTCGCTTTTTCCCTTGCGCAGCTCTGTATTGATATAATTTTCATAATAGGTAAGGTTTTCTGACACCACGCCAGGCGCCACTTTCCCGCTCAAAGCCAGGCGCAGTTTCTCTAAAAACTCCTGTTTGTCCATACATATCCCCCCTGACGGCTATTCACCATTTTCCCCAGGGACAGCTATTGCCTGCCACCGCCGCACGCATTTCCACATAACAGCCGCAGCTTCTGCACATCCCCTGAAGCAAAAGGTCGCACTCTTTACATCGGCGCAGGCGCTCCTCATACAAAACATCCGGCGCCTTGATGTCTGCATCCAGATTCCCTATGTACTCCCACAGCGAGCGGTAATCCGCTTCCTTCCCTGCCATTTCCCTGGTAAGGCATCTTTTGCAGAGCCGCAGGTTTTCCGATTCCTCTCCCATATCTTTCCGCCATTTAGTATATTCCTATTATACTTTCTTTGCGTCATAAAATCAAGCGTTACAAAAAAGGAGCCCTGAAAGCGGCCCCCCTTTGTATCTGAACTTTTGAGCGTGCGTTAGAGGATTCGAACCCCCGACCTTTTGGTCCGTAGCCAAACGCTCTATCCAGCTGAGCTAAACGCACATCCTTTTGTCCCAGACACCACATCTGAAACATAGATATGATACCCTTTTCTCTGCAAAATGTCAAGTGCTATTTTCAAAAATTATAAGAACCCTTCCCGGCGGTTTTTCATATGCTGTTAAGAAGGAAAAAACGGAAGGAAAAATTATGGCGATCGGATATTTACAGGTGCAGACCCGCACGGCACAGGAGGCCATCCCTCTTGACGGCGTCTCCGTGCGCATCCTGGACGACGAGGGGAATACGCTCTATCGCCTCACTACGGATGACAGCGGCCAGACACAGCCCGTGGCGCTGGAAACCGTAGACCGCAGTTTTTCCCAGAATCCAAATTACCTGGGACAGCCCTATGCAAACTATGGAGTACAGGTGGAGGCAGAAGGCTTTCAGCCGGTTTCCGTGACCCAGATCCCCATCTTTGACCAGGAGACAGCCACTCTGCCGGTGGCGCTGATGCCCCTGCAGGAGGGCGCAGCCCCTCGCCAGGCGCCGGATAACATTGTGATCGGCCCGCCTGCAGTGGCCGGAAACGAGCCACGGAATCAGGAGGGTACCACGGCGGACAGCCGCGTGCTGCGCCAGGTGGTCATTCCCAACCCGATTACCGTCCATCTGGGCGCCCCAGGCTCCTACGCCGCCAATGTGGAGGTTCCCTTCTCCGACTATGTAAAGAACGTGGCCAGCAGCGAGGTCTATCCCACCTGGCCGGAAAACGCACTGAGGGCAAACATCTACGCCATCATGACGTTCGCCTTAAACCGGATTTACACCGAATGGTACAAAAGCCAGGGCTATTCCTTCGACATCACCAACAGCACGGCCTACGACCAGTACTATGTGCCCGGGCGGCCCATCTACGGCTCCATCAGCGGGATCGTAGACGAACTGTTTGGAGAATACGCCCGCAGGCAGGGACAGGAGGCCCCCTATTTCACTTCTTTCTGCAACGGAACCACGTCCACCTGCGACGGGCTGTCCCAATGGGGCAGCGTCTCCCTGGCAAACCAGGGCTATTCCCCTTTGCAGATCCTGCGCTACTATTATCCGAACGATCTTGAGATCGCAGAGACCAATATTGTCACAAACGCCCTGTCCTCCTATCCCGGGACTGCCCTCCGGCTGGGCAGCAGCGGACTGGATGTGCAGACGATCCAGTCTTACCTCAACCGGATCCGCCGCAACTATCCCGCCATCCCGGCCATCACCGATCCGGCAGGTTCTTTCGGCGAGAGCACCCGGGCCGCCGTGACTGCTTTCCAGAACATCTTCGGCTTAAGCCCCGACGGCGTGGTGGGAAAAGCTACCTGGTACCGTCTCTCCAGCCTGTATACCGCTGTGACGCGCCTGGCCGAGCTGGACAGCGAGGGCACTACCCTGGGGATCGGCACCGTACCGCCCAGTGTAACGCTGCGGCAGGGCTCCCAGGGCCAGGACGTGATCACCCTGCAGTATCTCTTAAACGTCATCTCCCAGTATGAGCCCGGCGTGCCCGCCCCCGCCCAGGACGGCATCTTCGGCAGCGGTACCAGGGAATCCGTCATCGCCTTTCAGCGCGCCATGGGCTTAGACGCAGACGGCATCGTGGGGCCGCTCACCTGGCAGGCCCTTTACAGGCTCTATCTGGGGATCAATGAAAACGTGCCCATGCCGGGGCCCGGCGGCGGCGACGTCACCTATACGGTACAGGCCGGGGACAGCCTCTGGCTCATCGCCCAGCGCTACGGCACCACGGTAAGCGCCATCAAACAGGCAAACGGCCTCACCGGAGATATGCTCCGGATCGGCCAGGTGCTCAAAATTCCGGTTTCCTCAAATCCCTATGTGGAGTACACCGTGCGCCCGGGCGACACCCTCTGGGAGCTGTCCCGCAAATACAATACTACCGTAGAAGCAATCCTGCAGGCCAACGGCCTTACCAGCACCGTGCTCCAGATCGGTCAGGTGCTGCGGATTCCTGTGGGCTGACCCGGAAAGGCCGCCACGCTCTGCCTCAGGCGCTCCATCCCTTCCAGGATACGCTGTCTGGGGCAGGCGGCGTTCAGCCGCAGGAATGCCCTGCCGCAGGCGCCGTATTCCTCTCCCGCCGTCAGGTACAGGCCGCTGTCCGCCCGGATAAACGCCGCCAGTTCCCCGGCGTCTTCCGTCACGCCGCTGCAGTCCAGCCAGAGCAGATAGGTGGCCTGGGAGGGCACCACCCGGATCCCCGGAATCTCCCGTTCCACAAACGCCCTGACCACCTGTTTGTTCTCATACAGGTATCTGCGCAGTTCTTCCAGCCAGGGCTCTCCCCTGGTAAATGCCGCCACCGCCGCTCCCACCGCAAAGACATTCGGCTCCGCCACCTCATCGGTGTTCAGACCCCGCTCCAGCCTGTGCCGTATCACGGGATCCGGCACCATCACAGCCGCCGTCTGCAGGCCGGCCAGGTTAAAGGTCTTTGTGGGCGCCAGACAGGTGACGCTGTTGTCGCGGCATACCTCAGACACCGATGCAAACGGGACATAGGCGCATCCCGGGTCTGTCAGGTCGCAGTGGATCTCGTCGGAGAGCACCAGCACATGATGTTTTTTGCACAACTCCCCTATGCGGGCCAGCGTCTCCCGGTCCCAGATCTTCCCTACCGGGTTGTGGGGATTGCACAACAGCATCAGCGACGTCTGGGGATCGGCCAGCTTTTCTTCCAGATCCGCCCAGTCCACCGCATACTCCCCGCCCTCATAGCGCAGCGGGTTTTCCAGAATCACGCGCCCGTTGTTCCGAATGGAATTAAAAAAGATATTGTACACCGGCGTCTGTACCAGCACCTTCTCTCCCACGGTGGTGAGCTTGCGCACTGCGCTGGAAATGGCCGGCACCACGCCGGTACAGAACACCAGCCACTCCTGTTCCATTGCCAGGCCATGCCTTCTGCCCCACCAGTCCTGATAGGCCTGATACCAGTCCGGGGTCACCACCGAGTAGCCAAAGATGCCGTGGGCCGCCCGGCGGGCGATATACTCCTGCACCTCCGGCGCCGTCTCGAAATCCATATCCGCCACCCACATCGGCAGCTCCCGCTCCGGCACATCCCATTTTAGCGATCCCCATCCCCTGCGGTCTGTCAGCTTGTCAAATCCATATGGCATTTTTATACCTCATTTCCGCGCTGCTCTTTGCGCATAACGAGTTTGTGTCAAGCAGCGCGCGGACACAAATCTCGCGATTGAAAATTTTAATTTTCAATCTTCTTCCTCCTTTTCCCCAAAAAACAGGAAAATGGCTGAATCAGCCATTTTCCCAAGGCGCCTTCCCGGAGCGCTTTTCAATCTCTTTTGCCTCTATCTTTGTCTGGTCGATCTTTACCTTCCTGCCGTCCATGATCAGCTCGCCGATGTGATCCGCCCGGATCACGCCCCCCTTTGGATTAAAGACGCAGTCCACCTTCCCCACAATCTCCACATCCACCTGGGAATATTCAAACGCCAATGTGGTGTCCTGCAGCCTGCAGTTTTTCATAATCAGATTGTCAATGTAACACATTCCCTGCAGGCTTTCGATGATACAGTTGACCAGCGTCACATTTTTGGAATTCCATCCCAGGTATTCCCCGGAGATAAAGGAATCATACACCGTCACATTCTCGCAGTTCCAGAAAGCGTCCTTGGACAGGAGCCGGGAAGAATGTACCTCCACATTCCGGCAGCCGTCGAAGCTGTAATTGCCTGCCAGCCGGAAATTGTGCAGCGAGATATCCCTGCTGTTCATGGCAAAATAATCTCCTTTGGCAGAGACATTTTCCAGCTTGATATTCTGGCAGTTCCACAGGGTCTCCGCCGCGTTTGGCATATCCACGTTGCGCAGCAGGAGTCCGTTGACCCTCCGGAAAGTCTTAGGCGCTTCGATGATCGAGTCGGTCACGGAAATATTGTCCGTATACCAGATACCCGCCCTGGCCATGTCGAATAGGGTACATTCCCGCATCACCACATTTTTGCTGTACCACAGTGGATATTTCCAGCGGAACAATGTGTGGTCTATCTCCAGATCGCGGCTCTCCTTTAAGGGCGATTCCCCGTCCGCAAAAGTACAATAGCTGATATGGCTGTCACTGGCTTGATACAGTGCCCTCTCCCCCGTCAAGTGCTGTTGAATGATTTCCTGCATTTTTCTCCTCCATACTGCCGCAAAGGGCGTATTTTTATCCAGATTTTTTCACCACTCCCTGGTGAGTTCCTCCCGGGTAAGGCCAAATTGCTTAAGAAAGCTCTCCATATCCCCGTTGTCCCGGATCAGCATAATCTCTGTGAAGTGTCCGGTGCGCAGATCTTTAAAGCCCGCAACCTGTTCCCCTGTGCAGATGCTTGCACGGATGACCGGCTTAAGGTGCTCTCTGTCAAAACAAAATCCATCCTCCCGGGAAGCCTGCTCCTGCTTCTGTCCTCTTTCCCTTTTCCGCTTCCAACTGCTCCAGATTCCCATTTGTCCCTGTCTCCCCGGCCCATACGGTGCAAAACTTTATTTATAAAAATAACCGTCAGTCCATCCACTGAGCGGTCACTCTTACTGAAACCTTTTTTGTTGTGAGCGTCATATGCCCGCCTTGGCAGACACACGAAACGACCCAGATCGGACTCGAACCGACGACCTCCGCCGTGACAGGGCGGCGCTCTAACCAACTGAGCCACTGGGCCAGAAACAATTCTGTGACAACCGGGACTTCCCGGTAAAACCTTGCGCACACCGTCGTCTGATATCCGGCTGTATGCGCTGAATGGACCTTCGGGGACTCGAACCCAGGACCGACCGGTTATGAGCCGGTTGCTCTAACCAACTGAGCTAAAGGTCCGCATACCCTTTCGGGAATAAAATGACTCCAACGGGAATCGAACCCGTGTTACCGCCGTGAAAGGGCGATGTCTTAACCGCTTGACCATGGAGCCGCATC
>CANQEH010000041.1 GCA_947594835.1 uncultured Acetatifactor sp. | reverse complement strand
GGATAAAGGGATTCGAACCCTTGGCCTCCAGAGCCACAATCTGGCGCGCTAACCAACTGCGCTATACCCACCATATAAAAGACTTTTTCGTCTTTAGTGTGCCCGAAGGGATTCGAACCCCCGACCCACGGCTTAGAAGGCCGTTGCTCTATCCAGCTGAGCTACGGACACATCCCGCCGGCCTGTACAAAGCCGACGAAAGATATTTTAACTTATTCTCCAATACTTGTCAACTGTTTTATCGCAAAAACAACACACTGCGCGTGAAGAAAACATTTACAGATAGGAAACGTTCTTTTCCAGATCATAGGCGTGGGGCTCCTTCGGCGCGGCCCCGTGCCCTAAGGCGATGGCAATCTGAAACCCATAACCCTCCGGGAACTTGAGCCTGTCTGCAAAATACGCCTCCTTTTCCCCGGTGAGGGCGTCCTTGATACAGCCGATGATCAGGCTTCCAAGGCCCAGCGACTCCGCCGCCAGGGCAATGTTTTCCACCGCGATCCCGGCGTCCAGGCTGCTCCAGGAAAAGGCCTTTTCGCCACTGAGCAGAAAAACCACCGGCGCTTCATAGTAAAAATTGTGGGGCGGATTCGCAATCCCGAACCGCTGGTTCTTCACAGCCTCGATCTCCGCCAGAATGGGATGATCCCCTTTCACCACCGTGATATGGATCTCCTGCCTGTTGGTGGCCGTGGGAGCCTGCAGGCCAGCGCCAAGCAGGACGTTAATCTCCTGCTCGGTCAGCATCTGTCCCGTGTAGCCCCGGGTAGAATACCGCTTTGCCATCGCGTTTAACACTTCATTCATCTTCTTGCTCCTCCTTTTCCAAAAGGGGATCCTGTCCGTTTCCCCCATTTTCTTTTCCGCCAATGACATCCCCGCCGGAAAACGCGGCGTCAAAGGCCCGCAGAAGCTTTCCGCACAGCCATTGGTAGCCGGTTGCCTTTTTCAAAAGCTCCACCACAATGGACACCGCCAGACTTGTCCCCAGAAGCGCCAGCAGGATCAGCCAGTCCCTGCGGAAGGAGTAAATAAAATCGGCGTGAAAATACAGATAGAGAAATGTGTGGATCAAAAAAATATTGGTCGCGTGCTTTCCCACAAAGAGGAGCACCTGCCGCAGGACGGGGATCCGTCCCAGGCCGTAGTAGACCATGCCGGGAATGGTAAACGCCAACAGATACCCAAGGGAAAAATTGACGTAAATCGCCAGTTCATAGCAAAGGCCGAACAGGACAAGGTACAGGAGAAACTTCGCCCCCCCGCTTCTTCGGCTTTTTGGCGGCGCAAACCATCCCTCATAGGCGAAAGCAATCCCCAGCACGGCGATGGGCAGAAGCTGGGTAAACAGCACCTGATGCGTCGTCGTCAAGGTGACGGCGGGAAGCAGGCAGGCCACTGGAAGCAAAAGCTGCCGGAATTTCCGATAGAGTAAAAAAAGAAACGGCATGGCAAAAATCAGCAGAATAGCATAGGAGAGATACCACCAGGTCACGTTGACCGCAGGCAGGCCGAAATACGCCGCAAGCCCACAAACGTCGATGACCATGAACAAAAACAGCCGGAACAGGCTTTTGTCCTCCCCCATATAAAACATCTGGATGTTCTGCCCCATCACGGCGCCCTTGTACAAAAGCGCCAGCATATAGAGAAAACACACCGGGAGCAGGAGCTTGAGCAGACGGCGCATACATAAAACGAGCAGAGCCTTGGGACTTACGTCTTCCTGCTTCTGAAAGGCCTTGGTCATGCCATAAGCGGACAAAAAGGCAAAACCCGCAATGCAGATCTTGCAGAACGTCACAAGGTGGGACACCGTCACCGGGTCTGAGAGCAGGGTTTTCACACCGTATTCCCCGACGGCATCCCCAAAAAACACATGATGGGCCAGCATCATCACCACCAACAGGCTCTTTGTCATATCCGTATACGCTTTGGTAAACCCGCTGTCTTTCACGGCTGTGTCCCCGCCTATTTTCCTCATTAGATCCCGTTTCCTCTCATTCCGCCCGCAGTTTCTTCAAAAGTTCCTGAATATCGATGGGCTTTTCAATAAAATCGTTCATGCCGCTCCGGAAGGCCTTGTTGCGGTCCTCCTGGAACGTGTTGGCCGTGGTGGCAAAAATCTTTACCTCAAGGGCGTCGGGGCGATCCAGGCCGCGGATGGTTCTGGCGGCCTCAAAGCCGTCCATTTCCGGCATCATAAGATCCATCAGGATCACGCTGTATTCCCCGGGCGCCGAAGCCTCGAAAGCCTCCACCGCCTTTTTGCCGTTCTCTGCCAGGGTAACCTCAAACCCTTCCCCTTCCAACAGCTCCACCAGGATCTGTCCGTTCAGCTCGTTATCCTCGGCCACCAGAATGCGGGAGACGCCAGGGGCCCGCCCGCCGTCCTCCTGAGCCTTTTCCTCCTGCTGCCCAGGCTCCACTGCCGGACGTCCTGAAAAGACAAAGGTAAAACGGCTTCCCTCCCCCGGCCTGCTGTCCACGCTTAAGCTGCCCCCCATGCGCTTTGCCAGCAGGGAGCAGACCGCCAGCCCGAGCCCGATGCCCTGGTTTCCCTGGGAAACGGTAGTGCGCTCCTGCGTAAAGGGCAGAAACAGCTTCTTTTGAAACGCTTCTCCCATCCCGCAGCCGTTGTCCTCCACCAGCGCCTGGGTCACGATCCCGCCCTGGGAATCCTCCCACTGGCTGACTGTCACAGTCACAAAGCCGCCTTTTTCCGTGTATTTCCTGGCATTGTCCAACAGATGACCGAGCACCTGCTGGATTCGGACGGCGTCTCCCATGATCCTGGGATGGGAAAGCCCGGCATGGATGCGGAAGGTAATCCCCTTTTCCTCCATTCCCTGCTTTGCCAGGGATTCCACCGCCGCAAGCAAAGTCTCCAGGTCCACAGGCTTACATTCCAGCGCCAGTTTCCCTTCCTGCAGCTTTGACATATCCAGCACATTGTTGACCAGGGAGAGCAGATATCGCGCCAGGAAGGACGACTGCTGCAGGTAACCCGTCAGCTTTTTCGGCTCCTCCGTATTCTGGCCCATCAGATACTGCAGGCTGATCAGCCCGTTTAACGGAGTGCGGAGCTCATGGCCCATGGCGGCCAGAAAATCGCCCTTTGCCTTGGCCTGCGCCTGGGCCTTCAGGGTCTGGAACCTGGCCCAAATCACCACATACAAAAGCACACAGATCAAAACCAGGGAAATCCCCAGCAGGATCAGCATATACCGATACTGATATAAAAAGTCACCCAGGGAATACCGATACCTGTTCTCCAGGGTGGAGGAAACCACATAGCTTGCCACCTCCCCGTCGGACATCTGGGCAATGCTCTTGTTGAGAATGGAGATCAGGATCTCTTCTTCTTCCAATTGTCCGGGATCCATTTCCAAAGGCGTCACCGCGGAGAAACAGAGCTGATCCGGTATCTCCATCAGCGGGATGGTCAGCAGATCCTGATAGCGGGGCTTGTACAGCCAGTACTCCACCACATACTGGTTCTGGATCAGAAGATCCGCCTCCCCCCTGCTCACCGCGTCCAGACATTCCTCCATACTGGCGTAATCCACCAGCTCAAACTCGGGAAACTGTCTGGCAAGCACCTTGCGGATGGTCTGGGAACCTGTGGAGATCGCCACCTGAAAGGAAGTGTCCTGTCGAAACTCCAGCTCCTCCTTTGCCACAACCACCTTCCGGCTGGACAGGTAGGGGTCGCTTATCAGAATCCCCCGGGCCTCCTTGTTTTCCTGATTGTACTCCACACTGGTCACCAGGTCGAAGCCCTCTTCCTCCAGATAAGCGTAGGTCACGTCCCCCTGGGGGAGCGGCGCATAGTCAAAGCAAAGCCCGCTGATTTCGGCGATCCGGTCAAAGAGATACCGGGAGATGCCGGCCAGTTCCCCGTCTTCCCCCTGAAAAGACACAGGCTTCCGATCGCATACATAACCCACCTTCAGCGTTTTCCCCGCCTCGATATACGCTTTTTCTGCCTGGGTATAAAGCTCTTCCTGCTGTCCTTCGCCGGCGCAGGCCGTTGCTTGAACTGCCCCGAAACCCAGAAACACGGACAAAACAACCGCCGCTGCCCTGCACGCCCGTTTGCTCTTCACAGCGCATCATACCTTCCTTCAAGACAAATTATCCTGTATACCATGTTTTTGATTGTAGCATACAACCCCAGTGCGGACAAGGGAAATCCATATTCCGACAGGATCCCGATATCTTTCCGATATCCCCGCCAAAACCTATTTTTAAAGCAGCTGCCCGCCGCTTTCCTCCTCCGCCCTGCCCGGCACCTCCTCGTCAATGAGAAACGGCGGCCTGCTCCGGGAAGCGTCCAGCGTGCGCCAGACGTACTCCCCTAAAATCCCCTGGGTGGTCAGGATCAACCCCCCCGACAGCAAAACCACACACATCAGGGAGGCCCAGCCCAGAATCGGGACGCCTTTGGTAAAATACTCCACCAGCACGCTGATCATCAATCCCACGGCAAACAGGTCAAAAAGCACTCCCACAAAGGTCATAAACCGAATGGGCGCGTAGGAAAAGCTCATCATGGAGTCCAGCACCAATTTCACTTTTTTGGCAAGGGTCCAGCGGGATTTCCCCTTCTCCCTGTCCTTCCGGTCGAAATAAACCCGGTCCGTCCGAAAGCCGCTCCACAATACCTGCAGAGTCAGGCTTGAATTTTTCTCGTCCAGCCGCTCCAGCACCTCGATCACCTTCCGGTCCAGCAGATAGCAGTCGCATCCGCCCACCGGCATATTTTTGTTTACAAACTTGCGGATGATGGCGTAATACAGATTGGCAAAAAAGACTTTTACCCCGTTCTCATCCCGGGAGCGGCGTACCGCCAGCACCACCTTATTTCCCCTTTTCCAGCTCTCGTACATCTCTAAGATCAGGGTGGAATCCTCCTGTAAGTCCGCCTGTTTGGTCACAGCGCAGTCCCCCGTGCAGACGCTCAGCCCGGCTAAGATCGCCGCGTGTTCCCCAAAATTCCGGGACAGCTTGACCAGACGCACATAAGGGTCTATCTCCCGGATCTGTTTTAAAATCTCCCAGGACGCGTCCCCGGATCCGTCGTCCACAAACACCAGCTCATACGCGCCGATCTTTCCCAGGATTTTTTCCTTCATGTCCTGATACAGATCCATCAGGGTATCTTCATTATAATACACTGGAATCACGATCGATATCTTGCTCATCAAAACCCCTTTCCACGGATCTCCCGCAGATATTCCTCAAAGTCGCGTATATACTCCTTCCCGTCATAATGGCGGCTGCAGAGCACCAAAAGAACCGAATCCGGCGAGAAATCATACATCTCCTTCCAGACCATGGGCGACAGGTACAGCCCCATCCCCGGGCGGTTTAACTCGACCACCGCGGTCTCCGAACCGTTGTTTAAACGCACCTTGTTGCTTCCGCCCACGTTTACCATTAAAAACTCGGTCTCCCGGTTGGCGTGCTGTCCGCGCACCACCGTATCGTCGGAGCCATAGATGTAAAAGACCCGCTTGATGTCAAAGGGAATATCCATCTGCTCCCCCTCGATCACCACCAGGTTTCCCCGTTCATCCCCCATATCCTTAAAATCAATGATCCGATACTGTTGTTCCAGCTTCATCTTTCCTGTCTACTCCCTAAAATTGATTCAAGGCCTCGATCACATACTCCTGTTCTTCCTCTGTCATGCCATTGTACATGGGAATGGACAGGACGGTGTCTGCCATCCGCTCTGTGATCGGAAAGCTTCCTCTGGAAAATCCCAGATAAACATATGCCTGTGAGAGATGGGGCGGGATCGGGTAGTGGATGAGCGTGCCGATCCCCCGTTCCTGCAGAAAGCGGATCAGCTCCTGCCGCGCATCGCAGCGCACCACATACTGGTGCCAGACGCTGTCCGCCTGATCCCGCACCTTGGGGAGCTGTATCCCAGGGTTGTGAATCCCCTGTCCATACCGCTCTGCCAGCTGCCTGCGCTCCTGGGTCAGTTCCTGCAAATGGGACAGCCTTACCCGCAAAAGACCGGCCTGCAGTTCATCCAGCCTGGAGTTCGTCCCCACCACCTTGTTATAATACCTCTTTTCGCTGCCGTAATTGCGATAGACCTTCATCTCCCCGGCAAGCTGCCCATCATCTGTCACAATGGCGCCGCCGTCCCCAAATCCCCCCAGATTCTTGGAAGGGTAAAAGGAAAAACATCCGATGTCCCCGAAGGTGCCCGTCATCTTCCCCTGATAGCAGGCGCCGTGGGACTGTGCGCAGTCCTCCACCAGCCGGAGCTTATGTTTTCTGCACAGCGCCACGATCCTATCCATCCGGGCGGCCTGTCCGTACAAATGTACCACAAGCACCGCCTTGGTCTTCTCTGTGATCTTTTCCTCGATCTGTTCCGCATCCAGGGCAAAATACTCGTCCGGCTCTACAAAGACGGGCGTGGCCCCGTTGATGGTAATCCCCATCACACTGGCAATATAGGCGTTTGCCTGCACGATCACCTCGTCGCCGGGGCCGATCCCCAGGAGGCGGAACGCCATCCACAAGGCGTCCAGACCGCTGGCAAGCCCCACGCAGTGCTTTGCTCCCGTGAAGGCCGCAAACTCTCTCTCAAAGGCCTCCACCTCCTCGCCCAGCACATACCGGCCGGAGCGCAGGACTTCCAGCGCCTTCTTTTCAAACGCTTCCTGATATCGGAAGAAACCTCTATCCATACGGTTTGGCATGATCTCCATTGCCGTGCCCTCCCTGTTCTTCTCGCCTGGAGAACGCTTCCGCACTTTTACTCCAGATAATAATACCGCCAGCAGATTCCTTCCGCATACCTATGAGGAAAGACCTCCCGCTCCAGCCAGGTGGTCACCTCGTTTTGTTCTCCGATCTGAAAAGAACCGTCAAAACACTTCACGATCACCAGCACACGGTCACCTTCCTTTAGGTTCTCCCGGCACTCTCGGTATGTCACACCCGCCAGATAGGCGGCATCACCGTTTACAGTTCCCTTCAAAGGGCCATCCTGCACCGTTCAGCTCGCGCCGAAAATACTGTCCTGGCGGAAGTTTTCCGGGACGGTCATCCAACTGAATCATTGCGGATATTATATCATCCCTTCCGGCATTTCGCAATTGCCTTTCCGTATGTAAATTCCATGTAAAATCCCTGCTCCTTATTGACAACCAATAGCAGAAAGAATACTATTAGTTTGGGATAAAATCCCATTGCCCCCTGGCAGGGCCGCTTCCTCAGCAACCTTGTCGCTTGAGCGCAGCAGGCATCCGAATCGTTTAGGGGGAATTTTTTATTCTCTAAGGAGGAAACTGGACATGAGGTATTATTGTGAAGACAAGGAAGCGGTTTTGCGGGAGGTCGGCTCTTCTGAACAGGGCCTGACCTCTGACGAGGCCCAGCGCCGTCTGGAGCGGGACGGCAAAAACAAGCTGGTGGGGGCAAAGGGAAAATCTCTGCTGAGAAGGTTTTTTGAGCAGCTGGCCGACCCGATGATCCTGATTTTGCTTGCTGCGGCGGCCATCAGCGGCGTGCTGGCGGTCATCGAAAACGACAGCTTTGCAGATGTGATCATCATCCTTGTGGTGGTCGTGGTCAATGCAGTGCTGGGCGTCTATCAGGAGAGCAAGGCGGAAAAGGCCATAGAGGCCCTGCAGGAAATGTCCGCCGCCACGTCCAAGGTTCTGCGGGACGGCAAGGTCTCCGTGGTGCACAGTGAAGACATCGTGGTGGGCGACATCCTTCTGCTGGAGGCAGGGGACGCCGTCCCGGCAGATGCAAGGATTCTGGAGAGCGCCAGCCTGAAGGTGGAAGAAGCCGCCCTCACGGGAGAGTCTGTCCCCGTCACCAAATTCATTGATCTGATCTGCCTGAAGGATGGGGAGAAGGACGTCCCCCTGGGAGACCGCAAAAATATGCTCTATATGGGCGGCACTGTGGTTTACGGCAGGGGCACCGCGGTGGTTACCGCCACCGGCATGGACACCGAGATGGGAAAAATTGCCGATGCGCTGCAGAACGCAGAGGAGGGCAAAACCCCGCTTCAATACAAGCTCAGCCAGCTGTCTAAGATCCTGACCTGGCTGGTTTTGGGCATCTGCATCATCGTGTTTGCCGTTCAGCTGTTAAAAGCGGACAAGCCGGACTTTGACCTGATCCTTGACTCCTTTATGATCGCCGTATCCCTTGCGGTCGCCGCTATCCCGGAAGGGCTGGCAGCCGTGGTCACCGTGGTTTTGTCCATCGGCGTGACCAATATGTCCAAGCGAAACGCCATCATCCGCCGTTTAACCGCAGTGGAAACCCTCGGCTGCGCGCAGATTATCTGTTCGGATAAGACCGGTACTCTGACACAGAACAAAATGACCGTGGTTGATTTCTTTGGGGAAGACGAAAAACGGCTGGCAACGGCAATGGCCCTCTGCAGCGACGCGGAGCTGAATCCGGACAAAACAGTGACCGGCGAGCCCACTGAAGCGGCGCTTGTGGCCTGGGCGCAGAAGCTGAGCCTGGAAAAGCCAGACCTGAAGGCAGAATATGTGCGGGTGGGCGAAGCCCCTTTTGATTCGGACAGGAAAATGATGTCCACCGTCCACAAGACCGGCAGCGGATACATTCAATATACCAAGGGCGCCCCTGACGTAGTCATCAGCAGGTGCACCCATTACCTGAAAGACGGACAGGCCGTCCCCATGACGGAGGAATATGCCGCCCAGATCCTGGCCGCAAACAAAGCCATGGCCGATAAGGCACTGCGGGTACTGGCCTGCGCGGAAAAAGCCTGGGCGCAGGAACCGGAACGGTTTGAAGCGCAGTCCCTGGAAGAAGGCCTTTGCTTTACCGGCCTCTGCGGCATGATCGATCCCATCCGCCCCGAAGTGAAGGACGCTATCGTGAAATGCCGGGAAGCGGGCATCCGTCCCATTATGATCACCGGCGACCATATCGATACCGCCATCGCCATCGCCAGGGAACTCGGCATCCTCACAGAGGACAACCGCGCTATTTCCGGCTCTGATCTGAACAATATGAGCGACGAGGAATTTGAGCAGAACTTCCGGCACATCAGCGTATATGCCCGCGTACAGCCGGAGCACAAGACGCGCATTGTCAACGCCTGGAGGAATGCAGGCTATGTCACCGCCATGACCGGCGACGGCGTCAACGACGCGCCCTCCATCAAGTCTGCGGACATCGGCGTGGGCATGGGGATCACCGGCACCGACGTCACCAAGAACGTTGCCGACATGGTTCTGGCGGACGACAATTTCGCCACAATCGTAGGCGCAGTGGAGGAAGGACGCCGTATTTACGACAATATCCGCAAGGCCATCCAGTTCCTTCTGGCCTCCAATATGAGCGAGGTGCTGAGCATTTTTGCCGCAACCCTCATGGGCTTTACCATCTTAAAGCCTGTACACCTTCTGTGGATCAACCTGGCCACAGACTGTTTCCCGGCGCTTGCCCTCGGTATGGAAAAGGCGGAGCCGGACATCATGCAGCGGAAACCCCGCCCTGCAAAATCCGGGATCTTTTCCGGCGGCATGGGCTATGATATCGCCTATCAGGGAATCATGGTCACCGTGCTGATCCTGGCCTCCTACATCATCGGCCATTTTCTGGAGACCGGAAACTGGACTTTCACAGACAGCGCCGACGGCACCACAATGGCGTTTTTGACCATGTCGATGGCGGAGATCTTCCACAGCCTGAATATGCGTTCCCAGCGGGGCAGCATTTTCAAGCTTGGCTCCCACAACAAGGCGCTCTTTTGGGCCGCTGCGGGCTCGCTGCTCGCAACCGTTTTGGTCTGCGAAATTCCCTTCCTGGCATCCGCCTTTGGCTTTACGTCCGTTACGTTCCTCGAATATGTGGTTGCCATCGCCCTTGGCGTACTGGTCATTCCCATTGTGGAAATCGTGAAACTGCTGCAAAGAAAAAAATTTGCTGCAACAGAATAACAAAAACGGGAGAAGCGCTTGAAAACAAGCGCTTCTCCCTGTTTTTGCCCAATTTCTGCGAGTCGGGGTGACAGGATTCGAACCTGCGGCCTCCTGGTCCCAAACCAGGCGCTCTAGCCAAGCTGAGCCACACCCCGGCAGCTGTGTGAGACAACGCCCCGCAAAGGGGCTACTGGCACATTATAGCGTATGATGACCCGCACTGTCAAGGATTTCCCTCGGCCCGGAGGACAGACGAATGTAGGTTTGTCAAACATTTGTTACACTGACTGCAGATAATCCATTAGCACTTGTCTGGGAGTATGCCATCCAA
>CANQEH010000040.1 GCA_947594835.1 uncultured Acetatifactor sp. | reverse complement strand
AGTGCCTCCTTTTTGGTGTCTGATTTATTGTAACAGGTAGTGCATGATCGTGTCTACTTATTTAGTATAGATCCAGTCTTACAGGGGATGAAGTGACAGTGGAGATGGAGGAGACAAATATCGCGGTGGGAGAGATACGGGTGCATTGATTATAGGTACATACAGTCAACAGAATGGAGAAATACATAATGAAAAAAGATTGACGTGAACGAGAGAACGGCACAAAAGAGAAACGCAAGGGAAAAGGTGTACAGAAGAGTCATTAAAAATATTGAGGTCAAGTATGAGACACTATGTATGGCCTTTCTGTCCTTTTCCTGTCGAATCGATGTCACAATTAGAATTACCAATATTAGCCCCACGGTTGCTGTGAATAGGACTGCGGAGGGGAAAATTCTTTGGAATGACGGCAAAGAATATATGGATCATTCACAGTATGCATATTTACGGGATAAATATGCTGTAAGGCACGCTGTGGGAGTTGCGATACAATGCAGGTGCTTGGAAAAACTGATGGAAAGAGAAAAATGATGGCTGTTGCATAATGACATTGTGTTAAATTGATCTATTTCGATACAGCATCATTTTATGTTGGGTAAGCCTTATGCAATTGATTAAAAACGGTGATGTTGTCTTACGCACGATACATGGCTCTATCTTTTTAATTGATATATCGGACAATTATTCTGGGAATAGATGTTCTTTGTATGAGATAAATGAAACAGGGAAATTTTTGTGGGACAACATAGATGTGAACGGAACTATAGATAGCCTTGTTGGTGTTTTACAGGATGTCATCATCGATGAAGTGCCGCGAGATGTACTTATGAATGATGTAACTGGATATATCTGTGATTTGATAGATAAGGGGTTTGTTTTGGAGGTGGCTGTCAATGGATGATCTGTTTTTAGAAAAAGTTCAGATACAGATTTTGGACTTTGCCACCGACAAAAGAGCAGAATGGGAAAGACAGCACAAATTGTATTCTGTAATTTTTGAACTGACACCACGGTGTAATCTCAACTGTGTTCACTGCTATTTGAACAAACATCATGCTTCAAACGAGTTATCTTATGATGAAATTATAGAAATTATAGACATTTTATATGAAAAAGAAGTATTGTTTCTCACATTTACAGGTGGCGATATTTTTACCCGGCGAGATTTTTTGGACATATATATGTATGCCAAAAAGAAAGGATTCATCATTGAACTATATACGAATGGTGTTTTGATTGACGAAAATGTAATAGGGGTGTTCAAAAAGTATCCACCGCTTCTTGTTGATATTTCATTATATGGTTCTTGTGAAGAAACATTTCAAAAAGTAACAGGTACAAAAGGGGTATTTGTAAAGGTGTTGGAGAACATTCAAAAACTGCTCGATGCCGGGATTCGTGTTTCGATGAAAGCGCCAGTTCTCAATTTATATTATGATGAACTGCCGAAAATTAAAGAAATTGCGGAGAATTTCGGAATACCGTTTAGAACAGGATTTGAGATATTTCCTTCAATTGATAATGATGACAGTGTACAGCAGTATGCTGTTTCAGCATCGGATTCTTTGCGGTATGAATTTTCAGAGTTTGAAACAAGACCGAGAACCTTTGGCGAGGACTATGATGTAGAGATTGTTGATTTGGCTATAAAGCGACCACTTTTCCGCTGCAAGCTTGGAAGAGCAAGCTGTGCTATAGACTATGAAGGACGGATGTGTCCATGTATGTCATTTAGGCACGTCGGCAAGCGTTTGACTAGAGACAATTTTGATGAGGTGTGGGGCAGTTTCGGCAACTATCCTAAAATGAAAGCGTCTAAGAATTATCGCTGTTTACGGTGTAAGGCATATGACTTTTGTGACATTTGCCCGGCGATGATGCAGTTTGTTCATGATGACTTGGAATATATAGATGAGCATTTCTGTAGAACTGCCAAGGCAAGGTATAAGCATTACATAAAGAATGTTCCAACAGAAGAAGTAATTGCCTCGCTGTAATGAACTGTAATGTGTATGGGATACTCCATTATACATAAATTCAACGAAAGGAGAGTAGCTATGAAGTACGAGAAACCGCAGATCAAGAAAATCGAAGCGGATGTGTCTGTCCGCGATATGGCTGACGACAAGGGCGAATGTCACGGTGGCCATTGCGTTCGCTGTATTCATGCATTCGGCTAAAGTCTAGGAGCAATGCACAAAAGATGTGTTAACAAAGACTAAACCAGAGATGTCACATCTCATCTTTGGTTTAGTCTTGCTCTTGAAACATGGAACGATGGCGAATAAACAATGGATGGACATTGAAGTGTGGATGTTGAGAAATCAACGGATTCAAGGGACAAGTACATATATGGAATGCCTGTCCGTTAAAGCATAAATGTTACCTTGCAGTATGGATATTTACGGGATAAATATGCTATTAGACTTGCTGTGGAAGCTACGATGCAATGCAGATCCAAAACCATAAACGGAGGGAAAGGTTTTGCGCAGGATATGGTATCGTTTGTTTCATACTGTGCTTCTTCGGATATTGAGAAACCAGCGGCTCCAACGGGGGCAGGAGTTACATATAGGGAATACCTGTCCGTTATCAGACACTAATGTTATTTGGGCGGTCAATCACTCCTGTCGGGATGATTTCCCGATTGCCAGTGAAGTCATTGCGGCGCATACTTTTGTGCTAGTTGGAAAACAGAAACTGAGTATTGTGGACAGAATCGGCTTTTTCCTAAATGGAGTGGTATATGTAGACCGCGCTTCGCGTACAGATCGACAAAAAGCTTTCAAGAAAATGCTTTTACATCTGAACCAGGGATTTTCTATGTGCATTTTTCCGGAAGCTACATGGAATCTTACCCCCTCGAAACCGATGCTCCCCATGTATTGGGGCGTGATTGATCTGGCAAAGCAGTCTGGATGCCCGATTCTTCCTTTGATTTTAGAATACCGTGAAAATGCCTGTTATGCCAAATTTGGCCATGGGATCTATTGTGGGCCTGCTGATGATAAGCAGGCAAAGTATGAAGAACTGGAGGAAGAAATGGCCACGTTGAAGTGGGAAATCTGGGAAACGTTTCCCAGGGAAAGCCGAAAGGAGATAGATTTGGAAGAATGGGAGCGGGAAGTGAGGAGACGGCTTTCGGAGGTGCCGCAGGTGGATTACGAACAGGAAAAGAAATTTATCAGAGGAGCCAAGGTAATAAAATGAATCGATTAAAAAGCAATGAACAATCTTTTTCTATCCTGTCTCCTGCCGAGGAGCTCAGGCTCTCTCCGTCGGAGCTGGACGCTTATTATGACAGGTTTCAGGAGTATATTATGGCACGCAGGCTGACCAATACGACCCCGGGAGCCCTTACCATAGCGCCAAAGTTAAAAGGCATTACCGACAGGATTGCAGTCAAGGTGACAAAAGTCCTCTGCCGGAGCGACGTGGAGGTAATGGCGGACGGCTATGAGAATATCCCGGCGGGAGCGGTGCTGTTTGCCCATACCCATCAGGGAATCCTGGACAATTTCGCGTGGATTCCTAAGATGCCCAGGCATTGCCTGATCCTCCACGGTGCGGATGTCAGAAAAGCTCTGCTCCTGGCGCAGTTAAATACCGGGCTGATTCTGGTGAGCAAGGCCCAGGACAAGGGAGAAAACCGTCGAAATGCAAAACTGGACATGATTCAAATTTTGCGGAAAGGCCATTCCATCATGTATTATCCCGAGGGCACCTGGAACCTGTCGCCGAACAAGCTGCATCTGCCTATGCGGTACGGATTTCTGGACATTGCCCAAAAGGCGGAAGTTCCTGTAGTGCCCGTTGTGTCGGAATTTACTTACGATGCGTCGCAGGAGCGGGAGAGGATTACAAAGGTACATATCCGCTTTGGCAGGGCGGTTACGGTGGGGCGGACGGATGAGCTCAAGGCGAAGCTGGCGGAGTACGAGGAGCGCATTTCCACACTCCGCTGGGAACTGATAGAAGAAAAGGGAATCTACCCCCGGGACAGCGTCTCCGATCAGGAGTATGTCAATTACCTAAAAGGAAATATTTATAACCTAAAGCTGGGAAAGATTGACCTGGATAAGGAGCGGGCGGGGATCTATGGGTATGAGGATGATTTTTACCGATTCCACCACATCAATGATCTGCCGCTGTAGCTTATGATAAAAATCAATAAGAAGTGTTAAAACGTCAAACTAGATGGGGCCGAATACTTGCAGATATGGAAAGCTATCATGCGGTACTGATCGGTCAGGGCAAATTTGAAATGATGGTTGCAGGAGTGGTTTGCAGAACGCGAAGCACTGCTTGTAAAGTAGCAAGGCGGCAGCTCATGCCGGAACAGAATGAAACAGCTTTATAAAAAGACGGGTGAAAGTTCCGAATCCGCTCGGTAGTGGAAAGGAAATAGTCGAAGGCAAGGGTGTCCGTCGTGAGACGAAATCTGAAGGAAGCCGGATGTGGGGAATCTGTCACCTCACGGGCAACCCCCTGGACTGACGGACAGAAACCGCATAGAAGGCCATGCATGAGGGTAAGACTGTCATACAAGCCGAAGCCCGATAACTACACGGAATCGTGCATGATAAATGGGGCAGGTGGATGGAGGGAAAGAAACGTGTGGGTCTACGCTTCGCTTCGGTTGGTGCAGAACAAACGTCCATCGGACGTTTTGCACCCAGGGGAGGTCTGTGCGGTACGTTTGCTCACAAGGATTTTTGCATAATTGGTTGAAAAAGAATAATTTTTGCATTTGAGTGCAGATACTTGCTTTTTGCTTCTGTTTATGCTATTTTAGAGGCAACAGGAGGAATGCGCAATGATAGAATCGCACAAATTGAAAAAAAGGGATCGTTATCTCAACAAGCTGATTGGCTTTCAAGATACGGAACCTGTAAAAGTCATCACCGGCATAAGGCGCTGCGGGAAATCGAGCCTTATGAAGCTGATGGTCGCTCATTTGATTGAAACAGGCATTCAGCCGGAACAGGTCGTTGAGATGAACTTTGAATCCAATGATTTTCGGAAAATGACTTCTGATGCTGTCTACGCTTATGTAAAAAAGCAAGTCGTGCCTGAAAAGCGTATGTATCTTTTTTTCGATGAGATACAGAGGATTGACGCCTGGGAGGACGCAATCAATGCTTTGCGCGTGGATTTGGACTGTGATATCTATGTGACTGGTTCCAACGCGTATCTGCTTTCCTCGGAATATTCCACCTATCTTTCCGGCAGATGCGTGGAGATCAAGATGCTGCCGCTTTCTTTCTGTGAGTTTCTTTCTTTTCATGATTTTGAGGTGAAAGAAACCAAGAGCGCTCTGGGCGGCGTTCATAAGCGGGTGTTTGATAAAAATGGCGTACAGTATGAGCTGCAGGAGGTATTTGAAGCATTCATGCGTTTTGGCGGAATGCCAGGTATTGCCGATGTCGGACTCGATCAGGAAAAGGCGCTTTCCCTCCTTGACGGCATCTATTCTACCGTTGTCGTCCGCGATATTCTGGAACGGGAAAAGCGTCGGGGGCAGAAACGGATTACCGATCCGATCCTGCTTCGTAAAATCATCATGTTTCTTGCAGACAATATCGGCTCCAATGTCTCTATTGCATCCATAGGCAATACCTTGGTGAATGAAGGTCTCCTTGAGGATGGCAAACGCAAAAGCGCGCCGAGTGCGCATACGGTTCAGGCTTATGTGAACGCACTGCTTGAAAGCTATTTCTTCTATGAAATCAAACGCTTCGATGTCAAAGGAAAAGAATATCTCCGCACACTCGGAAAGTACTATATTGTGGATATCGCTCTGAGAAACTATCTGCTGGGATTCCGAAATCGCGACAGTGGTCATGCGATCGAAAATATCGTCTATTTTGAACTGATCCGCAGAGGATATGATGTAGCGATCGGCAAAATCGACAACATGGAGGTGGACTTCATTGCAGCCACCGCTGACGAGAGAAAATACATTCAGGTGACGGAATCCATGAACAGCGAGGACGTCAGGAAACGTGAGTTAGCTCCCCTGCAAAAAATACGCGACAACTATGAAAAGATCGTGCTGTCGCTTGAACCGGGGCTGGATAGATCATACGAAGGGATCAAGTCCGAGAACCTAATGGAATGGTTGCTCGCTGACTGAACCGCAGCTCTGTTAGCTGCCTTATTTCTGACATTACACGGAGCACTATATAGTTTTTATTTTACAGAAGTATTCCAAGGCGGAACATACCCAATGGTTTAAATTTTCTCACATTTGATGACCAAGTTTTATGCTCAAGAGCTGCCTGCAATGTCGCAAAATTTATCTTTGGTAATAGTCAGTATGACATAAATACTATTATTAAAGCTCATAGAGAAAATTTGATCGATTTAATCAATCCTTTTCAAGAGCCGAGTTCTCATTTAGAGCGGCAAAAAAGTAAAGTATTTTATATTCCGAATTGATGAATGTGGATTGGGAGCAAGAGGTGGCCAAACTGCTCAACTGATTGGCAAAAATGTGGCATTCGCTTAACGGTAAAGCAATCCCCTTCATAAGTACACCGCTCACCTGGGGGTATTTATGAAGGGGAAGATTGAGGTCCGAATCCTCAGTGCCTCACTATTTTTACCTAATTTTTCCGAAAGGAGGACTATAAAATGCCAGATAACAACTTACATAGCATTATAAAATTGCAGAGTGACATAAAGGCATCAAAACGGCTGTCTGTATTTTTACCTAAAGAAAAACGTCAACAAATTAAAGAATTAGATGCAAATTTGTCGAATATGATTCATTTAATTGAATCTTTTAATAAATATTTCTCCGATGCAGGATGGTGTGCATATGATTCAATGAATATGCCTCTTATGGAAAAAGCGGTTAAAGCATATGAAGCAGACGGGCTTGATGCCGGTGAACAGATTTTAATTCAATACTACCAAACCGATGTAAAAGATATTATGCATTGGTTAAAAAATAAAGCCAAACCTTTCAGAGAACGATATGAATTAATTAAATGCGCATTCGACGATCATTTTGCTGAACGTTATTATGCGAGTATCCCTCTATTTTTGATAATTATTGATGGTGCAGTTAACGATTACACTAAAAGCAAAGGCTTTTTCGCTGAAGGAACCGATGTTTCCGCATGGGATTGCTTAGTGGGCTGTAGCGATGGTTTGACAAAATTAAAGGACATATTTAACAAGGGCAGAAATAAAACAAACCACGAAGAAATCCGATTGCCTTATCGCAATGGCATTTTGCATGGTAGAGATCTAAATTATGCTAACAAATATGTTTCTTGTAAATGTATATCCTTAATGTTTGCTTTGGCAGATTGGATAAATATGAAAGACAGTGAAGATGCCAGAAAGCAAAAATTTGAAAAAGAGTGTAATCCGCCACCCATTTTAGAGTCATTAAAAAAGATGCGGCAAAACGCTATCGATAGACAAGAAATACAAAAATGGGTCAAGCGAGATATTAAAATCGGAGAAACTATTTCTGCCACACCAACAATCGAAGAATGTAAGGATTTTCCATACCTATTACCGCTAATTAGTGCTTTTCAGGCTTGGAGTAGCAATAATTACGGTGTATTATCTGTGTACTTCAAAAATGTTTTCTCATATGAGCATTCTGTCAAAAAACGAGCTGGAGAATGCAGAAAGCTTTTCGAACACAAACAATTGATTTCGTATGAATTGAAAGAAATAGAAGAACGTGCGCTTGCGTTAACTAAAATAGTTGTATTGGTCAAATGGGAAAGCGATAATAATATTCATGCTGAATACTTTGAATTTGGCTGTTCATATCAACGAGAAGATGGAAACGTGGGATATCCTTGGAAAAACAATGGGTCTTGGGTTCTTATACCGTGGAAGATACAAGGATTGTATAAGTGACAATGTGTATCAGTTTCTGCAGTTTTTCGATAAGCTGTATGATAGATTTACAGATGAAGAATCATTATTTTATAAACCGTTCATTGAAATTGACATAGGAAAATTTCCAGGTCATTCTGGAAAAGTCTGGAAAGGCCGGGCAGCTACCGGCCTTCTTTGATCGTCAAAAGTAACTGATAAACCTCCTGGTCGATTTCACTGTTTTGCAGAGAAGACGCGAGCTGTCTGGCATTGAAGGCTGTATGATACCGCTGCTGGCATTGTGCGCTGAGTAGGCTGATGACTTTTTTGCCGGGCACATACCTGACGGCAGAATCTAAGCTGTTCCAGGCTGTTTCCATCTGGCGTATCACCTTGTTGCGGATTGTGCTCGGCTCAACTCCTTTTTCACCGCGGAACGCCTCGTCGGAAATTTTGTCGATGACCTCCGAACGCAGATTATTACAGATTTCTTCCAACATCTGACTGATTTCCGAGGAAAGAGCGGCGGCGGATAATCCGGGATGCTTTTTGGCGACAAACCGCGCAATGGCATCTGGAACCAAAGTATAGTTTTCCAGCTCTTTTCTTTCCCAGATATGAATATTGATATGATGACGGGCAGCATCTTCTTTGCGATATTGAATGTCTTCGCTGCGATGATAATCCCGGTCATAGATAAAATAAATCTTTAAGTCCGGCATATGCTCCAACAGCTTCCGGGCATTATTTTTTGGATGTCCCAGCTTCCCCAGCCCCCGGTGGATACAGAAGGGAAATGATCCAGCGGTTCGGATTGTCCCGGAAACAGCTTATCGTAAAAAATCTTCAGGATATCGATATCTTCTCCCTCCACATAGAGGTATCGGCGGTGGTTGAGCAGACGGGAGAGATTGATATTCTGGATACTCCCCATGCTGGAGATTGCCGCCTGCAGGACAGGATAGCTGTCGGCCAAGTTGGAAACCGGCCTTTTTCTGTCTATGATCAATATGTTTTCTGGCGGGACTTCCGACATGATCTCAATGGAATGCGTGGCAATGACTGTCTGTGCGTAGCTGCCCTTGAGCAGGCGGACAAGCTTGCGCTGTAGGTCTGCGTGCATATAGACATCCGGCTCATCCAATACGATGATGGAGTCCGGCTCGGAAGAGACGACAAACCAAAGGGTCTGCAGCCACATTTGGATGCCGTGTCCCATGAAATAGATTTCAGTGACAAAATCGGTGTCCCGCATATTGAGGTATACCTTTGTGCCGTCGTTGTTGGCTGCAATACTGTTGATCTGTACCGAACCCCACGTCTGCCCGATGCATTCCTGCAGCTTCTGATAATCAGCACTGCCCTGGGCGGCTAAAAGTTCATTCCGAAAATTCCCGGATATGCGTTTTGAAAACCTGTTGCGCTGTAAGGTTTCAAAACTGACCCGGTCTTCGTCTTTGGTGAGAGGCACAATCTGAGGCAATACGCGGACATTGGGAAGATTGCTCGCAAGCACTTTCTGCTTGTTATGAAGATATGCGCCGTTTTTTTGGAAAACAGCAAACAGCTCTGAAGCACTGTTGATATAGACGTGTATGGCGATTGCTTCCGTAAAAAAAGCTTCTATGACAGCGGGGGGATTGCCGTAGGAGGTAAAGATCTGCTCCAGGTCTGTGTCGATGGCTTTGGCGGATACCCGGATGCCGCGGGTGGACAGAAGCAGCCGGTCGGACAGCCAGTCCGGCCGGTTGGAATAGGTGGTCACTGTTTTAAAACGGGAGCAGACTAATCCCAATATCCGAAGCGCCTCCACAACAGTCGTTTTACCGGCATTGTTTTGCCCGATCATGATGGTAATCTGTTCAAAGGTAATGGTGTGGTCGCGGAAACATTTGAAGTTCGTCAGATGAAGGTGCTTTAGGATCGGCGTCATTTTTCTCCTCCTGTTTCCCCTACTGCCCTAATTCTTCCGTCAGCCTGCAGATCTCATCGATCATCTCCCCGATGGTTTCGATGGTGCGCAGCAAAGGCGCGTCGGTGGTGATATCTACCCCGGCCATCTGGGCCAGCTCAACGGGCGTCTTCGTACTGCCGGCCGCCAGGACACGCTTCCAGTCCTCCACGGCAGGCGCTCCTTCGGTCTCGATCCGGCGGCAGACCTGGGTGGCCACGGTCAGACCGGCGCTGTAGGTGTAAGAGTAGAGTCCCATATAGTAATGGGGCTGGCGCATCCAGATCAGCTCTGTCCCGGGGAGGATCTCCACGGCATCGCCCCAAAAGGTTTCCAGGGTCTTTCGCATGATGTCGTTTAAAGTCTGGGCCTGGACGCTGCCGCCTGCGTCTATGATCCGGTAGACCTCCCGCTGGTAGGCGGCTTCCAGAAGATGCGTCACAAAATTGTGGTAATAGGTGTGGCCCACGATCGAGCTTAACACCCAGCGGCGGAACCGCTTATCGGGGGCTGTCTTTAGGAGATGATGTGCCATGAGCAGCTCATTCAGGGTGGAAGGCGCCTCGACAAAATAGGTGGAAACATTGGTGTCAAAAATGGACTGATTGCTGTTGCAGGCCTTGAAATGCCCGGCGTGACCCAACTCATGGGCCAGGGTGAAGACATTGGCCATACGCCCGTTCCAGTTGAGCAGGATGAAAGAGTGGGAACCGTAGGGGCTGTCACAGAATCCGCCGGTGGATTTCCCCTGGTTTTGGGCAAAGTCGATCCAGCGGTCCCGGTAAGCTTCCCGGATCATCTCCTGATAGTCTGTGCCCAGTACGGCAAGGCCGTCCAGAATATACTGTTTGGAGCCTTCGATGGTGACTTCGGGGTCATAGGCAGGATCCACCGACAGCTTTAAGTCAGCGGAAGTCATCTGCTTTAACCCGTGGACTTTTTGCAGGAGCCGGGCGTATCTGCGCATATGGGGCGCCAGCTTTTCCATGATCAGGTCGATCTGGCGATGGTAGAGGGCCAGATCCACTTTCTGCTCAAAAAGCAGGCTGTCAAAAACAGAGTCAAACCCCCGCAGGGTGGATAAGATTTTCTCCGTCTGGATCTGGGCCTGGTAGGCCGCGGCAGTCACATTGGCATAAGAGCGCAGTTCCCCGTAAAAGGCAGAAAACGCCGCACGGCGTACCGGGGTGCGCCCGTCATATTCATAATCGTCTTCAAACAGGGAATATCCCAGGGGGAAGGTCTGTCCCTCCGCCTCAAAAGAGGGAAAGCGCATATCCGCCAGCTTGGCCATATTGTAGATCTGATACGGGGCGCGAAAGGCGGGGGAGAGAGCGGACAGCGCCCTTTCCGTATCCCGGTGGAGCCTGTGGGGCTTCTGGCGCAGCAGCTCTTTTAGGTAGTTCTGATTCGGGGAGGCAGCAGCCATGGCGGCTTCCAGCACCGCATCCTCCAGCTCTAAGAGCTCACTGTCGATAAAACTCAGGCGGCTGTCGATCTGGGCCATCCTGGCCTGGAGGCGGTCGTTTTGCTCCTGGTGGGAGGCGTCTGTGTAGTCTGCTTCCACGGCCAGGCCGGTATAGCGTGCCGCCCGCCCTTCAATCTCATACAGCGTGCGCAGATCGTCCAGACAGGCGTTGATCTGCTCCGGGGAGGAGAGGGCTCCCTTGTAACGGGTTTCGATCTCCTGGCTTAAGTCTTCCATTCTTCGGACATCTGCAAGCATATCCTCCTCGGTGGCATAGAGGGCGGACAAATCCCAGGTCAGCTCCTCCGGGACGTCTTTTCTGGCGGTGAGTTCCATCGCAGTCTCCTTTCCTGCGGGAGCGCTTTGCGGCTCCTGCGGCGTCTTTTTCATAACGTGAGACCAGTATAACATAGGAAAGGAGTTTTTTCAAACAGGAGAGGATCAGCCCTGTAAAAGAAGCGGGAAATTTTCGTCAGGCTGTAACATTTGCGAAAGAAGGCGCAAGGGATAGGAAAGCTACTGGCAGACGGCGGCCCGCGCCAGTGGAAAGCGGG
>CANQEH010000039.1 GCA_947594835.1 uncultured Acetatifactor sp. | reverse complement strand
CTTTTGCCGCAAGCTCTCAAAATCTGCATAGACAACGGCGTTGCATCAACAACAATGGTTCAGCGTAAACTTTCAATTGGCTATCCGCGTGCTGCGCGCATCATCGATCAAATGGAGGAGCGCGGCTACATCTCATCAGCGGAGGGCTCAAAGCAGCGTAGCGTATACACAACAATCGAGGAATACTATGAAATATTCGGAGATAACTATGACTAAAGAGGAACTGCAAAAGAAAAAGCTTTCGGCCATCAGCCTTGGCTGCGATAAAAACAAAGTCGACCTTGAAAAAATGCTTGGTCGGGTGCGTGACTATGGCATAGAGGTTGTCGCCGAGCCCGAAAACGCCGACATCGTGCTTGTAAACACATGCGCATTCATTCAGCCCGCGCAAGAAGAGGCCATTGAAAACATAATTGAGATGGAGGCGCTCAAAAAGAAGGGGGTGATTGAAAAACTTATCGTCAGCGGCTGCTTTCCTGAGCGCAACTATGACGAGATAAAAGCCGAATTTCCGCTTGTTGATAAATTCATGCGCCTGCGTGAAAATGACGACATAGTTGGCGAAATTGAGGCTCTATACGGCCTGCCAAGAAGCAAACTTAAGGGCGGCGGCTCGCGAGTTTTAACAAGCGGCAATTCCTACGCCTACATAAAGATTGCCGATGGCTGCAACAATGCCTGCGCATACTGCACCATTCCGCGCATTCGAGGGCTGTATCGCTCGGCGCCGATGGACGACATTGTTGATGAAGCCAAATATCTTGCAAAACTCGGCGTCAAGGAGCTCATTTTGGTGGCTCAGGACACAACGCGCTACGGCACCGACCTTTACGGCAAGCCAAAGCTGCTCGAGCTATGCGAAAAGCTTTGCAAAGTGAAGGGGATTGAGTGGATACGGGTGCATTATCTCTATCCTGAGCTCATCTCAGACGAGCTTCTCAAGTTTTTCGCGACAAATGAAAAGATGTGCCCTTATCTAGACATTCCGCTTCAGCACATCGACAACGCAATTTTGATGAGTATGCGGCGCCGCGCCGATGAAAATGAAACGCGCAAGCGGAAATTTTGTGGCACAGGGGCCGGAATTGATGGACCGTTTTCTGGAAAGCGGAAAACCGACCGCATAGAGCGGACAGAGATGGAAAGAGAAAGGATCCGGGGACGATGGGCCCCGAAGGGAAACGAAAATGTCTAAGGTGGTAAAATTCGGCGGCAGTTCTCTCGCCAATGCGGAGCAGTTTAAAAAGGTGGAAAGCATCATCCGGGCGGACAGCGCAAGGCAGTATGTGGTGCCCTCCGCGCCGGGGAAGCGCTTTCCAAAGGATTCAAAGGTAACGGATATGCTGTACGCCTGCTATGATCTGGCGGAACAGGGCAAGGACTACAAGGGGCTTTTGGAAGAGATTAAGAGCCGCTATCAGGAAATCCTGGATGGGCTTGACATGGAGATGTCCCTGGAGGAGGAGTTTGAGCGCATTGAGGAAAACTTTGAAAAAAAGGCGGGCCGGGACTACGCGGCGTCCAGGGGCGAGTATCTGAACGGCATCGTGCTGGCGGCCTATCTGGGCTTCCCCTTCATCGACGCGGCGGAGGTGATCTTCTTTGCGGACGAGGAGGGAACCTGGGACAGCGAGCGGACGAAAGCGGTGCTCTCCAAGCGCCTGGCGGAGTGTGAAAACGCGGTCATTCCCGGATTCTACGGCTCCTTACCTGACGGGCGGATCAAGACCTTTTCCCGGGGCGGTTCCGATATCACCGGCTCCATCGTGGCCCAGGCGGCAGGGGTGGACGTGTATGAGAACTGGACGGACGTGTCCGGCTTTCTGATCGCGGATCCCAGGATCATCCAAAACCCCAAGGGGATCGACGTGATCACCTACCGGGAGCTGCGGGAGCTGTCCTACATGGGTGCAACGGTGCTGCACGAGGACGCGATTTTCCCGGTGCGCCAGGAGGGGATTCCCATCAACATCAAAAACACCAACGCCCCCGAGGACGAGGGCACCTGGATCGTGGGAAGCACCGGCCAGAAGTCAAAATATGTCATCACCGGCATTGCCGGGAAAAAGGGCTTCTGCTCCATCAGCGTGGAGAAAGATATGATGAACTCCGAGATCGGCTTCGGCAGGAAGGTGCTGAGCGCCTTTGAGGAACAGGGCATCTCCTTTGAACATATGCCCTCCGGCATCGACACCCTCACCGTGTTCGTCCATCAGGATGAGTTCATCGACAAAGAGCAGAAGGTGGTGGCGGGTCTTCACCGTCTGGTGAAACCGGACACCATTGAGATCGAGTCCGACCTGGCGCTGATCGCGGTGGTGGGCCGGGGCATGAAGTCCACCAGGGGCACTGCGGGCCGGATCTTCTCGGCGTTAGCCCACAACAATGTGAATGTGAAGATGATCGACCAGGGCTCCTCGGAGTTAAATATCATCATCGGCGTGAACAACGACGACTTCGAGACGGCCATCAGGGCCATTTACGACATCTTTGTGCTGACAGTCGTCTGACTGGAACCATGCGCTCCCCGGGGAAGCTCCCCAGGGAGTTTTTTGCCCAAACGTTTTCTGGTAAAATTTTCCGTCAAAATTGTGAGAAAAAGCAAAAAAACAAATAATTCATTCAATACAAGAAAAATAATGAAAAAATATAGGATAAATCTGCGAAAATGTGTTGACAAATGTCGAACGCTGTCCTATAATAAAATCAACAACAAGAGAAAGGCAGAACTCTTCCATAAAACACCAAGGAACGATATCCGAAAGTGAAGTGCAGAGTACACAGAAGAAAAAGGAACGGGCTGCTGAAGATGAAATGATCTCAGGACGTCATGGTACCGCGTACCAAGGAAAAAGTGGAAAGCACAAAAGATGAAATGGAAGAAAAAACTGAATAGGAGTTCCAAAAGCAGTACCACAGACAAAAAATATGATTGGGAAAGAGAGGTATGAGCCATTGGAGAGTGAAGTCTGAGAGAGCGTATCGGCAGGATTGTTGATACGCTCTCTTTTTTGATGTCCCCATCCGGCTTTTTTGTTCCCGGCCAAAGGCGTCCACAGTCCGCTGCGGCGCTGCGGATTTGGATTTTATGTCTGACAATCTTAATTTTTACGAAAGAAAACATTTCCTGTGGAAAATCAGAGAAAAATGCGGTATGATGGAGGAGATATCATTTTGGACTGCACAGGAAGGAAATGGATTTTTGTATGGAAGACAAGAGACAAGATCAGGAGGAAAGGCGGGAGAAGCGCAGAAAGAGGAGGATCCGCAACCAGATTCTGGCGTATGCCGTGTTGATCCTGCTGATCGCTGCAGCGGCGGGCATTGCGGTGGCGGGGGTGAAGCAGATCACCAAAGCTGCCAGACAGCGCCAGCAGTCCCAGGAGGAAAACCAGTCCATGCTGGAGGGGATGCTGGATGAGGAGGAAGAGATCCAGGTGCCCACAGCCGAGCCCCAGCCCCCGGTGGAGATGACCAGGGAGGAGCGGCTGGACGAGTATGTGGACGCAGGAATCGCGGTGATGCCGCTGGAGGACAAGGTGGCGGGACTCTTTGTGGTGACCCCCGAAGCCATCACCGGGGTTGGGACGGCGGTTCAGGCGGGGGACGGCACCCGGCAGGCCCTGGAACAGTACGCGGTGGGCGGCCTCATCTATTTTAAAAAGAACATAGAGTCGGAGGAACAGCTGAGGGAAATGCTGCAAAACACCGCAAGCTATGCCAGATACCCTCTGTTTTTCGCTGTGGACGAGGAGGGCGGAAGCGTAGCCAGGCTGGCCGAGGCGGGCGTGGGCCCTGCGGTAGACACAGCCCGGGCCATCGGGGAAACGGCAGACCCTCAGAATGCGTATCAGGCAGGCGTCACCATTGGCGCTGCCTTAAGCGGGCTGGGATTTAACTTAGACCTTGCGCCTGTGGCGGATCTTGCCAGCGTGGAGGGCAGTGTGATGGAGGAGCGGGCTTACGGCGCGGACGCCCAGACGGCCTCCCCCTTTGTGGCCTCCATGGTGCAGGGGTTAAAGGAGCAGAATGTGGCCGCCTGCTTAAAGCACTTTCCGGGAAACGGCGCCACGACCCAGGACGCACACACCGGGCAGGCCGTGAGCACAAGGACGGCGGAGGAATTTAAAAGCCAGGAGCTGGCTGTGTTCCAGGCCGGGATCGACGCAGGGGCAGACATGGTCATGGTCAGCCACATGATCGCCACTGGGCTCACCGGGGAGGACGATCGCACGCCATGCTCCCTCTCCAAAAAGATTGTCACGGAGCTTTTGCGGGGGGAGATGGGCTACAACGGCGTGGTCATCACCGATTCCCTTGACATGGCAGCTATCACGGACTATTACAGCGCTGACGAGGCCGCCGTGGAGGCATTGCTGGCGGGCTGTGATATGCTGTTGATGCCGGAGGATTTTGAGGCGGCTTACAACGGCGTCCTGCAGGCGGTAAAGGACGGCCGTATCGACGAGAAGCGGATTGACGACTGCCTGCGGCGGATCTATCGGATCAAATGGGCGGACAGGGTAGATTAAAGCGGAGCGCTGCAAAAAGGCGGGATGCCATATCTGACTTCAAAGGGCATCCCCTGGAGTCCCTGAAGGTGTTCCGGTATCTCAGATATGGAACGAAAATCCCTTAAATGGGTGCGGTATGGGAGACGGAAGAAAGAAAACAGCGCAAGAGGGATGAGTATGGCAGGGTTTGAACCGGCATTTGTACTGGAGAGAGGAAGAAGGCGGCAGGTGGTGACGGGGCCGGGAGAGCCGGAGGCCGTGCGCATTGCGGCAAAGAACCTGCGGCAGGATCTGGAACTGGTCTTTGGACGTGTCCCGGAGGCGGAGGACGGCTCCGAGGCGCAGCCTGTCTCCCAAATTCTGATCGCCACCGCCCCCTGGAGCGGCTGCCGCAGGGAGGCTTACCGGCTGGAGGTGCGGGAGGGCGTCTTGTATATCTATGGCGCGGACAGGCGGGGGACGGTCTACGGCATTTACGAGCTGTCCCAGATGCTGGGGGTGTCTCCCTGGCATTTCTGGGCGGATGTGCCCGTGAAGGAGAAGTCCCATTTTGCGCTGGAGGGAGGGTTTGAGAAGGAGGACGCTCCTTCCGTGGACTACCGGGGGATCTTTCTAAACGACGAGGAGGAGCTGGAGCGGTGGGTGCAGGCCCATATGGGGGAGGACACCATCGGCGTAAAGACCTATGAGAAGGTCTTTGAACTGCTGCTGCGTCTGAAGGCCAATTATATCTGGCCCGCCATGCACGTCAACTCCTTTAACGCAAAGCGGGAAAACGGGGAACTGGCGGAGCGGATGGGGATCGTGGTGGGCACTTCCCACTGCGATATGCTCATGCGCTCCAACAACAGGGAGTGGCTTCCCTGGCTGGAGGCAAAGGGGTATGGGGAGGCCGTCTACGACTATTCCATTCCCGGCAGGAACCGGGAGATCTTGAGAGAGTACTGGCGGGAGAGCGTGGAGCAGAACCGGGACTTTGAGGTCTGCTACACCCTGGGAATGCGGGGCATCCATGACTCCGGCTTTGAGACCGGCGCGCTGTCGGGGCTTTCCGGGGAGGCGCTGCGGAAAGAAAAGATCCGGCTGTTGCAGCAGGTGATAACAGACCAGAGGGAGATCTTAAAAGAAACCCTGGGCAGGGAAACCATGACCACGTTCATCCCCTACAAGGAGGTGCTGGAGCTTTATGACGGCGGCCTGGAGATCCCGGAGGACGTCACGCTGGTCTGGGCCAACGACAACTACGGCTACATCCGCCGCTTTCCCTCCGAAAAGGAGAAAAAACGCAGGGGCGGAAACGGCATTTACTACCACAATTCCTACTGGGCGCCGCCGGGGATGTCCTATGTGTTTTTGTGCTCCATCCCCCTTGCCCACACGGCTTACGAGCTGCGGAAAGCCTACGGGCAGGGAATCCGGAAATTATGGGTGCTGAACGTAGGGGCCTTAAAGCCCCTGGAGCAGGAGACGGAATTTTTCCTGCGGCTGGCCTGGGAGATCGGAAAAGAAGGGGCTCTGACGGAGGATGTGGAGGCCTTTGCAGCGGACTGGATCGACCGGAATTTCTCCGGCGGCATTGGCCGGGAGACCTCGGCGCTGTTAAATGAGTTCTCCCAGCTCACCAATGTGCGCAAGCTGGAGCTGATGGACTATGACGCTTTCTCCCAGTACGCCTACGGGGACGAGGCGGTGTCCAGGATCCATCGGTATGAAAAGCTGTTTCAGCGGGGGAACGCGCTGTACGGCAGTCTGCCCCAAAGGGAGCGGGACGCCTTTTTCCAGCTTGTGCTCTTTAAGATCCACGCGGCTTATTTTACCAATCTGGCCTGGTATTGGGGGGACAGGAGCACCTATGCCCAGGAGCAGGGCAGGGGGGCTGCTGCGGATTGCTATGTGAGGAAAAGCCGGGAGATGGAAGACGCCCGCAGGCGGCTGTTGGTTTACTACAACAAGCGGATGGCCCAGGGCAAGTGGGACGGCATCGTAGACCCGGAGGGCTTTCCGCCGCCCCGGGCGGCCATGCTGCCCCTCTGTACGCCGGCCCTGGCAAAAGAGGCCGGGCAGGGGATGCAGGTCACCCTCTGGAACCGGGAGGAGAAGCTGGTCTTTACCAGGCCCGGCGTCAAGTGGCTGGAACTGGGAAATACCGGCGATTCGTCCTTTTCCTATGGGGTGCGGGGGCCTGAGTGGCTGCAGCTTAGCCAAACCTGCGGCGTTCTGGAGACGGAGGAGCGGATCCTGGTCAGCTTAAAGGAGTATGAAAGAGACTGCCGGGGGGTGATAGAGGTGTGCCCGGAGGGGGATCTGCCCCCGGTGCGGATCGCCGTGGAGGTCCTCTTTTCTTCGGAGGGCTGTGAAAACAGGGAGGAGGACGGCATGGCAGCCGTGGAGGCATCCCAGGCAGAGTCTTCTTCTTTCCGCCGGATTCCATGGCTTGGCCGCGACCGGGGCAGCCTGGTGGAGGCCTGCGAGAGCTTTTTACCCGGGGAATGCGGGAAGGGAGAGCCCTTGTGCTATCAGGTGAGCCTTTTGTCCCGGGGGGAGTTTCTGCTGGAAGTCCACCGCTTCCCCTCTTTAAACGCCACGGGGCAGATCCGGGTGGGCGTGGCCGTAGACGGGGGAGAGATCCAGATCCTGGCCTCCCCTTCCAACGACGAGCACCGGGGAACCTGGCGGGAGAATGTGAGAAACAGCGTGGAGCGGCTGTACCTGAAGCTGCCCCATCTGGAGCCGGGGCTCCACCAGATCTGCTTTTACCCCATAGACCGCTATTTTGCCTTCAGCCGTTTTGTGATCTACACAAAGCCCCGCCGGGACAACAATCTGGCGGGATTTTCCGGGGAGCAGGCCCTGCCTCTTTCCTTTGACCCGGAAGGATTTGCCCGGGAGTTTTACGGGGAGATCGTTTTGCGCCCCAGGCCGGTGGAGTATGCCCGGGTAGAACTGGAAAAGGACGACCTTTGCAAGAGCAGCCTGATCCTGCAGGATGAGGTCTACGGGGAGACGGTGACGGCGGATGTTTACCTTCAGATAGGGAAACGGCCCTTTGCCGAGAGGGCCGGGATGATCCGCATCGACGCAGCCGCCGCCCTGGCGGGATCGGCTTATGCCTGTTTCTCGCAAAAGGAGGAGGGGGAAAGGCTGTGGCGGCACTGCGCCAGCCTTTCCTTCGGGCGCAGCGGGCTTGCCATGTATGTGCGGAAGCGGGGATATGTCTGGAGGGACGGAAAAGATGCGCCTGCCCTGCATTACCGCATACAGTGTGAAGGCGGCGCGTATACCGTGTGGCTGTATGCCTGCTTTGGAAAGAAGGAGGAGTCTTTTTACGGACTTTTGCTGGACGGGGAGGAAACCTCTCCCGGTAAGCTGTACGGCGGCGGCTGCCTGTGGCGGTATGAGGCGGAACAGATTTACCGCTGGGTGCCTCTGACAGTGCTTTCGCTTTCTCAGGGGGAGCATCTTTTTGGCATATACGGGAAAGGGCCGGGGCTTCTGATCGACAGGATCTGCCTGATCAAAGGAGGCAGGCTGCCTCCCATGGACACGGAGTGGGAAGCGGACAGGTGAGAGGAAGATAGAGGAAAATGGGAAAAAGAAAACCGCGAACCTTTGGTATAACCAGAGGTTTGCGGTTTTTTAGAGCGATAGACGGGACTCGAACCCGCGATTTCCACCTTGGCAAGGTGGCGCTCTACCAACTGAGCCACTATCGCATATCCGTCTGATGTGCTGCGGACTAATGGTATTTTACTATACAAAGTGTACATTGTCAACCGGCATTTTGAAAATTAGAGAATATGCGGGGAAACCCCGGGGGCAATTTTGGGCTTGCGATTCCCCAATAAACATACTAAAATAGAGACTGTGATGTAGACGGAGTGTTGTGAAAGCCGGGCGCCGGGCCTGGGCGGAATGTGAGGATAGATGGAGACGAAGGAACAGGGTCTGTCCCGTTGGACGGACATTTTGGAAAAACAGATCCGGGATTGCGGCAAGGTGCAGCTTGCCGACGTGCAGGAGGCCCTGGCCCATATCACGGAGGAAAGCGACAAGGGGCTGTATGGGCTGTGCAATTATTATATGGCCTACTATCTGATCAAAAACGGAAGATCGGAGGAATGTCTGGAATATCTGAAAGAGTGCATCCGCTGCATGGTTGGCACATCCCAGGAGATCCATGTGTCCCGGGGGTACAATCTGTTCGGGGTCATCGCCCACAGCCAGAACAATCTGCTGATGGCGGTGGAGCAATACAACAAGGCCCTTGACTATGCGGAAGAATATCAGGATCACTTGATGCGCAATATTATCAACAGCAATATGGCGGATGTGTACTACCGCCTGGGCGCTTATGAAAGGGCATTTGCCTGCTGCAGGGAGAGCATAAAGGAATTTGAACTCTCCGGGGATGACAGCGCTGTGGGCAAGGAGAATTACATGATGCTTCTGGCCAGCTACGGCTACTGCCTGACCATGGCGGGCGAACTGGAGGAGGCCGGGAAGATCCGCGGCAGGCTTGCGGCCATGCAGGAGGAAAGGTACGGGGAAATTTTCCCCACGCTGTACGTTTACACCTTTTTTGCCCTGTACAGCCACAGGACGGGGAGGGATCAGGAGGCGTTTCAACACCTGCAGATGGCTGTGGAGGACGCCATGGCGAGACAGTGGCTGTCGGGGGATTCTGACGGCATCCTAAACCTGCTGGATCTGATGGTGGAGATGAAGAAATTCGGCTATCTGAAGGAAGTGCTGGACTGGGTGGAGCCGATCGCCGAGGAGGAGAGGAAGGATGGGCTGATCCTGCAGCTTTTGTTCTACCGGCTGAAATATTGCAGGGATAGCATGACGGAGGAGCAGTATAAGGCCGACAGCCGCCTGTTTTTCAAGGTGCAGCAGGCCCAGACGGACAGCGAGGCCGAAGTGGTGCTTGGCATGATGGAGATGTGCAGGTGCCTCTGGGCCGTCGAGGAGGAAAAACGCCAGCTGGAGCAGGAAAACTTAAGACTTCTCCACCAGGTGGATCACGACGAATTATCCGGGCTCTACAATAAGCGCTGCTTAAACCGCTACACGGACGAGATCTTCGACCGGGCCAAGCAGGAGAAAAAGCCCGTCAGCATCCTGTTTATCGACATCGACCACTTTAAACAGCTCAATGACAGATACGGGCACCAGACAGGGGACGCCTGCATCCGGGCGGTGGCGGAGAGCATCCGGGAGAGTATGCCGGAGGACTTTGCGGCCCGTTACGGCGGGGACGAGTTTGTGGTGGTGGCCTTCGACCGCACCGAAGAACAGGTCAGGGGAGGCGCCGACCGGATTGTGGAAAAGGTAAAAAGAAGGAACATCCCCCATCTGGATTCCCCGGTGTCGGATGTGCTGACGGTGACGGTGGGGGCCATCCATGCAGTGCCCAGAAGTTCCAGCCGCAGCTGGGACTTTATGGCGGCAGCGGACGAAACCCTCTATCGGCAGAAAAAAGAGAGAAAGGGCTGTGCGCGGTTTTGCGCCAAGCTGGGATAGGGCATGGAAGAGAGACAATACGGCACGGGGGAGCTGCTTAGGCGGTTTGTCCCCTATTTCAAAAAATACCGGGGCACCCTGGCGCTGGATCTCGTGTGCGCGGCCATGACCACGGTGTGCGAACTGGTGCTTCCGCTGATCATGCGCTATATCACCAACCAGGGTATCCGGGATCTGGCGGCGCTCTCCGTGGGAACGGTGGCAAAGCTTGGGCTTTTGTACCTGGCCCTGCGGGTTCTGGACTGCATTGCCAGCTATTATATGGCGGACATGGGCCATGTGATGGGGGCCAGGATCGAGACGGATATGCGCCGGGACGCTTACAGCCATCTGCAGAAGCTGTCCGATACCTATTACAACAACACAAAAGTGGGGCAGATCATGGGCAGGATCACCAACGACCTGTTTGACGTGACGGAGTTTGCCCACCACTGTCCGGAGGAATTTTTCATCGCGGGCATCAAGACGGTGCTCTCTTTTGCCATCCTGGCCGGGATCAACCTGCCTTTGACGGCGCTTATCTTTTTGTGCGTGCCTCTGATGATCGGGGTCTGCATGACGTTAAATTTCCGGATGCGCGCCGCCTTCCGCAGGCAGAGGAACCAGATCGGAGAGTTGAACGCAAGAATAGAGGACAGCCTGCTGGGGCATAAGGTAGTAAAGGCCTTTACCAACGAGGAGGTGGAGCAGGGCAAGTTTGAGCAGGACAATTCTGCTTTTCTGGACATCAAGAAGCTCACCTACCGCTATATGGCTGCCTTTCAGACCACGGTAAAGCTTTTTGACGGGCTGATGTATCTCACCGTCCTGGTGGCGGGTGGCATCTTCCTGATACGGGGGAGCATCGAGCCGGGGGATCTGGTGGCCTATATGCTGTATGTGTCCACCCTCATTGCCACTGTCCGGCGCATCATCGAGTTTGCGGAGCAGTTCCAACGGGGCATGACGGGCATTGAGCGCTTTCTGCAGATCGTGGATGCGGACATCGAGATTTTTGACGAGCCGGGGGCGGTGGAGCTGAAAGCGCCCAGGGGAAACATCGCCTTTGAGGGGGTGCGCTTTGAGTATCCGGACGACCACAACCAGGTGTTCGACCATCTGAACCTGTCCATCCGGGCGGGGGAGAGGGTGGCGATCGTAGGGCCCTCCGGGGGCGGGAAGACGACGCTTTGCAACCTGATCCCCAGGTTTTACGATGTGTCTGCCGGGCGTATCACCTTAGACGGGAAAGATATCAAGGGGTTTACGCTAAAGAGCCTGCGCAGCTGCATCGGCATCGTGCAGCAGGACGTCTATCTGTTTTCCGGCACCGTCTATGACAACATTGCCTACGGAAAGCCGGGAGCCACCCGGGAAGAGGTGGAGGCGGCCGCTGTCAAGGCAGGGGCCCACGAGTTTATCTCACAGTTAAAGGACGGGTATGACACCTATGTGGGGGAGCGGGGCGTAAAGCTCTCCGGCGGACAGAAGCAGCGCATCAGCATCGCACGGGTCTTTTTAAAGGATCCGCAGATTATCATTCTGGATGAAGCCACTTCCGCCCTGGACAATGAGAGCGAATTTGCAGTGGCCCAGTCCCTGGAAAAACTGTCCCAGGGCAGGACGACCCTGACCATTGCCCACAGGCTTTCCAGCATCCGATCCTCCGACAGGATTCTGGTGCTGACCCAGGAGGGCATTGTGGAGGAGGGAAACCATGAGCAGCTCCTGCAGAGAAAAGGGATGTACTATCACTTTTATGAGACGGCAAACGCATTGAAATAAGCGCCACGGAGACAGCAGATTGAAATAAGCGCCACAGCGGCGGCAGACAGGAGGGACGGTATGAAACTGATATTTATCGGGGCGGATCATGAGGTGACGGGGAGCTGTCATTATCTGGAGGCTGCGGGAAAGCGCATTCTGGTGGACTATGGGATGGAGCAGGGCGTCAATGTGTTTGAAAATGTGCCCCTGCCCGTGGATGAGGCCCGCATCGACTATGTGTTCCTCACCCATGCCCACATCGACCACTCCGGCCTGCTTCCCCTTCTCTACGCCAAGGGCTTTCGGGGGCAGGTATACGCGACGGACGCAACGGCGGATCTGTGCAGTATCATGCTGCGCGACTGCGCCCACATCCAGATGATGGAGGCGGAGTGGAAGAACCGCAAGGCAAAGAGGAGCGCCTCGGTGGAAGCGGCAGAGCCGCTCTATACCATGGAGGACGCGGAGGGCGTGATCAAGCGCCTGGTTCCCTGCCGCTACGGCAGGGAGGTGGAGGTCTGTCCGGGCGTAAAGATCCGGTTTACGGACATCGGGCACCTCTTAGGCTCCGCCAGCATTGAAGTATGGCTTACCGAGGAGGGGCACACCAAAAAGCTGGTGTTCTCCGGGGACATCGGCAACAAGAACCAGCCTCTGCTCAAGGATCCGGGCCTGACGGAGGAGGCGGATTATGTGGTCATGGAGTCCACCTACGGCGACAGGCTGCACAGCAAGGAGAGGCCGGACTATGTGAAAGAACTGGCGGCCATCTTAAAGGAGACCTTCCAGAAGGGCGGGAATGTGGTCATCCCCTCTTTTGCGGTGGGACGCACCCAGGAGATGCTGTACTTTCTGCGCAAGATCAAGGTTGACCGTCTGGTGGAGGGCTTTGAGGACTTCCCCGTGTATGTGGACAGCCCGCTGGCGGTGGAGGCCACCGGAATCTTTCAGGAAAACCGGTTTGAATGTTTTGACGAGGAGGCCATGGAGCTGGTGCGCGCCCATATCAACCCCATCGCCTTTGCAGGGTTAAAGCTGGCCATCACCAGCGAGGAATCCAAGGAGATCAATTTCAACGACACCCCTAAGGTCATCATCTCTGCCTCCGGTATGTGCGAGGCCGGACGGATCAGGCATCACTTAAAGCACAATCTCTGGAGGCCGGAGTGCACGATCCTGTTCGTGGGATATCAGGCGGTTGGCACCCTGGGCCGGAGCATCATAGAGGGGGCTAAGGAGGTGCGGCTGTTTGGGGAACCCATCCAGATCCGCGCCCAGATCAAGCAGCTTGCGGGCATGAGCGGCCACGCGGATAAGGACGGGTTGATCCAGTGGATCTCGGGCTTTCGGGAAAAGCCGAAGAAAGTGTTTGTGGTACACGGAGAGGACGGCGTGTGCACGTCCTTTGCGGAGTGCCTGAAGGTGGAGTACGGCCAGCGGGCCTATGCCCCTTACAGCGGGACGGAGTTTGACCTGCTCTCCGGCAGGTTCCTGTATGAGACGGAGCCCGTCCCGGTGAAGAAAAAGGTGCGCGCCGCGGCGGCAGGCGGCGTTTATGCCCGTCTTCTGGCGGCTGCACAGAGACTGCTTGCGCTGGTGCAGAAAAGCGACGGGATGGCCAACAAGGACATGGCCAAATTTGCGGATCAGATCAATTCTGTCTGCGACAAGTGGCAAGCGTGAGAAGATGTCCAATCGTCTGCGACGATTTTCGCTCACAGCAGAGGCTGTTTCGCGAAGGACATCTATGTCTC
>CANQEH010000038.1 GCA_947594835.1 uncultured Acetatifactor sp. | reverse complement strand
AGCTGCATCCCACAAAGTATGCAGAGGAACTGGTAAAGAAGATGGAGGCAAACGGCGCCAAGGCTTATCTGGTGAACACCGGCTGGAACGGCACCGGCAAGCGCATCTCCATCAAGGACACCCGCGGCATCATCGACGCCATCTTAAACGGCGACATCGAGAAGGCACAGACCAAGAAGATTCCGTACTTCAACTTTGAAGTGCCCACGGAGCTTCCCGGCGTTGACACCAATATCCTTGACCCCCGCAACACCTATGCGGACGCTTCCCAGTGGGAGGAGAAGGCAAAGGATCTTGCACAGAGATTCGTAAAGAATTTTGCGAAATATGAGGGCAACGATGCCGGCAAGGCCCTGGTTGCAGCAGGTCCCCAGCTGTAAAGAAGGAAAAAATTCCTGTTGTATTTCCGACAGGAAGAGGTTATAATAAAGATAACCTGAAATGTGCGATAACTCCTGTTCATTTTTGAACCTACATTACTTTAAACGGGATTCCTATATTGCCAGGTGGCTGTCAAGCCCTCACTCGGAAAGAGGATTGGAAGGGAAGGCAAAAGGCTGGTTGCGGTTACCCACCTAGCGTCGCTAGGAGTCAAAAAACAGGAGGCGGCATTTTGGGGAAATTGACAGAAGAAGAGAGCAGTCCGAAGGGGCTGCTCTTTTGCTGGAAAGAATTCTGCCAAGGGAGGGGCCTGCGGTGAAAAAGAACAGGTGGGGACTGGACAGATCCCAGCGGATGCAGTTGAAAGGCTTTGTCTGCCTGCTGGGGTTTTTGCTTCTGACAGCGCTCCTTGCGCTCAAAATCACCCTTTCCTGCATACATAGGGACGAGGCTGCGCCGGAAGAGGAGCCGGGGGAACCCCCTGGGCACATCGCGGTGGTACAGGAGTTTTCCAATGTGTGGATCCTGGAGGCGGATGGGGAGAGGCTCATTGTTTTCCGGGAGGGGCAGCGGGAAACCTATCCCGTCTCCGAAGAGATGTCCCCTGTTTCGGACGCGCTGCGGGAACAGCTGGCGGATCTCCAGGTGACGGACGGCGTGGTCACTGCCGCAGTTCCAAAGACGGAAAAGATCAATGGCCGGATCCTGGGCGCAGACCAGGAGGGCATAGAGGTGGAGGGCTATGGCAGGCTGCCGGTTGCGGCGGACTGTAAGGGATACCGTCTCTACGGAAGTCTCCAGATGTGCACCCCGGAGGACATCCCCTTCGGCTATCCGTACACGGATCTGTGCGTGGAGGATGGGGAGGTCTGCGGCATCTTAATCGCCAGGGAGGAATCCATGGAGAAGATCCGTGTGCTCATCAAGGGGGATGGGTACGACGGGCTTTTCCACAGCCAGCTCATCCTCACCTCGGACACGGGCTGCACCCTGTTTTACGGGGATTACGCCAACCGCCAGCAGGTGAGCTGCGCCCCGGGGGAGGAGCTGGCCATCGGGGCAGACAGCCCCTTTTTTTCGGGGGAGCGGGTTTGGGTTGCGCCGGATGCGCTCACGGGAAAGATCACCATAAAAAACCTGGGACGCAGCCAGGGGGCGCCTGCCTACCGGGGACAGCTGGAGCTTTTCCTCGCGCCGGAGGGGATCGTGGCCGTCAACGAGGTACCCCTGGAGGAGTATCTCTACAGCGTGGTGCCCAGCGAAATGCCTGCCAGTTACCCGGCAGAGGCGCTCAAGGCCCAGGCGGTCTGTGCCAGGACATATGCTTACAGCCATATGCTGCGCGCGGGCTATCCCCAGTACGGGGCCCATGTGGACGACAGCACCTCCTACCAGGTCTACAACAATATCCTGGAACAGGACAGCACCACAACGGCGGTGAAGGACACCTACGGCCTTCTTTTGTACACGCCCCAGGGGGAGCCGGCCCAGACCTATTATTATTCCACCTCCTGCGGCGTGGGCAGCGACGCTTCGGTGTGGAAGACAAAAGAGCCCCCCGATCTGCCCTATTTAAAGGCGAAATCCTTAAGTTATGCAGCCATGGCCCAGACAGCGGCGGCCATGGGGCAGGGAGCGGCCCTGCCTGAGAGCCGGGCGGGCGCAGAGCTCATGGAGGAAACGGCCTTTGCACAATTCATCGGGACGGTGCACCCGGACGATTTTGAGGCCCAGGAGGCATGGTACCGCTGGCGGTATCAGGTGGAAGAACTGGACAGCGCCCGTATGTGCCGGATTCTGAAGGAGCGGTATGCCGCAAACGAGAGCCTGGTGCTGACCCTGCGGGACGGTGAGTACATCAGCCGCCAGATCGGGGAGCTGGGCCGGGTGCAGGAACTCTCTGTGGAGAAACGGGGGCCGGGCGGCGTGGCGGAGGAACTCATCATCACGGCGGAAAACGGCACCTATAAGGTGATTTCCGAGTACAACATCCGGGCTGTGCTAAACGACGGAAAGACCAGGGTGGAGCGCCAGGACGGGAGCCAGATCTCCTGCCCCTTTCTTCTGCCCAGCGGTTTTTTTGTGCTCACCACTGGAAAAGAGGACGGGAATGTGGTAGCATATACCTTGGCCGGAGGCGGTTTCGGACACGGCGTCGGCATGAGCCAGAACGGCGCCAGGTGCATGGCCATGAGCGGTTTTACGCAGGAGGAGATCCTTGCGTTTTTCTTCGAGGGCTGTCTTCTGGAAAAAATTTATGAATCGTAAGGAAACGATATGTTGAAGTGGATCAAAAAACTGATGGATCTTTCGGAAAAGATGAAACACCAGAATATCAATGCCTACGCGGCCAGCATCGCCTTCTTTTTTTTCCTGTCGGTGGTGCCCATGCTGATGCTGGTCTGCGCCATTCTCCCCTATACGCCGCTGACGGAGGAAAATCTTGTCACGGGGCTGACCGACCTGACCCCGGAGTTAGTGGATCCGCTGGTGGAGGGTCTGGTCTCCGACGTGTACGCCCACTCGGCAGGGCCCCTGTCCTTAGCGCTCATCGCCACGGTCTGGTCTGCCGCCAAGGGCGTGATGGCGCTGATGCAGGGACTCAACGCGGTAAACGGCGTGGAGGAGAAGCGAAACTATTTTCTGGTGCGTCTCATCGCTTCCTTCTACACCGTCGTGATGCTGGTGGTGGTGGTCTTATCCCTGTTTCTCATGGTGTTCGGGAACCAGCTGGTCAACCTGATCCTGCACCGCGTCCCCCATCTGAAGGCGGTGGTGTCCTTTGCCATGAACTTCCGCTTTTTGCTGGTCTGGCTGATTTTAAGCATCCTGTTTGCGGCGATCTACGCCTATGTGCCGAATAAGAAGCTTAAAATTCGGGATCAGATCCCGGGGGCAGTGTTTTCCGCGGTGGTGTGGAGCGTCTTTTCCTGGGGATTTTCCATCTATGTGACCTACGGCAACTCCTACGGCGTCTACGGGAGCCTTTCCATCATTATCATCGTACTTTTGTGGATGTATTTTTGTATGTACATCACGATGATAGGGGCTTATCTGAACCATTATATAGGGGAGGAGGCTTAAGGGCGGCCGTCTGGCCGAAAACACTTGACGTTTTGCGCGCAAATCAGTAAGATTAGAGAGAATACTTTCAAACATACGGAGAGAGGAACAAGCCATGAAAGCCAGATTAGACCAAATCCGGAAACAGGTCGCAGAGCAGATCCGAAACTGCGACACCACGGAAAAGCTGAACGAGATGAAGGTGGGCGTCCTTGGGAAAAAGGGAGAGCTCACAAACCTTTTGAAATCCCTGAAAGACTACGCGCCGGAGGAAAGACCCCAGATCGGCCAGCTGGTCAACGAGACCCGCGCGGAGATTGAAAAGCTCATTGAGGAGCACAGGGTGAACATGGAGAAAACCCTCCGGGAGGCCAAGATGAAGGCGGAGGTCATCGACGTGACGCTGCCCGCCAAAAAGACCGAGCTGGGCCACAGGCATCCCAACACCATCGTGCTGGAGGAAGTAGAGCGGATCTTTATCGGCATGGGCTATGAAGTGGTGGAAGGGCCGGAGGTGGAGAAGGACTATTACAACTTCGAGGCCTTAAACATCCCGGCGGATCATCCTGCAAAAGACGAGCAGGATACCTTCTACATCACCGGGGATATCCTTCTGCGCACCCAGACTTCCGGCGCGCAGATCCATGAGATGGAAAAGGGAAAGCTGCCCATCCGTATGCTGGCGCCCGGCAGGGTATTCCGCTCTGACGAGGTGGACGCCACCCACTCCCCGTGCTTTCATCAGATCGAAGGCCTGGTCATCGACCGGGACATCACCTTTGCGGATCTGAAGGGGACGCTGGCGGAGTTTGCGAGGGAGCTGTTCGGAGAGCAGACGAAAGTGAAATTCAGGCCCCATCACTTCCCGTTTACAGAGCCCAGCGCCGAGATGGACGTGTCCTGCTTCAAGTGCGGCGGCAGCGGCTGCCGGTTCTGCAAGGGGAGCGGCTGGATCGAGATTTTGGGCTGCGGCATGGTGCACCCCCATGTGCTGGAGATGAGCCATATCGACCCGGAGGTCTACACGGGCTTTGCCTTCGGGGTGGGCCTGGAGCGCATCACCCTCTTAAAGTACGAGATCGACGATATGCGTCTTCTCTATGAGAATGACATCCGGTTTTTAAAGCAGTTTTAATCTGTCGGAACCAAAAAGTTACCAAGAAAGGAATTTCCAGAATATGAATACTGCATTGTCATGGATCAAAGCCTATGTCCCCGATCTGGACTGCGGCGACCAGGAATACTGCGACGCGATGACCCTTTCCGGCACCAAGGTGGAAGGGTATGTCCGCCGGGATAAAAATCTGGAAAAGATTGTCATCGGACAGATCCTGTCCATCGAGCGCCACCCTGACGCGGACAAGCTCATCGTCTGCCAGGTGGACGTGGGCGGGCGCACCATCCAGATCGTCACCGGCGCCCACAACGTGAAGGAGGGCGACAAGGTGCCCGTGGTTTTAGACGGGGGAAAGGTAGCGGGAGGGCACGACGGCGCGCCCCTGCCCCAGGAGGGGATCTCCATCAAAGCCGGAAAGCTGCGGGGCGTTGCCTCGGAGGGGATGATGTGTTCCATCGAGGAGCTTGGCTCTGACCGGAATATGTACCCGGAAGCGCCGGAAAACGGCATCTATATTTTCCCCGGAAACGCTGAGGTTGGAAGCGACGCGGTGGAGGCGCTGGGCCTTCGCGATACGGTGTTTGAGTACGAGGTGACCAGCAACCGGGTGGACTGTTACAGCGTCTTAGGAATCGCCAGAGAGGCGGCTGCCACCTTCCGGAAGGACTTTGTGCCGCCTGTGATCGCCCCCACCGGCAACGGGGAGGATGTGCACGATTACATCTCCGTGGAAGTGGAAGACAAGGATCTCTGCCCCAGGTATCTGGCCAGGGTCTGCAAGAATATTAAGCTTGGCCCCTCCCCGGAGTGGATGCAGAGAAGACTGGCGGCCAGCGGCATCCGGCCCATCAACAATCTGGTGGATATCACAAACTATGTGATGGAGGAGTACGGCCAGCCCATGCACGCCTTTGACTTAGACACCATCGCCGGCAGGAAGATCATCGTGCGCCGGGCAAAGGACGGGGACGAGTTCCAGACCCTGGACGGCCAGATGAGAAAGCTGGACAGCCAGGTGCTCATGATCTGCGACCAGGAAAAGCCTATCGGCATCGCCGGGATCATGGGAGGGGAAAATTCCAAGATTACCGACGACGTACATACCGTTTTGTTTGAGTCGGCCTGCTTTCACGGCCCCAATATCAGAAAGTCAGCCAAGCGGATCGGGCTGCGCACTGACGCCTCCGGCAAGTTTGAGAAGGGCCTGGAGCCCCACAACGCGGAGGACGCTGTAAACCGCGCCTGCCAGCTGATCCAGGAGCTTGGCTGCGGCGAGGTGGTGGGCGGTATGGTGGATGTCTCCGCTGTGCTGCCTCCCAGGAAGACCCTGGACTTTCAGCCGGAAAAATACAACCGGCTGCTGGGCACCTCCGTGCCGGAGGAGGAGATGCTGGCCATTTTTGACAGACTGGGCATCGGGACGGAGGCAAAGCCGGAGGGCGGCGTAAAGCTGGTGATCCCGTATTTCAGGCAGGATTTAAACTGCGACGCGGACATGGCGGAGGAGGTTGCCCGGTTTTACGGCTATGACAAGATTCCCACCACCCTGCCCAGGGGAGAGGCCGCCATGGGGAAACTCTCCTACAAGCTGCGCATTGAGCAGAAGGCCAGGGACATTGTGGAGTGCTGCGGATTTTCCCAGGGAATGTCCTATTCCTTTGAGAGCCCCAAGGTGTTTGACAAGCTGCTTCTGCCCCAGGACGATGAGCTGCGCAGGACGGTCACCATCTCAAATCCTCTGGGCGAGGATTACTCCATCATGCGGACGATCCCGCTCCATGGCATCCTCACCAGCCTGGCGGTCAACTATAACCGCAGGAATAAGAACGTGAAGCTCTACGAGCTGGGCAATATCTATCTGCCCAAGGCCCTGCCGCTGACAGAGCTGCCTCAGGAGCGGATGCAGCTGACATTAGGCTTCTATGGGGAAGGGGACTTTTACACCATGAAGGGCGTTTTGGAGGAGTTCTTCCGCGCCGTTGGCATGGGCGGGAAGCCGGAGTACGACCCCCAGGCGGGCAAGCCCTTCCTGCATCCCGGGCGCCAGGCCAGCGTAAAGTATGAGGGCGTGACGCTGGGCTATCTGGGAGAGGTGCACCCGGAGGTTTCAGACAACTATGAGATCGGTGCAAAGACCTATATTGCGGTGCTGGATATGCCCAGTGTGGAGGGCTTTACCACCTTTGAGAGAAAGTACGCGGGCGTGCCCCGCTATCCCGCAGTGGCCAGGGATCTGAGCATGGTGGTGCCAAAGGAGGTGCTGGCCGGCCAGATCGAGGAGATGATCCGCAAACGGGCCGGGAAGCTGCTGGAGTCCTGCGAGCTCTTTGATATTTACGAAGGCGCACAGATCAAGCCGGGCTTTAAGTCCATGGCCTACTCCGTCACATTCCGCGCAAGCGACAGGACGCTGGAGGAGGGCGATGTAAGCGCAGCCATGAAAAAGATCTTAAACGGCCTGGAGCAGATGGGAATCGAGCTGAGACAGTAAGGGCTGTGCAGCTGCCGTCTGGAAGCGGCAGAAGGAGGAAAAGTACATGGAAAAGAAAAATATCTGGGAGACATACAGCGCGGGCCAGTTAAAGGAGCTGGAGGCGTTAAACCAGTCCTATCGGGAGTTTCTGGACAACGGCAAGACGGAAAGAGAGTGCGTGGACGCCATTGTGAACACCGTTGAGGCCCAGGGATACCGGGAGCTGGACGGGCTGATCCGGGAGGGGAAGCCTTTAAAGAAGGGGGATAAGGTATACAGCGTCTGGATGAATAAATCCATCATCCTCTTTCGGATCGGGGAGAAACCCCTGGAGGAGGGCATCAATATCCTGGGGGCACACATTGACAGCCCAAGGCTTGACGTGAAGCAGAACCCCCTCTATGAGGACGGCGGGTTTGCCTATCTGGACACCCACTATTACGGCGGCGTGAAGAAGTACCAGTGGGTGGCGCTGCCTCTGGCGATCCACGGCGTCATGGTGAAAAAAGACGGCACCACCGTGGAGCTGAACGTGGGGGAAAACGAGGACGATCCCGTGTTCTTTGTGTCGGATCTTTTGATCCATCTGGCGGGAGAGCAGATGGAGAAGAAAGCCGCCAAGGTCATTGAGGGCGAGGCGCTGGATCTGATCATCGGCAACAAGCCCCTTGTGATCGACAAAAAGGCCGGAAAGAAAGAGGAAAAAGACGAGAAGGAAAAGGCCAGGGAGGGCGTGAAAGCAGGCGTCCTGGAGATCCTGAAAAATACATACGGCGTGGAGGAGGAAGATTTCATCTCCGCAGAGCTGGAGATTGTGCCCGCGGGAAAGGCCAGGGAGGCCGGATTCGATCGCAGCATGATCCTGGCATACGGCCAGGACGACAGGGTCTGCGCTTTTACCTCCCTGCAGGCGATGCTGGACGTCAAGGAGTCTGAGCGCACTGCCTGCTGTATTCTGGTGGACAAAGAGGAGATCGGCTCCGTGGGCGCCACCGGGATGCGCTCCCGTTTCTTTGAAAATGCGGTGGCGGAGCTTCTAAACCTCACCGGGGAATACAGTGAACTGGCCCTGCGCAGATGCCTGGCAAAAAGCTGTATGCTCTCCTCCGATGTGAGCGCAGGTTTCGACCCTGCGTTTGCCTCCTGCTTTGAGAAAAAGAACGCTTCCTTCCTGGGCTGCGGCATGGTGTTCAACAAGTTCACGGGCTCCCGGGGAAAAAGCGGCTCCAACGACGCCAATGCGGAGTATCTGGCGCATCTGCGGAAGATTCTGGACGAGAAAAAGGTGTGTTACCAGACGGCGGAGCTGGGCAAGGTAGACGTGGGCGGCGGCGGTACCATCGCCTATGTGCTGGCGCTCTACGGCATGAACGTGATCGACAGCGGCGTGGCTGTCTTAAATATGCACGCGCCCTGGGAAGCCACCAGCAAGGCGGACGTCTATGAGGCTTACAGGGGATATATGGCCTTTCTGGAAGGTGCGGCGCTGTGATGCTTGCAAAGTCGGATTTTTACTTTGAACTGCCCCCGGAGCTGATCGCCCAGGATCCCCTGGAGAACCGCTGCGCCTCCCGGCTTCTGGTGCTGGAGAAGGACACAGGGGCGGTGTCCCACCACACCTTTTCGGAGATCGTGGACTATTTAAACCCAGGCGACTGTCTGGTATTAAACGACACGAAGGTAATCCCCGCCAGGCTGCTTGGGGAAAAGGAGGGCACCGGCGCCCATGTGGAGCTTCTGCTGTTAAAGCGAATGGAAAAGGACGTCTGGGAAACATTGGTAAAGCCCGGGAAAAAGTGCAGGCCGGGGACGAAGCTGTCCTTTGGCGGCGGGTTGCTTACCGCGGAAATTCTGGACGTGTTGGAGGACGGCAACCGCCTGGTGCGCTTTTCCTACCAGGGGATCTTTGAGGAGCTGCTGGACCGGCTGGGGGAGATGCCCCTGCCGCCTTATATCACCCACAGGCTGAAGGACAAAGCCCGGTATCAGACCGTCTATGCCAGGTATGAGGGTTCTGCGGCAGCGCCCACGGCAGGCCTCCACTTTACGGAAGAACTGCTGGAGCAGATCCGCAAAAAGGGCGTCCAGGTGGTCTTTGTGACGCTCCATGTGGGGCTTGGCACCTTCCGCCCGGTGAAGGAGGAAAACATTTTAGAGCACCATATGCACGCGGAGTGCTACCGGGTCTCCCCCGAGGCCGCAGAGGCCGTCAACCGGGTGAAAGCGGCGGGGGGAAAGATTTTCTGCGTGGGAACCACCGCCTGCCGGACGCTGGAGAGCGCGGCGGACGAAAGCGGCAGAGTGCAGCCCGGGGAGGGCAGCACGGAAATTTTCATCTACCCCGGCTACCGTTTTAAAGTGCTGGACGGGCTGATCACCAATTTCCATCTGCCCGAGTCCACGCTGGTGATGCTGGTCTCGGCGCTGGCGGGCAGGGAGAATGTGTTAAACGCCTATCAGGAAGCCATCCGGGAGAGGTATCGGTTTTTCAGCTTTGGGGATGCCATGCTGATCCATTGACCCAGGGGCTGTCATTGGGAAAAGAAAGGGAAGTGGCTATGTCACAGGAAAGAAGAAAGAGTAAGAGAACGGATTTGTCCTCCACCCTGATCATCAAGAGGCTGGACGGCGACAGCAACCGCCAGGTGGCCATCGAGATCCAGGATGTGTCCCGGACGGGGCTTGGGTTTATGTGCAGGGAGCCGCTGCAGATCGGCGAGGTGTATGAGTCTTACCTCACCATCTGGACCAAGGAAGTGATCCATGTCTTCCTGCAGATTGTCAGGATTGAGCTAAAGGGGAGCGTTTACGCCTACGGCGCCGTGTTCATCGGGATGCCGGAGATGGACAGCGCCCGGATTGAAGTGTATCAGACGATAAGGGAAAACGGGGATGGGCAGTGACAAAGCAGGGAGGCTGGCAAGGACGCTGCCGCCCGCAGTGCTCTTGTTTGCCCTCTATTGGGTTATCTTCGGCTTTTCCGCCCAGGACGGGGAGGCGTCCGGCTCCTTGAGCCTTCGGATCTCCCAGGGATGTGTGGCCATCTTAAATTCCCTGACAGGGGGCGGGTTCAGCGAGCAGATGAAGACGGAGCTTGCCCTGTATTTTGAACATCCTGTGCGGAAAGCCGCCCATTTCTGCGAATACGCGGTGATGGGCGGCCTTATCTTTGGGGTATTGTCCCCCTGGAGAAAGCCGGAAAGCGCCAGAAACGGGAGATTTGTCCTGTTTGTGGTGCTTTGGGTGTTCGTCTCAGGGGCGTTGGACGAGTTTCACCAGCTCTTTGTGCCGGGGCGGTACGGAAGCTTTGCGGATGTGCTGTTAGACACCTGCGGCGGCGCTTTTGGGCTGTGGCTGTGCCTGTGGGCGTCAAGGCGCAAAAGACGGCGGCTAAGCGGGGCTGTGGACGCCGTATCCCGCCCGGAGTAACAGTTCTTTTGCCCGTTCCAGGGAGGCCTCCAGATAAAATTCCATCTGCAGCACGCCGTCCTCGGATTCCCGGTTGTGGGAGATGGCGATGTTTTTGATGCTTAAGTTTTCACGCGCCAACAGGGTGACAATGTCCGCCAGGGCGCCTGCGTGATCCGCAATATCCACAGACAGGCGGTAGGAGCGCTTGATGGGCCCGCTGGAAACGTCGGCAAAGGAATCCCGGTAACGCCTGGCGTCGTCGAACAGCCGGTACAGGGCTTCGCCGTCCTGCCTGTCGATGGCGGACTGGAACTTCGTCAGCTGCCGGATGTAGCCGGAGAGAAGGTTTGAGATGTTCTCCCCGTTGGTCAGGCAGATCTGCTGCCACATCACCGGCGAGGAGGATGCGATCCTGGTGATGTCCTTGAATCCCCCGGCGGCCACCATGCGCATGACGCCCTCTTTTGAGTCCTGCTCCTGGATCAGATTGACCAGGGAGGAGGCCGCCACATGGGGCAGATGGCTGATGGCGGCGGTGACGTAATCGTGCCGGCCGCTCTCCAGCACCAGAGGGATTGCGCCCAGGGAAGCCACCAGGCTTTGGAAGGCCTCTACCTTTTCGGGAGGGGCCAGGGGAGAAGGCGTGAGGATATAGTAGGCGTTCTCCAACAGGGCGGCCTTGGCGTTTGCATAGCCGGTGCGCTCGCTGCCTGCCATGGGGTGGCCGCCGATGAAGCGATCCGACAGGCCGGCCCTTTCCACCGCCCGGTGGATGCCGCCTTTTACGCTGCCCACATCCGTCAGGACGCAGTCCGGGGACAGCACTTTTTTGACGGCCTCTAAGTTCTCGTCGTTTTTTTGGACGGGTGCGCATAAAAAGATATAATCGCAGCGGGAGAACTGCCCGTCGATCTTTTGGGCGGCTATATCGGCCACTCCCTCTTGTCTGGCCAGCGCAAGCGCTGCCGGTTCCACGTCATAGGCCACGATCCTCGCCAGGGGGATCCGCTCCCTGACGGCTTTTGCGATAGAGCCGCCGATGAGTCCAAGGCCGATGAAGCCGAAGGTCAGTTGAGACATAAAGCTACCTCTTTTCCCGGTTTCTTTTTCGGATACTTTACTGATACCATACCACTTAAAAGCGCTAAAAACAAGCAAAAAGAAGCGGGCGCGCACTGGCCGTGGGAAAAGGCGGCGCCGCGGGAAAAGCGGAATTGTTTCTAAAAATGTGAAGAAATACCAACAATTGCTTGTAAAATGACAAATTGTTTTGTAAAATATCCATATGGGAGTTGAAAAGTCCTCAAAAGGCTATGGCAATATACCCAAAATCATGAAATCGGAGGAATCTCATATGAAAGTTTACACAACGGACAAGATTCGCAATGTGGTGCTCCTCGGACATGGCGGCAGCGGTAAGACCAGCCTGGCGGAGGCCATGGCTTATCTGGCGGGCGTTACCTCCAGAATGGGAAAGGTGGCTGACGGGAATACGATCAGCGACTACAGCAAAGAGGAACAGAAGCGGCAGTTCTCTATTTTCAGTTCCGTGATCCCCATCGAGTGGGAGGGATGTAAGATCAATATCATAGATACCCCCGGTTATTTTGACTTTGTGGGCGAGGTGGAGGAGGCCATCAGCGCTGCCGGCGCCGCCATCATCGTGGTAAACGGGAAATCCGGCATTGAGGTGGGGACGCAGAAAGCGTGGGAGCTCTGCGAGAAATATAAGCTGCCCCGGTTTGTGTATGTGTCCAACATGGATGTGGACAACGCCTCTTTCCGCCAGGTGGTGGAGGACATGACTGCCGCCTACGGCAAGAAGATGGCGCCTTTTCATCTGCCCATCCGGGAGAACGAGAAATTTGTGGGCTATGTGAACGTGATCGGGGAGAACGGAAACCGCTGGCAGGGCAAGGAAGTGGTGCCCTGCGAGGTGCCGGAGTACAACAAGGCCAATCTCCAGATCTGCCGGGATACGCTGATGGAATCGGTGGCGGAGACCAGCGAGGAGATGATGGACCGGTATTTCAACGGCGAGACCTTCTCCGAGGCGGAGATCAGGGCGGCGCTGCGCATCAATGTGTGCGACTGCAGCCTGATCCCTATGACGATGGGCTCCAACACGCTCTGCCAGGGCGTCTTCACCCTGTTGGACGACATTGTGAAATATATGCCCAGCCCGGAGAACCGCAAGGTGGCGGGCATCAACTTAAAGACCAACGACATTTACAACGCGGATTACGACTTTGCCAAGGCAAAATCCGCTTATGTGTGGAAGACCATCGTGGATCCCTTCATCGGCAAGTATTCGCTGATCAAGGTCAACTCCGGCGTGCTCAAGACCGACGATGTGCTCTACAATGTGGATAAGGATATCGAGGAGAAGGTGGGCAAGCTCTATGTGCTCCAGGGCAACAAGCCCATCGAGGTGCCGGAGCTGCACGCCGGGGACATCGGCGCACTGGCAAAGCTGACGGGGGCGCGCACCGGCAACAGCCTTTCCACCAAGGCGACCACCATCAAATACGGCATGGCCCAGATTTCCCAGCCCTACACCTATATGCGGTATAAGCCGAAGAACAAGGGGGACGTGGATAAGATTTCCCAGGCGCTGCAGAAGATCACCCACGAGGATCTGACCGTGAAGGCGGTAAACGACTCCGACAACCGGCAGATGCTCCTCTACGGCATGGGCGACCAGCACCTGGAGATCGTGGTCAGCAGACTGTTGAACGAATACAAGGTGGAGGTGGAGCTCGACAGGCCGAAGATTGCCTATCGGGAGACCATCCGGAAGCAGTCGGACGTGGAATACAAGTACAAGAAGCAGTCCGGCGGCCACGGCCAGTACGGCCATGTGAAAATGCGGTTCTCCCCCTCTGGCAATCTGGAAGAGCCCTATGAGTTTGAGCAGGAGGTAGTGGGCGGCGCGGTGCCCAAAAACTACTATCCCGCAGTGGAGAAAGGCCTTCAGGAGTCCGTTTTGAGAGGCCCTCTGGCGGCTTACCCGGTGGTAGGGGTCAAGGCAGTGCTCTACGACGGATCCTATCACCCTGTGGATTCCTCGGAGCAGGCATTTAAGATAGCCGCCATTCAGGCCTTCAAGAAAGGTTTTATGGAGGCGCAGCCCGTGCTGTTAGAGCCCATCATGTCCCTGAAGGTGACGGTGCCCGACGCCTATACCGGCGATATCATGGGAGACTTAAACAAGCGCAGGGGCCGTGTGCTGGGGATGAACCCCATAGCGGGGGGCAAACAGGTCATCGAGGCGGATATCCCCATGAGCGGCCTGTTCGGTTACTGCACCGATCTGCGCTCCATAACGGGCGGCAGAGGAGAGTATACCTATGAGTTTGCCCGCTATGAACAGGCGCCCTCTGACGTGCAGGAGAAGGAAGTGGCTGCCAGGGCGGCGAAGGTGGCGGAGAATAACGCCGAGGATTAAAGACGGCAAAATGGGAAGAAAAAACGGGGCTGCCGCACGGACGGTGCGGCGGCCTCTTTTCGGTGAAACGGAGGTTTTTCATGGACGGTGGGGCGAACCATCAGAGAAAGTATCATCTGGACCTGCTGCGGATCCTGGCGGCATTCAGCGTCGTGATGCTTCATGTGGCGGCGCAGTTTTGGTATACGCTGGATGTCAACGGGGCTGAGTGGAAGATTGTCAACGGGTACGACGCCTGCTTCCGCTTCGGCGTTCCCATCTTTGTGATGATCAGCGGGGCCCTCTGGCTGGGGGAGGACAAGCCGTTGGACGTAAAGAAGCTTTATACCCGCAATATCCTGCGGCTGGCTGTGATCTATGTGGTCTGGTCCTGCCTGTACGGGCTGTGGGAAAATAGGAACAGCGTTCTGACGAGTGACTGGAAAGAACTGATCAAATACTGCATTTACGGAAGATACCATTTATGGTTTCTGCCATTTATTATCGGCGTATATGTGCTGCTGCCTGTTCTCAGGAGCTGGGTGCAAAATGCCTCAAAGCAGAATCTGCAATATTTTCTGTCCTTGTTTTTCTTCCTTCAGATTGTGCGGGAAACGCTTGGAATTTTGTATCCGCAGACCGAATTAGTCTATCTTCTGTCTCTTGTCAAAATAGACATGGTCTGCGGGTATCTGGGGTATTTTGTGCTGGGCTATTATCTGGCTGAGGTGGGGATCCCCCAAAATACCAAAAATGGCTCTATGCAGGCGTCCTGCCTGCCGCGGTTTTGAACATTGTCATCAGCACGCGCCAGTCCATAAAAGCGGGGGCTGCCACGGGAGAGGTTTATGACAGCTATGGCCTGTTTACCTTTGTGATCGTAACGGCGCTGTTTGTCTTTTTTACCAGGGAGGTTGGCCGGGTGGAATTTGGGGAGAGATCCATCAGGTGGATCCGGGAACTGTCCGCCGACACCCTGGGGATTTATGTGATCCATATCGGAGTGATCGAGTGGATGACAGCATACGGCCCGTACAGCAGGACGCCTCCCAATGGGATCGGGATTCCTCTGTATGCGCTGTTCTGCTTTGCCGTGTGCGCCCTGATTGCGGCGTTTCTGCGCCGCCTGCCCCTGGTGGGCCGCTATCTTTGCTGAAGGAGGAGACGGTGGGCTGACTGGCAGGCCCTGCCTGAAAGGGAAGATTCCCGTTTGACAGCGGGCCATAAAACGGATACAATAATCTGTGTGCCAATGGAGGCGGCACAGGAAAGAGGAGGACGATATGGCAGTACCGTATAATCACCATGAGGTGGAAAAAAAGTGGCAGGATATCTGGGATGAAGAGAAGGCGTTTGCAACATCCGACGATTATTC
>CANQEH010000037.1 GCA_947594835.1 uncultured Acetatifactor sp. | reverse complement strand
TAGCTATTATCTACCACCCTTTCCCAGTTGGGGTTAAAACTCCAGCACGCCCCGTAGGGGTTCCCGGGATAATGGGCATGGGGGCCTTCCTGGCAGTTGCTGCAGCACAGATTGTCCGTCCACCGCTGCGTGACCTTGTTTTCCACATATCTGGTATAACAGCCGCCATACCTGGAGCTGGATCCCGTATGGGCATGATAGACATAGCAGCCGGGGATATGATAGTGGTCGATCCTCTCCCCTGCGGTGCCGCCCTGGTATCCGGCCCCGCCTCCGGCCATGCCGTCCTCCCCGTAGTTTCCGTCGATGACGCTCTCTGCGCTCCCGCCGTCCTTCCCGTCCCCATGGGAAAAGGCGCCCCCGCCTCCCCCCGCAATCAGCAGAAGCCCATTTTGTACGGATCGGACCTCCGTCATGCCACCGCCGTTTCCAAAGCGGGAGGCAGACCCTCCGCCGTTGTATCCGTCCTGTCCGCCCACCGTATAAGTCAGCACATCGCCTTTCCGAAGCCAGAACGTCCCGGACACACTGCCCCCATAACCGCCTGCATAAGATTCATAGTCCTGGCCCTGCGCTCCAAGGGCTTCCAGGGTATAAAGCCCTGTATAGGGTATGGTATACGATTCTGCCTGGCCTTTGAATGCGTAAACACGTTCTACCATCGTTGTGCTGCTGATGTCGTCTGCACTGTTGACTCTGAACCAGGGGCCGTCTTCCCTTTTCTGGTAGACCAGATAGGTCTTGTCCTTCTGATCCTTCTGCGACCAGGACAAGTCCACCGCCCCCTTCCCGCCGTTTGCCTCATAGTTATCCGACGACTTCAGCTTTAAGTCTACCCATTGGGCATACAGCGTCATATCTTTTGAGGGGATGATCTGATCCCCGGCCCCGCCTGCAGGCAGCGTAAAATCCGGGTCGTAATACCAGCCGCCGAAAGACCATCCAGCCCTGCTTGTCACAGGCAGGGTGATGGGATCTGCCTGGTAAGACGCCTTCAGCGTATCCACGTTTTTGTCCGGCGCGGTAAAGAGATATTTCCCATCCTTAAACTGCCCGTGAAAGGGCTGCTGTCTCATCCACTCCGAAAAATGCCTTGTGCCGGTGACAGGCTCCACGCCCGATCCGCCGTTTGTCTGGAATGATACCGTGTATCCGCCCGGCGCCTGGATCAGCCCTTCCTGCAATACATAGCTCTCCATGTATTTTCTGGTAAAAGAACAGGTGTCCTGCCCGTTGTATTTCCCTCCGGCGGCGTCGAGCACCAGGGTGCTCTCGCTTTTTCTCCACTGGGCGTATAAAGTCACGGTGCCATTGTCGCCCGCCGTCCAGGTGTCCTGATATTCCTTGTTCCAGTCGGCGTTTGAAAGGTTTAAAATCTCCGCCCCGTCCGCATAGGGCGTCCCGGAGCCGTCCGGCTTTGTGTTCCACCCGGTAAAGACATACCCGATCCTGGTGTATGTATTTTTTGTCAGATGCGTGACAGGCGTCACCGTTTCTCCGTTGTACCGGACGGCGTTGTTGTACATATGGAAGCTGTCGCCCATATAGCCGCCGGACGGGTCTTTTCCCGCATTGGCCTGATAGACGACGCGGTATTGATTCCAGGATATTTCCTTACATCGGTGCGCCGACATGGGACTCCCCTGCTCCAGATTCCTGCAGAACGGACAGAAGTAGTAATAAGAGACGGGATCCGTATCGCTGCCCAGGTCAAGGTAGTGTATGGTGGACGCCGCTTCCCGGCTCATGTAGAGAAGCTGATAGGTTACCGGCCCCCCGCAGTCCGCACAGTATGCACTCCACCCGGAATAGTACGGCCGCAGGCATTTGGAGGTGCCAAACTTCAGCCCATGCCAGTCCGTCTGGTCGGTATAGTCATTGTGGATACACATTCCAGCCCGGTGCGTCACCTTCCAGGAGCCCACAGGCGCCTCCCCATACCGAGTCACTTTGTAATAGTGTTCACCTGTCTCCAGGCTTCGCAGAGACGATGTCACCCCGGTATCCACCGTCGTCCCGTAATCATACCACTTATAATTCCGATCCCCGGCACAGGTGGTAAAGGCTTTCCCGTCCGGACTAAAGGTCACATAAGGGCTGTTGTAGATCGTCTTTTTCCCTGCGGCTTTTGCGTGACACGAAAGCACAGCCGCCATTCCAAGCGCAAACAGTGCGGCAGCAAACAAACGCCTTTTTCTGGTCATTCCCATCCTCCTACTCCATTTTTTATGCCCCTCCGGCGCGATTTTCCCCAGGGCCGCTGCATCCGCCGTATCCCGCCAGTGCACCTGGGGAGTGTCCGAAGCGGCCATCCCGGACAGTCTGCCGCTTTTTACTCGCAAATTTTGACCACCCGCAGGGAGCCCTCCGCCAGCGCGGCATAAAACTGCGCCGCCTCCGACTCGTCCAGATAGACGTTGACCCGCTGGGCCGCTGTAGTTCTGTCCCCGTTTGCGATGGCTGTCCCGGAAGCGTCAAAGGCCTGCTGGATGAAAACCCGGGGCCACACCAGACGGGCGCCCTCCTCCTGCACGGAATAAATATTCACCCGGTCGCCTGCCCGCAGCACGCCGCCTGCCACCTGATAGAGATCCTCCGCTTTCAGACCTGCTATCACAGGGCATTCCATCCCGACCAGGATATCCTCCATGGTCTCAAACATCCCCTGGGCCAGCAGAACTCCCTTCCCGATGTCAAAGGATGCCACCAGACCTGTGATCTGGCCGGGGGAATACAGCGCCTCCTCCGGGATACAGCTTTTATCCAGCTGCTGCTCCCGGAAATAGTCCGTAAAATTTTCCTCCGTGATCATCTGCCCTTTCGGAATCTCCACAACCGCTGTATAGACAGTTCCCTTCTCGTACTGTGTTAAAATATTTTTTTCCAGCCGGATCAAAATTCCATAGACGGCTAACGCTGCCACCAATGCAGCCAGGACGCCGCCTGCCTTCCACTTCGGGAGAAAGCTCCCTTCTTTTTTCTTTCTCATCGTCCCTCCCATCCTGCCGCCGGCGGGCGGCTGTCCTGCCCGCCTCCTGGCACAATCTTCAAAATTCATCATTGGGCACAATGTCCGCCAGCTTCCCCTTGCAGGCCTCCACCGTGACGCCGAACAATCCCTTCAGCTGATAAGCAATCTCACTGTACACCCCGGTCGCTTCCACCGGGACGCCGTTTGGCGCCGTCAAGGCCCCCAGCTCCCCCTGCCAGGTTGTCATCAGCCCGTTTTCATCAAAATGGCTGACCTCCACATCGTTGCCGCTCACATTGTATACGATATACTGCCTGATTCTGACCGGGCCCGAGATCAGCTCCCTGGCGGGACACTCCCAATTCCCGTCCAGGTTTAAATTCCCCTTCACCGCTTCTCGATAGGTACGATACGCCTGTCCGGGATCCTGGATGCGCAGCCTGTGGGAAGCGCCGTACTCCCTGACGTCTGCCACTGCGGAGGCCAGATTGGAAAGGGCCAGCGCATCCTCCAGATATCGGGATGAACTTCTGAAAAGCTCCGTCTGAAGCGACGCGCACAGCAAAATTCCCAGAAACAGCAGGAAAAACAATCCTGCGGCCCATTCCACCTGGCCGTCCTCAGTGCTTGGCCGTAGAAACCTTTTTTTCTTCAAACTCATACGTCCCCTCTATCTTTCCCCACAGCGCCAGGACAATAGGTTCCCCATAGGACACCTTCTCCGTTGTGGTTCCGTCCAGCTTCAAGTCTGTCACCCCGAGCTTTGCAAGCTCCTGGGCCAGGGCCGTGCGGTCTCCATCCGTCAGCGCCCCCGCCGTCTCCATCCGCAGGATATATTCCCTGGCAATCTGCCCGATCTGCGTCCGCTGGTAAATGATGCGCACGTTTCCCAGATAGGCCAGCATCAACACCGTCATCGCCAGCATACAGAGCCCGGCAGCCATGATATCCGCCACGCTCCCCTCCTCCCGTTTCACGTTCCCACCCCGGTCAGGATTCTCTGGGCTTCCGTCGTCATGGCGCCTACGATGGTCCGGATGAACGTCTCCAGGCTGTCCTTCATCACCACGCACAGCAGCAGGGCAATGATGCACAGTCCCACCGTCACCAAAATCCCGTCGATGCCGGGCTCCTTTTTCAGCCCCAGCCGCAGCCATCCCTTCCATGGCCTGCCCTGCCCGCCTTTCTCTGTCTTTTCCATGATTCCTCCCTTTCCGCCGCCAAAGGCGGCATATGCTTTTCAGATTCCTTTTAAAACTTCGCGGCTGCGCCAAACAGATAAGTCACGCACCCATACAGGGCAATGCCCAGCACAACGGCCAGCACCCCGAGCTGATAAAAGGTAATGCTCCTGTCCAGCGCCGCCTTTTTGCGCTCCAGCACCGCCGCTTCCATGTCCTTGATCTGCTCTCCGATATCCGCCAGAAGCTCTAAGGCCTGCCCGGACTCCAATGCCTGCAGGATGGTAATGCAGAGTGTGTCCACATAGCGGTTGTCGAATTTGCCCTGGAATCTGTCCAGGGCGTCGCCCAGATCCGCTTTCATCACAATGTCCCCCGCCAGATCCAGCAGGGCGCACCGTATGCGCGGCTCCTGCACGCTCCCGTAACACTCCGCCAGGGCGTCCGTCACATAGACCCCTGCCCTGATCTGGATCTCCAGGGCGTGATAGATCAGCTTTAACTCCGGCAGCATCCTCTCGTTGTCCCGGCTGTTGAGCCATCGCAGCATACCGCCCGGCAGCAGGGACAATGCCGCAGCAGCAGCGCAGCCGCACACGGGTCCTGCGGCCTTCGCCGCCCCCATCCCCAGAAACGCCAGGATCAGCCGGAGGGCGAGATAACGCTCCGGATTGATCCACCTGCCGTAGTGGAACCAGGCGCCGTTTTTTGCCAGCCATCTCTCCGTCCGAAGATACCAGCCGCTCCCCCTCTCTTTTTCCCTCAGAAACCCCGCTATTTCCCGGTACGTCCGAAAGACCAGACGCCCCGGAAATCCCGCCTTCTGCAGGATCCTGATCCATCCAAAACTCAGTCCTGCCGCCAGGGCAGGCACAATCTGCAGCAAATAAAAAACCCATGTCTCCTTCAACGCGATCCCCCATTTCTTTTTTCCCTACGGCACAGACGTCCGCCCGGAACCTGTCTGCAACCCTTCCCACACTCAGTTCTGCGCCCGGTACAGCTGCCCCGCAAACAGTCCGAAAATCACCGCCAGTATCCCTGTGCCCACCCGACCGGGCAGGGTCTGGAACAAGAGCGCTTCCAGAGATTGTCCGGTCAGGACACCCACCGTCACCAGGATCACCGCCGACATTCCCAAAAGAAGCGCCATATTGACAGCCGCCTCCCGCAGCATCCCCCGGCGCTCCTGGGAAAGCCTCAGATACTCCCGCAGGCTCCTTCTGCTGCTTCGCACCAGGGCCGAAAAGTCCGCGCAGTATCGGATGCTGATCTCCATGTTTCTGGCAAGTTCCTTAAACTTTGGGTGCTCTATCTTTTCTGCCATGGACAAAAGCGCAAGCCCGGCGTCCCCCGTCGTCTGCGCTTCATAACAGCAGGCGTCCAGGGCGCTGCGCAGAGGTTCCTCCAGATACCGGCTCACCTGTCCGAAAATGCCGGTGGCTTCCGCCGCCGTCACACTGTAATTTCCCAGAAAGTCCAACAGCTTTAACAGATTTTCGCTTACCTTCCGCAGATTTCTGGTGCGCAGCAGACAAAGCCACACCGCCTCCGCTGCCCCAAACAACACTGTCACCGCCGCCGACTGCCAGGCCTTTGAGAACAAAAGGCCGATTCCGAAAACCGCTGCCGCTGCCGCCGCGTTCCCGGCGATCCACCACTCCGGGGTAAGGCCTGGGAAGCGGCGCTTCAAACCGCTGTACTGAAGCATTTTCTCCAGAGAGAACAAAAGGGAATGTTTCTCTCCCAGCGCGATCAATTGCCTCCTCTGCTCCAGCATCCGCTGACGGGAAGCTGCCGCCACGTCGTCCTTTGCCTTTTTCAGCCTGTCGGAAAGCCGCCGCAGGATCCTGATCTTTTCAAACAACAGGAAAAAGGCGGAAAACAAAAGACAAAAGATTATCACATACAAAGCGCTCCTCATGGCTCCTTCCTCCTAAAAAATTTTTTCATAGCGCAGATCTTTCCGCTCCGGATCCCAGCCTTTGCAGTCATAGATTTCCTTGACCCGGTATCCTTCCATGAACACCAGGGTCTGAAAGCAGTCCATCATTTTCATCAGCTCATCCCTGGAATATCTGCTCTCATACATGGCGTAGTCCACCAGCTTATTGGGCGCCCTGTCCGCCGAGGGCGCATGGATGGTGGCGGCGCAGAGCTGCCCTGTGTAGGCGGCGTTTAACAGGTACAGGGCCTCGGCCCCCTTTACCTCGCCGATGATGAAAAAATCCACATCCATGGTCAGCCCCGCAATGCTGATGTGCTCCAGATCGTAGCTGACCTGCTGTTCCCCCGCGCCGGGCAGGGAGTGCAGAAACATCATATCCGGGTGGAACAGGGTGGTCAGTTCGTCCGCCTGCTGGGCTACCAGGACCGCCATATCGTCAGGCAGCGTTTCCTTCAGGGCGTTCAGCAGGGTGGTCTTGCCGGAGGAATTGCCGCCGCAGATCAAGGTGGAGCCCTGGCGGAACCGCCGGATCAAAAGCTCTGCCGTCTCCCGGGAGAGCATTTCCTGGCCGATCAGTTCTTTGATCTGGGGGAATTTTCTTGGAATCTTTCTGATACAGAGATAGGGTTCGCTGAATGTGTTTACAAACGGCATGGAAAGCGTGAACCGCAGAATGAAATCCGGATGACTCTCATTGTCTGTAAACCGCTGGATGGCGTTCAGATTAGAAATATTGACCTGGTTTCTCGCCGCGATGTAGTCGATAAACTGTCTGTACTCTTTGGGGGAGCCAAAGGCTGTGTCCGCAGCCATCCGCTTCCCCTTCCGCTTGATGCGGATGTTGTCGTAACTCACCACCCGGATATCCGTGACGGTCTTGTCGTCGATCAAGGCGGAAAGCCTGGAGTAGCCGAAAATATACTGCTCAAATTCCTCCAGCAGCTTCTTCTGCCCCTCCTGTCCCGCAGGATAATAGGCCGAGATATAGCCTGCGGCCTCCGCCAAAAATGCTTCCCGGGAAAGCTGGCCTTTGCGCATCTGCATCAGGGACTGCTGTTTCTGAGTGGTGTAATCGCTGACCAGCTCCTGCAGCAAATCCCTCTCCGGGACGTCGTATTCTGTTTTGATTTCCCATCCCTCCTGTCTTTTCCATTTTCATTTTTCATTTCATGCAACGGTAAAATCGGCTGAACCAGCCGGAAAGAAAACAGGCGTTTCAGATAATCGCCTTGCTGAGTGATCTTTAATCTACACCATCGCGCGGGAAATGTCAAGCGGAAAAATAAATTTTTGCAGACAATGTTTGCAGACAAGAAACGGACAATCCAGGGATTGTCCGCTTGTGGTTTGAAAAAAGCTATGGTATAATGATTCTGCTGGCGCAGAATCCAGACTGATAAATCAGCCTGCCGCTGCTTGCACAGCACATGATACGACAGGAGGTACAGTGCAATGATGATTATTTTAGGAGGCGGCCTTCTCATTATCCTGCTGGCGGTGGTAATCGCCGTTGTTTCCTCCGTGGTGTCCGCCGTTGCGGCAGACACGGACGACGCAGAGGACTGACCCTTACAGCGCCCCGTAGAGCGCCATGCGCAGCCTGCGCGTGATGGCTAACATATTATCGCAGGGGCGTTGTACGAAATACAGAAAGATCACCTTTTCCACCGGGTCTATGGCCACGTAATTTCCGGTCCACCCGTCCCAGCCAAACTCCCCCGGCGAGGCGTTCAGCCCTGCACGTCCCACATCTTCCAACACCCGCATCATGCATCCATATCCGTACCCTTTGGTGCTGTCCAGGTTCAGCGTTTGTTTCTGCTGGGGATTTAAATGGTTCCGCCGCATAAAGTCCACCGTTTTGCGCCCCAGGATCCGCCGTCCCCGGTAAGTGCCCCCGTCTAACAGCATGGAGGCAAAATGGCAGTAATCGTCCAGCGTGGAAACCAGCCCCGCGCCGCCGGACTCAAAGGCCACATCCTCGCCGAAATACTCGCCCAAGTGGCCTCCGCTGATCGGACGAAGCCCTTCCCCGGAGAGTTCATAGATCTGGGCAAAACGCCCTTTCTTTTCTTCCGGCACAAAAAATCCCGTGTCTTCCATCTCCAGAGGGGCAAAAAGTTCCTCCTTCAAAAATGCGCCGAACGACTTTCCGGAAACCGCTTCCACCACGCCTCCCAGCACATCCGCAGAAAATCCGTAATGCCAGGATTCCCCCGGCTGGAAGCACAGCGGCACTCCCGCGATATGGCGCAGATACTCCTGGGTATCCACGCGCTCCCCCTGCCTGCTGCGGGCGATCAGGCCGCTCACCACCTGTCCCATCCGCCGTCCCGGCACCGTCCCGTCGTCCGGGTAGGTGATCCCGGACGTCATGTTTAACAGATCATACAGCGTATTTTCCCGCTCTGCCGGGATTTCTCCCAGGGTATCGCTCCAGACCTTCTGTCCGGCAAAACAGGGCAGATATCTGGAGACCGGATCCCAGAGATCTACCTCGCCCCGCTCTGCCAATACCATGACCGCAGCGGCAGTGATTGGCTTTGACATGGAGTAAAGGCGGATGATGGTGTCCCGGGCCATGGGGATTTTCCGCTCCCCGTCGGCCATGCCGAAGGCATTGTAATAAAACTCCTGCCCTTCTTTCAGCACCAGTGCGCTGGCTCCCATCACCCTGCCCTGCTCCACTTCCTGCCGGATGATCCGATCCATGGTTTCCCTGTAATTGTACATTTTAAGCCTCCTGCCCTATCCTCAAAACCTTAAACTTCCACTTCCAGATGCAGCACGCTGCAGGCCGGAAGGGTGAAGTCCACCTGGCTGCCCGATACGGTAAAGCCGTCAAACGCAGCGGAGCACACCTGCCCAGGAGCCTCAAAGGTATTGTGGTCGTGCATCTTTCCTGTGAGCACCGTGCCCTTCACGGACTTTATGTCTGTCTGTGCAAAGACCGCCTGGATCGGAGCTTCTTCCGTCAGGGAGAGGTTCGTCATCGTCACATGGAGCTTCCCGTCCCTGCCCAGGGAGACGGATTCCGTCAGGTTCGGCACCTGATATTCCTCCTCCAGGCCCACGCACTTCGTCTCCACAGAGGACTCCACCAGTTCTGCGTCCTGATGATGCTGATACATATGGAACACATACCAGGTGGGCGTCTTGAGCATCTTTTGTCCCTCCGTGAGGATCACGGCCTGGAGCACGTTTACCATCTGGGCAATGTTGGCCATCTTCACACGGTCGCAGTTTTTGTTGAACAGGTTCAGGTTGATGCCCGCCACCAGCGCGTCCCGCATGGTGTTCTGCTGGTACAAAAACCCGGGGTTGGTGCCGGGCTCCACATCGTACCAGGTGCCCCACTCGTCAATGACCATGCCGATCTTTTTCTCCGGGTCATACTGATCCATAATCGCCCCGTGCCTCCGAATCAGCTCTTCCATCTTGAGCGTCTTCTTTAAGGTGCGGTACCAGCTCTTTTCGTCAAAGTCCAGCGCAGAGCCCTTGTGGGACCAGTCGTCGTTGGGCAGGGTATAATAGTGCAGGGACATCCCGTTCATAAAGCCGTTCCCGTGGTCGAAGGTAGTCTCCAGCACCTTGTCCGTCCAGTGGTAATCGTCCCCGTTTGCACCGCAGGCAATCTTATTGATCGGCTTCTTTTCGTCATAATTGCGCAGATACGTCTGGTAGCGGCGGTAGAGGTCGCCGTAATACTCGGGCCGCATATTGCCGCCGCAGCCCCAGTTTTCATTGCCCACGCCAAAATAGTCTACCGTCCAGGGCTCCTCATGGCCGTTCTCCTTGCGCAGATCCGCCATAGGGGAAACCCCGTTGAAGGTCATATATTCTACCCACTCGCTCATCTCCTGGACGGTGCCGCTGCCCAGATTGCCGTTGATATAGGTCTTGCAGCCCAGCTGCCTGCACAGCTCCATGAACTCATGGGTGCCGAAGCTGTTGTCTTCCACCACGCCGCCCCAATGGGTGTTGATCATTTTTTTGCGTTTTTCTTTCGGGCCCACGCCGTCCTTCCAGTGGTACTCGTCCGCAAAACACCCGCCGGGCCAGCGCAGTACAGGCACATGGATCTCTTTCAGCGCCTCCACCACGTCCGTCCGCATCCCGTTCACGTTCGGGATCGGGGAATTTTCTCCCACGTAGATACCCTCATAGATACATCTCCCCAGATGCTCCGAAAAATGCCCCTGCAGTTCCGGGTTGATATGGCCCTTTTTTACCTTGGGATTCACATACAGCTTTGCCATGGTCTCTCCATTCCTTCCTGCCGTTTCCGGCATATTGTATAGGTAGTTTTATCCTCTTCCAGTCTATTTGTTTTCAGGGAAAAAGTCAAGATTCACATGACGCCTCCACAGGGGCCAGCCTCTTTTCCAGCACCCTGCGCACATGGAAATAGGCGGGGATCAAAAAGAGATCCGCAAAGATCCAGGCGATGGGGCTGCCCAGGGCCACCCCCGCAAACCCCAGCAGGGGTACAAACACCACCCCGGTCAAAGCCCTGGCCACCATCTCGAACACTCCCGCCAGGATGGCAAAGGCGGGGAATCCCATCCCCTGTATTAAAAAACGGATGATATTTACAAGCGCCAGAGGAAAATAGAACAGCGTATTTACAATCATAAAATATCTTACGTTATTTATAATATCCACCTCGGAGGCGTCCAAAAACAGCACCGCCAGATTTCTCCCAAAGAAGATACTGATCAACAGGGCGATCACAGCATACCCGGCTCCCAGCAGGATACAGGACTTTAACCCACTCCCCAGACGCTCCAGCTTGCCCGCGCCCACATTCTGCCCGCCGTAGGTGGCCATGGTAGATCCCATGGCGTCAAAAGGGCAGGCCAGGAAACCGCCGATGCGCCCTGCCGCCGTCACTGCCGCCACCGCGTCGGAGCCCAGCATATTGGTGGCGCTCTGTAAAATAACGCTCCCTATGGCGGTGATGGAATACTGCAGGCCCATGGGCACCCCCATCCCGCACAAAACCTGCATCATATGCCTGTCCGGCGCCCAATCCTCTCTCTCAAGCCGCAGAATTTCAAACTTCTTCACAATAAATAACAGGCAGCACAATCCCGAAACTCCCTGCGCGATCACCGTGGCCCAGGCGGCGCCCGCCACGCCCATATGCAGGCTGAGAATGAAATACAGATCCAGCCCGATATTGATGACAGAGGACATCAGCAGAAAAATAACAGGCGTTTTGCTATCGCCCAACGCGCGGATCACGCCGGAGGTCATGTTGTACAGAAAGGTGGCGGGAATCCCCAGGAAAATCACCCAGATATACGCATAGGAGCCGTCAATGATGTTCTGCGGCGTCCGCATCCAGAGCAGGATCTGACGGCAAAGGCAGGTCGTCAGCACCGTAATCCCCAGGCCAAAAGCGGCGGAAAGCCAGATACAGTTGGCCACATAGCGGCGCATCCCCGGATAATCCCCTGCGCCGAACTTGTGGGAGATGGGGATGGAAAAGCCGCTGCAGATCCCCATACAAAACCCCACGATCAGGAAGTTGATCGACCCGGTGGCCCCCACCGCGGCCAGATTGTCCGTGCCCAGGAACCGCCCCACGATCAGCGTATCCACCAGGCTGTAAAATTGCTGGAACAGAAAGCCGAAAAACAGGGGAATGGCAAACCCCAGGATCAGTTTCATCGGTGAACCGACGGTCATATTTTTTGTCATGGTTCTGACTCCTTCCGCTGAAAGCCCCAGGCACTGCAAAGTGCCCGGGGCTCTGTCCTATCATCCGTCCGGCTGTGCCTGCACAGGCACGCCTGCTGCCTTTCGAAAAAGATACATCTGATTCTATGATAGTCATTCCAGGAGAAAAATCAAGACTCTTTCCCGAAAAATATCAATCTGATTATCACAAAAAGAACAGCCATATCTGGATTGCTTTCCAGCTATGGCCGTTCTCTTTGTTTCACCGCTGTCTGGCAGCTGCCCTGCGCCAGTATTGTTTCGATCCTGCTTTATTGGAGACTACCGTAAACCGCCCCCGTTTGCCAATACCTTTCCCGCAAGAGCCCTGCTAAAACTTTGATTAACCCAACAGGGACAGAACGCCCTGGTTTGCCTGGTTAGCCTGTGCCAGCATTGCCTGGCCAGCCTGGGAGAGGATGTTGTTGTTGGAATACTTCACCATCTCGGTAGCCATATCAGTATCGCGGATCTGGCTCTCTGCGGAGGTGGTGTTCTCCACTACGTTGTCCAGGTTGTTGATGGTGTGCTCCAGACGGTTCTGGATAGCACCGAGTGCGGAGCGCTGGGTGGAAACCTTCTGGATGGCTTCCTTGATGGTGTCGATGGCGCTCAATGCGTTGGAATCATCTACGCCGTCCACCTTCAGGCCGTTTACGCCAAGCCCCTTTGCGCTCATGGTGTCGATGTTCATGGTGATCTGGTTGTTGCTGGTAGCGTCTGCGCCGACATGGAGGGATACCGTGAGGGCGGCAGTCAGATCCTGAAGAGCGGCAACATTTTTCGGCTGAGGAACGTCCACTTTGTTGCCTACCGCATCATAAAGCTGGGGAGCACCTGTCTTTGTCGCAACGGAAACTGTACCATCATCAGCTGTTGAAGCCGAAAAATAGTTGCTCAAGGCATTTGCGGAAATGGCATTGCCGTCTCTGTCATAGTACTTTGCCTGCTCAGTGGTAGACTGAACCGCCTGAATATCGGTTGCAATCACCGTTGCAGAGACTTTATCTCCAATGTGATCCTTATCGGCCGTCAATGTTCCATCTGCTCCTGTGCCCGTAACGGTCGCTAAGAGATTGCCTTCCTTGTCCTTGATTTCAAACTCTGTTTTCGAGCCTGTTTTCGTAGTGACATCAAACTTTTCCGCCGCTGCGCCGAGCAGTTCAAGGCTATAGGACAGCTCTCCATCGTCATCTCCCTTTGCAACGACCTCTGCCGTCAACTTTACTCCTTGGTCACGGAATGCCATCAGCAGCTCGTTCATCTTATCCTGCAGACCTGCCTCCGAAGGAGCAGTAATATCGGCCAGGGTCGCTGTCAGCTTTGTGCTGTCATCTGTGCTGAAGGTTGCTTTGCCGGCTTGTTCAGCCTCAGTTGCAAAGTTCTTGTAGCTGTAGGTATAACCCTTCTCCAGGCTCTTATCGCCCTTTAACAGATAGGTCTCGTTGAACTTGGTGGTCTCCGCCACGCGGTCGATCTCTGTGGTCAGCTGGTCGATCTCGTTCTGGATGTAAGTCCTGTCGTTCTCGGAGTTGGTGCCGTTTGCCGCCTTCACTGCCAGCTCGTTCATTCTCTGCAGCATATCCTGCACTTCGTTCAGTGCGCCTTCTGCAGTCTGCACTGCGCTGATGCCGTCCTGGGCGTTGGCGGATGCCTGGGTCAGGCCCCGGATCTGCTTTCTCATCTTCTCGCTGATGGACAACCCTGCCGCATCGTCTGCCGCGCGGTTGATCTTGTAGCCGGAGGAGAGTTTCTCCGTGGACTTTGCCTGGGAAGAACTGGTCAGGCCCAGCATTCTGTTGGAATTCATCGCGGTTAAATTGTGTTGTACTACCATAGTGTACCTCCTTATACGTTACGCCCCAAATCCGTTCGGGACGTTTGGGCCTTTGGCCCGTGCTTTGTTTTTGGGTTGCTGTTTGTTTTTTATGAACAAAGGGCCGCCCCTAGGATAGCAGCCCGATATTCCGTTTTCAGATCCCGCCTGCGCTTTATGAGGAAGCGTTTTTCTGCCGGTCCTCCCGGATGATCCGCAGGATCTCCTGCTGGGCTTTGTCGGAGACAGGAGTCTTCTTGCTGTAAGGAGAGGGCCCTGCCGTTCCCGCTTTCTCCGCGGCCCTGCTGCGGACGATGTTTACCTCCCTGGGGGCTTCTATCATCAGATGGATGTTGTTTCCTGTGCCTCCCACAAAGACGATCTTGACATTCTCCCCCACCATGAGATACTCTCCCGGGCGGACAGATAAGTTCAGCATTTTTAACCTCCTTGCTTGTCGCGGCTTCCTGCCTGGCTGATACAACACTCTGATAGGAAATGTTGTACAAAACACATCGGAAAGACGTAACATGAAAGAAAAATTTCTACATTGAAAGGAGAAACTATGAGTACAACACAGCCAATCAGAAAGTCGGAAGAACTGAACAGACTCAAATGCTACTATGATGGAGACACGCCCCTCGCCGTGCGCAACCAGCTCCTGATCCTCATGGGGCTCAACACGGCGCTGCGGGTCACGGATATGCTGCATCTGAAATGGACTTCCGTATACGATTATGAAAACAAAAGGCAGAAGACCCATCTGGAACTGACAGAGCAAAAGACAGGAAAACAGACCCGCATCGCCTTAAACGGGGTTTTGAAAGAAGCGCTGGCTAAGTGGATGGATCTCAAACAGCCCGCTCCTCAGGACTATATTTTTGAAAGCGCCCGCAGCAGGCTCCCCATCGACAGGCATCAGGCCTACCGCATCGTGCGGAAAGCCGCGCTGTCCTGCGGTCTCTCCGAGCACATCAGCTGCCATTCCCTGCGGAAGACCTTTGGCTATCACGCCTGGAAGCTGGGCGTCCCGCCCGCTGTCCTGATGCACATTTACAACCATTCCTCCTACCGGGTCACCCTGCATTACCTGTGTATTGACCAGGATGACAAAGACGAGGTTTTTCAGCGCATCCAGCTCTGATGTGTTTTCAGAAAACGCCGTGGGAAAAATTTTAGGGAGATTTTTTTCACAAAGCTCTAAAGTATTTGAGAAGTCCGTCGATATATAGAGTGTAAGCAAGAAGTAATACAACATTTCCTATCAGAGTGTTGTATTACTTTTTATGTTGCCCGGATCTGTTTTTTCTATCCCGCCACACATCAAAACAGCACGGGCAGCAGATTTCCCACTGTCTGTGCTGTTTGATTTTCACAAATTTCTGTCCAGAGCATAAACTGCTGATCTGCCGCACCACGGACAGGGATGGTTACAGGGAATACAAGAGCTGCGGGACAGTCGGCGCAGACTGCCCGTACCTTGCACAGTGTGCTCAGAGCAGGGATCATGTAAAGACAGTAACACGGTATATCTGGGAATCTTATATGGAGATGTGTGAGGAGATCCGTCGCCCCATTGAAATGCAACATTTATATGCCCTGAGAAAAGAAACCATAGAACGGATCTTTGGAAGTGCAAAAGAAAACCATGGATTCCGTTATACGCAGATGTTTGGAAACGCCCACTTTTTTCTATCAGAATTATCAGAGCACTTCCCAGCTTAAGAATTGTCGGAAGTGCTTTGTCTACAGTCGGGGAGACGGCTGTCAGCCGCCTCCTTTTTGCATATCTTCCCTGTCCCATACTTTATCAGCGCCAGCCAGCATTTCATAGACGGCATCTTCCTCCGGCCCGCAGGATAAATAGGCCTCACAGATCCGGGCAATCTCCTTCTCGTCTGCCAAGAGATCCAACGCAATTTTTTCAGGGGCGTCTCCCTTCCGCAACTT
>CANQEH010000036.1 GCA_947594835.1 uncultured Acetatifactor sp. | reverse complement strand
ATGTCAGAATCCCAGATCTGTCATATAATGTGATAGTAACACGGGTAAAAAAGGATGATGCGGAACGATTGTTCCTTGCTCAATAAATCAACTTATCATGTGAAAAAGACTGCCGCCCCCTTTCCCGTACAAAGTACCGAAGGCGCTTGCAAGATAATTATAGCTCTCAATTATCATTTTTTCAAGTCGAATTTTATAAAATAATAAAAAATTATACAAAAAATGAAAAGTTAGTTTCTGCCATTGACTTACGGGGTGCAAGAGTATAAGATACATTTAACAGGCGCCTATATGATTCGCATTCCCGTAATGCAGAAAGGAAGGTCTGTCGTATGAAAATAGAAAAAATGAACGAGAATCAGATCCGCTGCACGTTGACCAAGGAAGACTTGATAAGCCGTGAACTGAAAATCAGCGAGCTGGCTTACGGCACAGAGAAAGCGAAGACACTGTTCCGGGACATGATGCGCCAGGCCAATTTTGAGTTTGGTTTTGAGGCCGAGGACATTCCTCTGATGATAGAAGCGATTCCGCTCAATGCAGAATGTATTGTGCTGATCATAACCAAGGTGGAGGATCCGGAAGAGCTTGACACCCGTTTTTCCAGATTTGCCCCGTCTGTCACCGAAGATACGGACTACGAGGGATTGGAAGAAATCGACGGCGACGCTCCCGACGAGGTGATGGATCTGTTCCGCCGCCTGCAGACACAGCAGCCGGGCGGGGCCCCAGAGCAGGGCGCAGAGCCTGCCGACCGCGCCGAGGCCGCAGACCAGCACTTGCGCAGCAGGATTTTCCGGCTGGCCTCCCTGCAGCGCGCCATGGAGGTTTCCGCTGTGATTGCCGGTCATTACAAGGGACTCAGCACTCTCTATAAAGATCCCGCCGCAGGCAATTATCTGCTTTTGATGACCCAGGGGGACGACACGGGGGAAGGGTTTGACAGGGCCTGCAACATTTTGTCGGAGTACGGTTCCCTGCAGCGTTCTGCCGCAGCCAGCGGCACCTTCCTGACAGAACATTGTGAAGCCTTGATTTCAGAAAACGCAGTTCAGGCGCTGGGCGGCCTTTGAGGCCGTCCCCGCGCCTGTTTTGATCCATGCCGTTTATGGTGTTTTGCCGCGCAAACTTACAGGGCGGCAATCTTTGCCATCAGATCCTCAATATCCATGCCATGTACCATTGCAGCCTCCTCTAAGGACTCTCCCTGTGCGGAGGGGCAGCCGAGGCAGTGCATCCCGGCTTCCAACAGGATGGGCGCCACATTGGGATTTGCATTCAGGATCTCCCCGATTGTCATTTCCTTTGTGATCTGGCTCATAACAATATCTCCTTTCTATTTCCATTTGCCGTGCCTGCGGCGGCAGGCTCCCGGCCCGTGCTTTTTGTCTCTTGAACAGTATAATACATTCCCGGAAATCTGACAAGCTATCCGCCCAAAATTTTCCCCTCTTCCATCCTGTGGAAATATTGGAAATATGTTTTGCAATTTTTCATAAACGCCCGGAAATGCCCGTTTTGTACCGAAAAAAGTACATTGTTCCTCCTTGACTGCCACACTTCTTTTTCATATAATGAGACTAGGAATTAGACCATCGGAAATCTATTTTTACAAGCTAATTCAAATACGAACAGGAGGCTAACCAAATGAGAGCAGAATGGACAGATTTTGTAACAGGCAAATGGGACAAAGAAGTCAATGTCCGCGACTTCATCCAGAGAAACTATCATCCCTATGAAGGCGACGAGAGTTTCCTGGCGGCACCCACACAGAACACCAAGGATCTGTGGGCGCAGGTGCTGGAACTTCAGAAGCAGGAGAGGGAAGCCGGCGGCGTTCTCGATATGGACACCAAGGTTGTTTCTACCATTACTTCCCACGGCCCCGGCTATCTTGACAAGAGCAAGGAGACCATCGTAGGCTTCCAGACCGACAAGCCTTTCAAGCGCTCCCTGCAGCCTTACGGCGGTATCCGTATGGCAGAGAAGGCCTGCTCCGACAACGGCTATGAAGTTGACCCCGAAATTTCCGAGTTTTTCTCCACCCATAGAAAGACTCACAACGCAGGCTGCTTTGACGCTTACAACCAGGAGATGAGAGCCTGCCGTTCCTCCCACATCATCACCGGCCTTCCCGATGCTTACGGCCGCGGACGTATCATCGGCGACTACAGACGTGTAGCCCTGTATGGTATTGACAGGCTGATCGAGGACAAAGAGGATCAGAAGAACTCCACCGGGCGCGTGATGACCGACGACGTGATCCGCCTGCGCGAGGAGCTCTCCGAGCAGATCACCGCTTTGAAGCTGATGAAAGAGATGGCTGCTTCCTACGGCTACGATATCTCCAAGCCCGCTGCAAACGTGCAGGAAGCAATCCAGTGGACTTACTTCGGATATCTGTGCGCGATCAAGGAGCAGAACGGCGCGGCTATGTCCCTGGGACGTACCTCCACCTTCCTTGACTGCTATGCAGAGAGAGATTTGAAGAACGGCACCTTTACCGAGGAGCAGATCCAGGAGTTCGTAGACCACTTCATCATGAAGCTGCGCTGCGTTAAGTTTGCCCGCACTCCCGAGTACAACCAGATTTTCGCAGGCGACCCCGTATGGGTAACCGAGTCCTTAAGCGGCGTAGGCGTTGACGGACGGCACATGGTAACCAAGATGAGCTTCCGTTATCTGCACACCCTGACCAACCTGGGGCCTTCTCCGGAGCCCAACCTGACCGTCCTGTGGTCCACCAGGCTGCCCATCAACTGGAAGCGCTACTGCGCGAAGATGTCCATTCAGACCTCTTCCATCCAGTACGAGAACGACGACCTGATGAGAGTTGCCCACGGCGACGATTATGCAATTGCCTGCTGCGTATCCTCCATGGTTGTCGGCAAGGAAATGCAGTTCTTCGGCGCCCGTGCGAACCTGGCAAAGTGCCTGCTGTACGCTTTGAACGGCGGCGTGGACGAAATCACCAAGAAGCAGGTCGGCCCCAAGTACCGTCCCGTTACCGGCGACGTGCTGGATTACGACGATGTGTTGAGCAAGTTCCTCGACATGATGGAGTGGCAGGCTGACGTATATGTGAACACCCTGAACATCATCCACTATATGCACGACAAATACTGCTATGAGAGAGCAGAGATGGCGCTCCATGACAGAGACGTAAAGCGTTACTTCGCAACCGGCGTTGCAGGCCTTTCCATCGTGGCAGACTCCCTGTCCGCCATCAAGTATGCGAAGGTAAAGCCCATCCGGGATGAGGACGGCGTGATCGTAGACTTTGAGACCACTGGCGAATTCCCCAAGTACGGCAACGATGACGACCGTGTGGATGAGATCGCACAGATGGTGGTGCATCGCTTCATGACCGCTGTGAGAAGACATCACACCTACAGGAACGGCATCCCTACCACCTCCATCCTGACCATTACCTCTAACGTTACCTATGGTAAGGCTACCGGTAATACTCCCGATGGACGTAAGAAGGGCCAGCCTTTCGCTCCCGGTGCAAACCCGATGCACGGCCGCGATTCCCACGGCGCAGTGGCATCCCTGGCTTCCGTATCCAAGCTGCCCTTCAACGATGCACAGGACGGTATCTCCAATACCTTCACCATCGTTCCCGGCGCTCTGGGCAAGGAAGACACCATCTTTGCCGGTGACATCGAACTTGACCTGAAATAAGACTTGCAAGTTCCACGATATCACCGTGTGATACTCGAACTTGATCTGAAATAAGACTTGCCAAAGATGGCACACTATTCTGGTGGGAGGTGAAACACGATGGACGAAAAGAATATGATTGACGACCTGATCGATATGCTGGATTCCGGCATGGCAAACGGCGTAGGTCATGTCAATGTAGATCATGACCAGCAGGAAAGCCAGTCAAAGAGCGTTCAGACAATGGGCTGTACGGATTGCTCCAGAACACCGTTGGCCTGCAGTGTACCCACATTGGAACAGGGGCTTGACGATTTCCGTTAAAAGCCCGGATCTGACACAGGCAATACCTTGGGCGGCGCCGCCCAAGGGGAATAAAACAACCACAAATAAGGAGGACAAAATCATGGCAGCAAGCACAACACAGGTTGACAACCTTGTAAATTTATTGGATGGTTACGCATCTAAGGGTGGCCATCATCTGAACGTAAACGTTCTGGTAAGAGATACCCTTCTGGACGCTCAGAAGCATCCCGAGAAGTATCCTCAGCTGACCATCCGCGTTTCCGGGTATGCAGTGAACTTCATTAAGCTGACTCCCGAGCAGCAGGCAGACGTTATCGCGCGTACCTTCCACGAGGCAATGTAAGAAAACGTCAGTAAAAAGGATTCCTGCATGGGCGTGTCAGAGGCACACCCATAGAAGAAGCGGCGCCGGTGCAAATCCGGCGCCACTTTTTTGTTTTGATCCCAGTCTCTCCTTCCCCGTTTCTCTCTTAGCTCTGATCCCGCTCAAATTCCAACAGATCCCCCGGCTGACAGTCCAGCACGTCGCAGATTGCATTTAAAGTAGAAAAACGTATCGCGCTTACCTTCCCTGTCTTGATATTGGAGAGATTTACATTGGAAATCCCCACCTTTTGGGCCAGCTCATTCAGCGACATCTTTCTGTCCGCCATCATCCTGTCCAATCTCAAAATAATTGCCATACTTATACCCCTAGCGTGCTTTAGCACGCATACCAATCAGAATTTGAAAGTTTATATTCTATAAGGTCTCGTCGGAGAACCGCTGCAGTTCCCCTCCATACTCAAAGATCTGGTACACGCACCAGAGCGAAAAGCCGACCACAAAACCGATCAGCAGACTGTTGTCCAGCGCCATCACCGTGGCCAGCGCAAAAATGACCTTCATCCGCTTTAAGACGCTCTCCCGAAAAGGCGAGTCGCCGTTCTGGATCTCCCCAAACATCTTTTCCACATAATACAGCGTGACAGTCAAAACGGCCATCCAAACACCCGACACGAACATGACCTTTGCCAGCATGACCGCGCCGCCTTCCGATGTAAGGGAAGTGGTAAAGACATCGAAGATACCGATTTCTATCCCGGCCCTCCACTCCGCCCTGTCCCAGTCGCCTTTGGCCTCCGCATCGGCCAGGGCCTGATCCAGCGGCTTTCGGAAAGCGACAAGGCCAACTCCCAGCACCAGCGTCAGTATGGCAAGCACCAGGCCGAAAATCCTGGCAATCCTTGCCACCACCATCGCTTTGCCGCAATTTCTTTTCACTTTTTCCAGCTTCACAACTTCTTCCCTCATACTCTGCACCCTTCCTTTCCAGACTCTGTTCCGCCCCGTGTGCATCTATTCCTACGGGCGTTGTGGGTCTCTGCTCTCAGACTCCCGGATTGCCATTTGCCGTTTCTGCTTTCGGACTCCCGGTTGCCATTTGCCGTTTCTGTTTTCAGACTCCCGATCGCCATTTGTCGTTTCTGCTTTCGGACTCCCGATTGCCATTTGCCGTTTCTGCTCTCAGCATACTACTTGTTTTTATGTTTGTCAATTATAATTTAATGTTTATCGTTAATTATTTATTGTGAAACATTTTCATGTTGAAGAACACGGGTGAATAGCAAGCTGAGAGTCCCGTTTGTAACCCAAGAGTCCCGTTTTGTAAATGAAAATCCTGTTTTGTAAACGAGATTCCCGCTTTGTAACCGACTTTCCCGTTTTGTAAGCGAGATTCCCATTTTGTAAGCGACTTTCCCGTTTATTAACCGACTTTCCCGTTTCGTAAGCAAAATTCCCGGATTTTCATTCACAGCCCGGCATAGTTATAATGCCTTCAGGATCACAGGCCACACCCAGACAGGTACAGAGGGTGGGTTCATGGCATGGGGTTTGGGCATAAGATTTGAGCAATGGGTTTGGGCATGAGGTTTGGGCAATGGGTTTGGACATGGTTTTTACAAAAATGAGTGGATTTTCCCATTGTTTTTGATATAATAGTGGATATACGAAAAAAGGAGGCATACAATATGCAGGGCAGAATACACTCCTTGGAGAGTTTTGGTACAGTGGACGGCCCCGGCACCCGGTTTGTCGTATTTGTGCAGGGTTGTCCCATGCGCTGTGCCTATTGCCATAACCCGGACACCTGGGACATGAACGGCGGCACATTGATGGAACCGTCTTATATCATTGAACAGTACGAGAGAAACAGCGCCTTTTACGCAAACGGCGGCGGGCTGACTGTCACCGGCGGCGAGCCGTTGATGCAGGTCGATTTCCTTATTGAGCTGTTTACGCTTGCCAAAGAAAGGCAGATCCACACCTGTATCGACACCTCCGGCATTGCTTTTCAGCCGGACAATGCTGCGCTGGTGGCAAAAATGGATCGGCTCATGGAGCTGACGGATCTGGTCATGCTGGATATCAAACACATTGATCCTCAGAAGCATCTGGATCTGGTGCGGCAGCCCAATCAGAATATCTTAAAATTTGCCGCTTACTTAGACGAAAAGAACGTAGATATGTGGATACGCCATGTGGTAGTGCCCGGTCTGACCGACGACGACAAGTATCTCTTTGAGCTGGGATATTTCATCGGGCAGTTCCACAACTTAAAGGCCTTGGATGTGCTCCCCTACCACACCATGGGGGCAAACAAATACGAGAGCCTGGGGATCCCCTATCGCCTCAAAGGCGTCCCGCCCATGGACAAGGGCAAGCTGGTGGAGAAGAAACAGGTGATCTTAGACGGCATCAAGAAACGCCGCGCGGAAAACGCTTCTTAACATATCCGCCGATCCGCTGCAGCAGTGCTTTTACCGCCAGCACAAACACGATGGTGGCGGCCAGCAGGATCGCGTACATAGCAAAATAGGAAACAGCGCCTTTCCCCAAAAGGGCGTCTATCCCGGCAAAATGCAATCCCCTGAGCAGAATCATGTGGCTTAAATAGATTTCCATGCTGATCGGCGCCACTATTCTGGTAAGGGGATTGTTGCATAGGAAGCTCTTTGCCCCGATGGCATATACAGCCCACAGGGTGTATACGGCCAGCGCTTTTAAGTCGATAAGCCCAAAGGAACCGATCTGATCCGGCAGGGCATAATAAGCCATGGAAGCCCCTGCGGCCAGGAGCAGGAACAGCCATTGCAGTTTCCCCACAACCTGTTCCAGCTGCTGGCGGTACAGATACAGCAGGCCGCCTGCCAGAAAGAAGGGCATACTGTAAAGGAAACTGGTCCGCTTCACAAATCCCGCCGCCACATATCCTTCCGTCATAAACAGCACTTCGCACAGCGCCTGGATCCCCAGGGAGACCGCAAAACCGATCCAGGCCCTCTTTCGATTGGCCAGAACACAGGTGAAAAAGGGAAACAACAGATAAAAGACAAAAATGGTTCCCAGCGTCCAGCAAACGCCGTTTACCTGAAAACAATTGCTGTTGTTGGGAAGCAGGCCAAAGAGAAGTGTCAACTCCATAAAGCCTTCCGCCAGGCCCTGGAGGCTCCTCTGGGCCGCCACCCCAATCAGCGTGGTCACGGCAAAGAAAGGGAGGATTTTCCCGTAACGCCTCCGATAAAACTGCTCCAGAGAGACCGTTCCCGACCGAAAGCCGTCCAGATAGCCCGCGCACACCCCAAACCCGGAGAGCAGCATGAACAGATCCACCAACACCGACCAGGAAGGGACGACCCGGTTCCAGAACAGGCCGTCCGCCGGATACCCCGCGCCGCCGGCCAGCAAGTGCATGGCTGCGATTCCCAGGCAGGCCCATGCCCGCAAACCGTCCAGATTTTCATACCGTTTCTGCCGCTCCATGTCTCGTCCCGCTCCTTTTCGTTTCAAAACCATCATACCATACCCCATGGCAAAAACAAAGAAGCAAAACCTTAATTTTCCTGTATGTTTTCCTTAAAATTGTTTTAGAATTTATGATTTCGCTCTTGTATTCACCTTCCGATTATATTACAATAGAAACGGTCGTAAATATGTGTGTATGCAGAAGGAGGTTACAAGTATGGCATATGTGATTGGTGATGCTTGTGTGGCTTGCGGCGCTTGTGAGAGCCAGTGCCCGGTGGGCGCAATCAGCATGGGAGACGGCAAGTTTGAGATCGCACCCGATAAGTGCATCGATTGCGGTTCCTGCGCAGGCGGATGTCCTGTAGGAGCCATTTCCCAGGATTAAGACATAGCCCGAAAGGCACCCTATGAGGTGAAGGCACCTTATCAGGTGCCTTTCTTTTTTTTGCCCAGGCGGAAGGCCGGTTTGCTCTTCTTCCGCAGAAGCTCGTCCATCCTCTTATAGTGTTCTTCATCCCGCTCTGCCAGCTTCTGATCCCGCAACTCCTCCCGTTCTTCCTGCATACGGAATTGATAGTCCAGCTCTTTGACAACGCTTTCTTTGATCTCCCGGCAAAGCTCTCCGTTGTTTTCCTGCAAGGTTTCCCGGATCAGCTGCTGCAGGAGCCACTGCAGCCGCCTGGACTTGTCCTCCTTGCTCTCCGCGGCAATCTGCCGATCCCTGGTATCAACAATGTCGATGGCCAGTCCTGTTTGCTGTGTCCCGCCCTCCTCCGGCAGTTCCTGTTCCACACCCGGGTTTTGCTCCTGCACCACCCCCGATGGCAGCACATCCAATTTTCCATCCCGCAAAATCATTTTAATCGCCTTCAACTGTAATCCTCTCTCCTTCATTCCTTTAATCTGCTTAAACCGCTCCACGTCCTCCTCGGTATAATAGCGGTGCCCCAGTTCATTGCGCTTGATCGGGAGATGCAGTTCCTCCTCCCAATAGCGCAGCACATGGCTCTCCACCTTTACTTCTTTCGCTGCCTCCGAGATAAACAGATAGTTCCCCATGGTCTCTCCTTTCCTTCGCTTTGCCAACCTGCATTTCACAAAAAAAGAGAATGGGCCGTCCGCTCATTCTCTTTCGTAGGTTTCTTATGAAAATCCCTAATTTTCCCGGTTCCTCCTGGGCTCCAGATTGACAAACCTGGTGTATTCCGGCAGCCAGGCCAATTCAACTGTCCCAATGGGGCCGTTTCTCTGCTTGGCGATGATAATTTCCGCTAAGCCTTTTTTGTCTTCCGCATCGTGGTTGTAGTACTCCTCCCTGAAAATAAACATCACCACGTCCGCGTCCTGCTCGATTGCCCCGGATTCTCTTAAATCCGACAGCATGGGTCTGTGATCCGGCCTCTGCTCCACCGCCCGGGAAAGCTGTGACAATGCGATCACCGGCACATTCAATTCTCTGGCCACCGCCTTTAAGGAGCGGGAAATGTCTGATATTTCCTGCTGTTTGGATTCCACCCTGCCGCTTCCCGTCATCAGCTGCAGATAGTCGATAATAATCATGGACAGATTGTGCTCCAGCTTAAACTTCCTGCATTTGGAGCGCAGCTCTGCGACAGAGATACTGGGCGTGTCGTCTATGATCAGATTGGACTTCCCGATGACGCCGGCGCTCTCGATCAGCCGTTCCCACTCCTGATCGTTTAGCTGGCCGGTTCGCAGCTTCTGGGCGTCCACGCCGGATTCCAGGGAAAACATTCGGTTCACCAGCTGTTCTTTGCTCATCTCCAGGCTGAAAATCGCCACGCACTTATTTTTCTTAAAGGCAACGTAATCCGCAATATTCAACACAAAGGCTGTCTTTCCCATGGAGGGACGGGCTGCGATCAGGATCAGATCCGAGGGCTGCATCCCCGCCGTCCGATAGTCCAGGTCCACAAATCCTGTGGGGATGCCGGTGACGCTTCCCTTGTTCTTAGCCGCCGTCTCCACGCGGTCCAGAGCGTTCATCACGATCTGGCGGATGGGGACAAACTCTCCCGCATCCCGTCTCTGTACCAATTGGAACACACGCTTCTCCGTGTCCTCCAGGATGGCTTCCAGGCTCTCCTTGCCCGCGTAACAGGTATTGGCAATCTCCTCATTTAAACGGATGAGCCTGCGCAGAGTGGCTTTCTCCGCGACAATATTGGCATAATATTTGATGTTGGCAGACGTGGGCACCGCCGCCAGCAGTTCCCTGACAAATTCCAGGCTGCTGATCTCAGGAGGGACGTCCTTTTCCCGCAGGCGGTTCTGGAGGGTCACCAGATCCACCGGGCTGCCCCCGTCGTTTAACTCCACCATGGTCTCAAACAGGATGCCGTACTGCCTGCTGTAAAAATCTTCCCCCGTGATGATCTCCGAGGCCACCACGATGGCCTCTCTGTCCATAATCATGGACCCGATGACAGACTGCTCCGCTTCCACGCTGTGAGGCAATATTCTCTTTAATACATTTTCTTCCATGGCAGGCATTTCCTGTCACCTCTTTCGCGCTCCCCTTCCGGCAGCTCAAGCCTCCGTTACTTTCACCGTCAGCTTGCCCGTCACCTGAGGATGCAGTTTGATATTCACCTCATAAGAGCCAAAGCTTTTCAGGCTCTCCGGGAGTACGATCTTCTTTTTGTCCAGCTCAATGCCGTGCTGCTCCTTGCAGGCCAGGGCAATCTCCTTGCTGGACACAGCCCCAAAGACCCTGCCGCCCTCTCCGGCCTTCATGGTGACGATCACCTGCTTCGTTCCCAGCTCCTCCGCCAGCGCTTTGGCCGCGTCCAGCTGCTCTTTCGCAATCTTGCTCTCGTTGGCCTTCTGGAGCTTTAAGTCGTTTAAATTCTTCGGGGTCGCCTCTACGCCGATCTTCTTGGGCAGGATATAATTTCTGGCATATCCTTCGCTGGCTTCGATGATGTCGCCCTTCTTCCCCAGCTTTTTCTCGTCCTGCAACAATATAATTTTCATGGGATCCGTCCTTTCCGTCAGATTTCGTGGTTCTCCAGCATTGTGTCTATGGTGCGTTTCAAGACGCCGATGGCTTCTATCACGCCGACGCCCTCCATCTGGCACGCCGCCGTGCTCATATGGCCTCCACCGCCCATGCGCTCCATAATGATCTGCACGTTTACTTCATCAATGGAACGCGCGCTGATGTAGATCTTTCCCTGATAGTCCGTCAGCACGAAGCTTGCCTTGATACCGCGGATATTCAGCAGTTCGTTGGCCGCCTGGGCTCCGATGACCGTCGGGCTTGGCAGATCGTCTGCCGTACAGATGGAGATGGCAAAACACTGCCTGTAAATTTCCGCCTGGCTCACCGCGTCGGCCCTGGCCTTGTATTCCAGCGCATCTTCCCGGAACAGCTTCCGCACCCTGGTCACATCCGCCCCGTTTCTGCGAAGGAATGCCGCAGCCTCAAACGTCCGCACCCCCGTCTTGGAGAGGAAGTTATTGGTGTCGATCATAATGCCGGAATACATACAATCCGCTTCCTCGGTGCGGATCTTGATATTGTCGTAAGTGTACTGTAAGATCTCCGACACCATTTCACAGGTGGAGGAGGCATAGGGCTCCACATAGGAAAGCGTGGCATTTTCGATGGTTTCCGATCCCTGCCTGTGATGATCCAGCACCACCACCGATTTACAGAAGCGCAAAAGCTCCGGACACTCGGTGATGGCAGGCTTATTCACGTCCACCACCACCAGCACCGTATTGTTGTTGGCCGCCTCAATCGCCGCCTGATTGTTGATGATCATGTCGGCTTCATACTCGGGATTGTTCCGAAACAGATCCACCATGGGCTGGATGGCAGGCGTCACGTCGCTCAACACAATATGCGCTTTGCGCTCCAGCGTCTGGGCAATACGGTAAATGCCTACCGCCGCGCCAAAGCTGTCCACGTCCGGCATCCTGTGCCCCATCACCAGGACAAGATCCTTGCCCGAGATGATCTCACGCAGCGCATGGGCCTTGACGCGGGCCTTCACCCTGGTATTCTTCTCCACCTGCTGGCTCTTGCCGCCGTAATAAGTGATACTCTCCGGGGTCTTGATCACGGCCTGGTCGCCGCCGCGCCCCAGGGCCAGATCGATGGCATTGCGGGCGAACTCATAATTCTGGGCGTAACTCAAACCGTCCAGACCGATGCCCATGCTGATGGTCACCGCCATCTCATTGCCGATATTTACGGTCTTTACGTCCTCCAACAGCTCAAAGCGGGACTCCTGCAGCTGGGAAATGCTCTTTTTCCGAAGAATCACCAGAAACTTGTCCTTCTCCAGCTTTTTGCAGATCCCATCGAAGCCCGATATGTATTTGTTGACCTTCCTGTCGATCAACGCGATCAGCAGGGAGCGACGGACCTCCTCCACGCTCTCCAGCGCTTCCTCGTAATTGTCCAGATAGATCATACCCACTGCCAGGCTCTGGTCGTCCACTTCCTGCAGGGCCAGGTGCAGCGCCGTCTCATCATAGAGATACAAAGCGATCAAAAAACCGTTGTAGCCCTTGGCGTCTATCATGTCGCTGTTTTCCGCCATATCGCGCAGGGAGATTTTGCGGAATTTGGCCACATATTCGTTCCCCTCGTACTCCAGCTCATACTGGGCTTCGTCCACGCCGTTGTCGTCCGGCAGCCTGTCCCTGGTAATGGTGGGAAAAAGGGAACTGATGGATTTTTTGTACCCCCTTGGCTGATGCACCAGGCTTTCAAACGCCGCATTGGTCCAGATGACCTTGCCCCCGTCGTCCAGCAGGGCGTAGGGCAGATCCAGCTCCCGCAGGAGTTTTTTCTGGATCTGGCCGTATTCCGTGGCAAAGCTGATCAGCTCATTCATCAGAAGCGGCTTGTTGTAAAAATACAAAGAGAGTGTGATCGCAAAATAGAAGATGACAAAGCCGGTCAAAAGCGCCCCAGCCTTTAAATCAATCATAAAAACAGCGGCGTCCACAGCACAGAGAAGCACCCCAAGGTAGATGCAAAACTTTATATAGGTTTTCACTCGGCCCTTCAGCCTGATTCGATTCTTCATGCCTGTACCTTTTACCTTAGTTTTCATATAGAATTATTTTATCACACTTAACAGCAGTATGCCACAATTTAATTTGTCAAAATAAAGAAGGTTGTGCCGAACGGCCCGTCAAACACAAAAAGCCAACGGCTCTGCCGAGCCATTGGCCTTTTTCAATCCTGTTTTTATGCAGGTCAATCCTGCACATAGGGCATCAGCGCTACGTGGCGGGCCCTCTTGATGGCAACCGTCAATGCCCTCTGATGCTTCGCGCAGTTTCCGGTAATGCGGCGGGGAAGAATCTTTCCCCTCTCAGACACATACTTGCGGAGCTTGTTGGTGTCCTTGTAATCGATCACATTGTCCTTGCCGCAGAATACACAGACCTTTTTCCTTCTGCGGACTCCGCCCTTCTTCCTAACGGGAGCATCGGGTTTCTCTGCCTTATTATAAGCCATTTTACTGCCTCCTATCTGACTTGCTAAAACTTAGTTAAACGGTAACTCTTCGTCAATTCCGTCCGGGATGTTCATAAAGCCGTCCCCTGCGCCGGAAGGCATCGGGGCGCTGTGGCCTCCAAACCCGCCGCTGTTGCCTTGGTATCCGCCTTCATTTCCTCCGCCGGAAGCGTTTTTGCTCTCAGCAAACTCAATTTCATCCACCATGATGCGGACGCTGTATACCATCTGGCCGTCCTTGTTGGTGTAATTGTCATTCTGAACCCGGCCGCTCAAAACTACCTTGGTTCCCTTGTGCAGATATCTCTCCACAAATTCAGCCTGCTTGCCAAAAGACGTGCAGTTGAAGAAGTCTGCGTCGGGTTCCCCCTCCCGCTTAAATCTCCTGTCTACTGCCACGGAAAAACGCGCCACTGCGGTCTGGCTGGCACCCTGGGAATATCTCACCTCAGGATCCCTGGTTAAACGTCCCATAAGAATTACTTTATTCATCTTCCACTCGCTTTCTAATTAAGCCTCATCCTGTCTAACGACTAAGTATCTGATGACGTTGTCCATAATGCGCACGCGGCTTTCGATCTCGGCAGGAACGGTGCTCTCTGCCTCGAAGCTGATGAAGTAGTAGTAAGCTTCCTTCATCTTCTGAACTTCGTAGGCCAGACGCTTCTTGCCCCAATCGTCGACGCCTGTCACGGTACCGCCAAATCTCTCGATGAGCGCCTTGCACTTCTCGATCACTTCCGCTCTCTGCTCATCTTCAATCTTAGCCGTGACAACAATCGCTAATTCATACTTGTTCATTGTTGTTACCTCCTTTTGGTCTCTGGCCCGCGCCCGGTGCGCGAGCAAGGAAATTGATTCATCACGAATAAATATGTTAACATATTCGCCGGGTTATTTCAAGTATTTTCCCGTATCTCTTTCACATTTTTCTCCAATAAACGCCGGGCTATCATGATCTGATGCCCGCAGCCACAGCACTTGAGGCGAAAATCGGCCCCTGCCCGCAGCACTTCCCATTCCCGGCTTCCGCAGGGGTGCTGTTTCTTTAACTTTAAGATGTCTCCCACGTTGATCTCCATATTCCCTCATTCCCCTCCCACAGATAAACTTTTACACACTACGGCACATACAGATTTCCCAAAGTAAAATCCTTTACCACGCCCAAAAACTCCCTCAGAAGATTGTTGGGCAAAAATCCCGGCACGGAACTGGCCGCCAGCCCCTCCACATGGGCGTATCCCTGGCTCTTTGCAATCCCAAGTGCACGGAACATATGGAAATTATTAGTCACTATGACAACTCTGTCATTTTCTTTGTCCAGAAGCCTCCCGCTGAACATCAGGTTTTCCACTGTGCTGGCAGAGCGTCCCTCCTCCAGAATCCGGCTGCCGTCAATCCCCGCTTCCATCAGGTAGCTCCTCATGCCGCTGGCCTCGCTGATTGGCTCATTGCTTCCCTGTCCCCCGGAGACGACTGCCACCGCATCGGGATTGTCCCTCAGGTACTCTGCAGCTCTGTCCAGCCTTCTGCGGAGCACCTCGCTGGGGCCTTCCGGCTTCCACTGCGCCCCCAGTACGATGACATAGTCCGCCCCCGGCGCAGCGTCCGCGCCAAATTGGGAGAGGATCAGCCCTTCCACCGCTATAAGCAGGACCAGGCCAAGCCCAGACAGCGATATGGCGGCAGTCTTCAGCCCTTTTGGCAGCCTGGCCAGCCACTGTCTCCTTGTCAGAAGCAGGGCAAACAGCAGGCTGAGAACCCCAAGCAGCCCCCAGATCAGGAAAAAGCGGGTGCCGAACCCGGCGGCGGCAATCCCGATACAGTACAGGATGCACAGCAGACCAACTGCCCCGAAGCACACCGTCCCCACAGGGACGCCGCCACGCCTGTGCCGCCGCTTTTCCAGATAGATTACCCTTTTGGATTTTTCCAAAGGAACCAGATTCTTTTTCCCCATCGCCATTTTCCCGAAACCAGCCCGCAAAAACCGTCTTCCGCAGGTATTTTTTCTATCATATCACAAACACGGCTTCCCCCTCAATAGCTTGCAGGGATCGCATTTCTTAAGATTTTATGATTTTTGGACATTCCCGCCGAAATATGGTAGAATAAAAATAAGCTTGGAAGGGAGGCGGCGATATGAAAGAGTATCAGACGGCAGTCCAGAAGCTGCGCGAGATTGTAGAAAAATATGACAATATTGTCTTTTTTGGCGGGGCCGGCATCTCCACCGAAAGCGGTATCCCTGATTTTCGGAGTGTAGACGGTCTCTATCACCAGCAATACGACTATCCGCCCGAGACCATCTTAAGCCATACCTTTTATCGCAGCAATCCAAAAGAATTTTACCGTTTCTACCGCAATAAAATGCTCTTCCCCAAAGCTCTGCCCAACCCTGCCCACCTCAAGCTGGCACAGCTGGAACAACAGGGCAAACTGAGGGCGGTCATCACGCAGAATATCGACGGCCTGCACCAGGCGGCGGGCAGCAAGGTTGTTCTGGAACTCCACGGTTCCGTGCTGCGCAATTACTGCGTAAGCTGCGGCCAGTTTTACGATATGCAGTACATCCTTGACTCAGAGGGGATTCCCGTCTGCAAAAAGTGCGGCAACCCCGTCAAGCCGGATGTGGTTTTGTACGAGGAAGGATTGGACGAAAAGACCATCCAGGCGGCGATCCGTTACATAAAAGAAGCCCAGGTTCTCATCATTGGGGGCACCTCCCTGGCTGTCTATCCCGCCGCGGGCCTCATCGACTATTTTAACGGAGATCATCTGGTTGTCATCAACAAGACCCCTACGCCCAGGGACGCCCATGCAGACCTGTTGATCCAGGCGCCCATCGGGGAGGTGTTTTCACAGCTTTAGAACAGCCCCTGTACAAATCCACCCCGAAACTTTAGCCGGTGACGGGGTGGAATTTTTAAACGTTGTCTACCCGGAAACGAACAATACAAAAAGGAACACCGATAAGATCAGTGTTCCTTTTCACATTTTGAAAGAGGTGCGAGCCGGATTTGAACCGGCGATAACGGAGTTGCAGTCCGGGGCCTTACCACTTGGCTATCGCACCCTATTTTGTCTTAGTGACTCCAACGGGAATCGAACCCGTGTTACCGCCGTGAAAGGGCGATGTCTTAACCGCTTGACCATGGAGCCGCATC
>CANQEH010000035.1 GCA_947594835.1 uncultured Acetatifactor sp. | reverse complement strand
CCAGAAAACGGTCCATCAATTCCGGCCCCTGTGCCACAAAATTTCCGCTTGCGCGTCCCTCCCGCTCGCTGTACTTCCAGCTCTTTTCAAGCGGCGCCGTGCTGTCATAGAGCAGATAGGGCACACTGTCGTTTGTGTGGGTGCGCAGCCGGACGGGGGTGGGGTGATCCGGCAGCACCAAAAGCCGGAAGTCCTCTCCCGCCGCCTGCAGTTTTTCCACCGCAGGCCCGATGACCTCCCTGTCCAGATACTGGATGGCCTGCACCTTTTTCCCGGCGCTTCCCTGATGCCCCATCTCGTCCGGGGCCTCCACATGGATATAGGCAAAATCGTATCCGTCCCGCACCAGGGCGTTGACTGCCGCCTCCACCTTGCCCGCATAATTGGTGTGAAGGCCGCCGTTTGCGCCCTCTACAAGAGCCACGCCCATGCCCGCTCCCACGGCGATCCCCTTTAACAGATCCACCGCGGAGACCATCATGCCCTTTTTCCCGTTCTTTTCCTCAAAAGAGGCAAGCGCAGGCTTCGTCCCTGCCCCCCAGAACCAGCAGCAGTTTGCGGGGTTGAGCCCCTGCCGCTTCCGCTCCTGGTTGAGAGGGTGGTTTACCAGGATGTCATAGCTTTTCTCCATCATCTCCCGGAGCACGCCGTCCTCGGGCAGATAGGGCCCGATGACCTGCCCCAGCACGTCATGGGGCGCGGTCAGATCCACCACGCTTCCCCCCTTCCAGATGAGGCAGTGGCGGTAGCTGGTGCCCACATAGAACTGATAGCGCTCGTTGGAGAGCTGGTCTGCCACCGCTTTCAACAGGACTGCGCAGTCCTGGGTAGAGATCTCCGAGGAGCTGTGGTCGATGATCCTGTGCTCCTCAAAACTGCCCTCCCCCTCGGAAAGGGTCACGATATTGCACCGCAGGGCGATGTCGTCCTCCTCCATGGGGACGCCGATGCTCAGCGCCTCCAGAGGGGATCTGCCGGAATAATATTTTTTCGGATCATATCCCAGAACGGACAGGTTTGCCGTGTCAGAGCCAGGCTTCATGCCGTCCGGGATCGTATGCACCATCCCGATCTCGCTCAGCGCGCTGAGCCGGTCCAGGTTTGGCGTGTCTGCGTACTCCAGGGGCGTCCTGCCCCCCAATTCTTCTATGGGCTCATCCGCCATGCCGTCGCCCAATACCACCAGATATTTCATTTTATACCCCTAGTGCGCTTTAGCGCACATTCCAATCAGAATTTGAAAGTTTACTCTCAAACTTTACACCTCTGCCTTATGCTTCCATGCGGAGCCGCTTCCCGACTGCCGCCTGCCCCAGCTTTTCATAGCGCTGGGCAAAATCTTTCTCCGTGAGCACCGGCGTGACATAGCCCAGCTCTGTATCCACGCCGGGAAGCCGCACTTCCTCCAGCCCTTCGCCGAAGGCCTCCTTTGCCTTTTCTTCCCCCTCTCCCGCCTTGACCCGGAAGAAGAACCGCCGTTCTACCTGGTCGATGGGGAGAAGCTGCGCCTCCTGGGCGTCCCAGAAACACATGATCACTTTCCCGATGTGTCTCGCGCAGTCGATCACGTCCGACACCACCGCGCTGGCCGTGGGCAGCTTTCCCGCGCCCCTGCCGTAATACATGGAGTCGCCCAGCATATTCCCCCTCACAAACACCGCGTTGAACACGCCGTTTACCATGTGCAGGGGATGCTGTGCATCAATCAGGAAGGGGGAGACCATGGCAAGCGTCTTATCCCCTGTCTCCCTGCCCAATGCCAGCAGCTTGATGGACATCCCCATCTGCTTTGCATAGTCAAAGTCCCTGGGCTCTATGGCCGTGATGCCCTCTGTGTAGATCTTCCTGTAATCCACATTCCGCCCCGCCATCAGGGAGGACAGGATGGCAATTTTCCGGCAGGCGTCATGGCCTTCCACATCGGCGGCGGGATCCCGCTCCGCGTAGCCCTTCTCCTGGGCCTCCTTTAACACCGCAGCGTAGTCCGCTCCCTCATGCTCCATCTTGGACAGGATATAGTTCGTGGTGCCGTTTAAGATCCCCGTCACCTCCTGAATGCACTCCGCGGTCAGGGAATAGTTCAGGGGCCGGATGATGGGGATGCCTCCGCCCACGCTGGCCTCAAACAGGTAATTGCAGCAATGCTCCTTGGCCAGGCGGATGAGCTCCGGCCCGTGGGCCGCCACCAGCTCCTTGTTGGAGGTGCAGACGCTCTTTCCCGCAGACAGCGCCTGCCTGGTAAATTCATAGGCCGCGCCGACGCCCCCCATGGTCTCGCAGAGGATCTTGACCTCCTCGTCCTTCAGGATCACGGAAAAATCGTGCACCACGCGATCCCCGTAGGGATCCTCCGGGAAATCCCTAAGATCCAAGATATACTTGACCTCCAGCGGCTCCCCGGCCTTCTTGTTGACCATCTCCTTGTTTTTTTCAATGACTTCCACAACGCCGCTTCCCACGGTGCCATAGCCCAATACCGCTATCTTTATCATGTTTCCTCTCATTCTGCCGCAGGGAGCGGCCGCTTTTTCACTTTTTGGCCCCAGTTTTTCAGGCCGTCAGGCCAGCGGGTACTTTTTGGTCAGCGTCTCCACGATGGCCTTTGCCTGCGGGACTTTCTCCTCCCCGCCTTTTATCACCAGGGCAATGGCCTCCGCGATCTGATCCATATCCTCCGTGCCCATCCCTCTGGAGGTGACGGCAGGCGTGCCCAGACGGATGCCGCTGGTCACAAAAGGAGACTGGGGATCGTTGGGGATGGTATTTTTGTTGCAGGTGATGTGCGCCGCATCCAAAAGCTTTTCCACCGCTTTCCCCGTGAGGCCAAAATTCGTCAGATCCACCAGCATCAGGTGATTGTCCGTGCCGCCGGAGACGATCTTGATCCCCCGCTCCTGCAGGCCCTTGCACAGAGCCTGGGCGTTGTCGATGATATTTTTCTGATAAGCCTTAAATTCATCTCCCAGGGCCTCTTTGAAGCAGACTGCCTTGGCGGCGATCACGTGCATCAGCGGGCCACCCTGGATGCCGGGGAAGATGGCCTTGTTGAAATTGTACTTTTCGTTGACGGCATTGCTGGAGAGGATCATGCCGCCCCTGGGGCCCCGCAGGGTCTTGTGGGTGGTTGTGGTGGTCACATCCGCGTAGGGGATGGGGCTTGGATGCAGCCCTGCCGCCACCAGGCCCGCAATGTGGGCCATATCCACCATGAGCACTGCGCCCACCTCGTCCGCCACCTGGCGGAATTTCTGAAAGTCAATGGTACGGGCATAGGCGGAAGCGCCTGCGATGATCATCTTTGGCTTTGCCTCCAGCGCGATCTCCCGCAGCCTGTCATAATCGATGAATCCCTCGTCGTTTACCCCGTAAGGGACGATGTGGAAATATTTTCCCGACATATTCACCGGGCTTCCGTGGGTCAGATGCCCGCCGTGATCCAGGTTCATGCCCATGATGGTGTCCCCAGGCTGGCAGACTGCAAACTGCACCGCCATATTGGCCTGGGCGCCGGAGTGGGGCTGCACGTTGGCGTACTCGCACCCAAACAGTTCCTTTGCCCGCTCGATGGCCAGGTTCTCCACCACATCCACGCACTGGCACCCGCCGTAATACCGCTTCCCGGGATACCCTTCCGCATATTTATTGGTGAGGGGGCTCCCCATGGCTGCCATGACCGCCCTGCTCACCCAGTTTTCGGAGGCGATCAGCTCGATATGGCTGTTCTGGCGTTCCTGCTCGTCTGTAATGGCCTGTGCGATCTCAGGGTCGACCTTTCTCACTTCTTCCAATGAATACATCTTTTTACCTCCTTTTTCTCATGAGACATCCATATTTGTTCCGAATTATAGCATACCTTTACGGAAAAGAAAATAGAAACTGTCATATTTTCTGTTTACGCCGCCGTCCCATGCCTGTATAATGGTCATAACAAAAGAGAAGAAAGGACAGGGAACGCCGTATGTATCATGTGATCGTCAACCCCACCTCCCGCTCTGGCCGCGGGAAACGCATCTGGCAGAAACAGATAGAGCCGTCGCTGCAGAGGGAAAAAATCCCCTATCGGGTATACTTTTCCCAAAAGGCCGGCGACATCTCTAAGATTGCCCGGGAGCTTGCCCTCCAGGCGGCGGGCGCCCCCCTGTCCCTCCTTCTTTTGGGCGGCGACGGCACGGTAAACGAGCTGGTGCAGGAGCTTCCCCCGGGGTCCGACGTCACGCTGGGCTACATCCCCACCGGCTCCAGCAACGACCTGGCCCGGGACTTAAAGATTCCCACCTCCCCCAAAAAGGCCCTGGATCTGATCCTCCACACGGGCACGCCAAAGCCCATGGATCTCGGCGCAGTGCTCTACCCGGACGGCAGAAAGCGCCGCTTCTGCGTCAGCTGCGGCCTGGGCTATGACGCTGCGGTCTGCGAGGAGGTGCAGCGCTCTGTGTTAAAGACTCTGCTGAACCGGGTCGGCCTGGGCAAGCTGGTCTATCTGGGCATAGCGCTGAAACAGCTCTTTGCCGCCAGATCCGTCAGCGCCCGGCTGACCCTGGACGGCGGTGTCCCGGAAGATCTGGGAAAGATCCTGTTTGTCACCGGCATGAACCACCGCTTCGAGGGCGGCGGCTTTTTGTTCTGTCCCCAGGCGGATTGGGGGGACGGGGTGCTGGATCTGTGTGTGGTGGGGAATCTGCCCAGGCTTTTGGTTCTGTTTGCCCTGCCCACCGCCTTTTTCGGAAAGCATTACCGCTTTCACGGCATCTCCTCCCGCCGCGCCAGCCGCTTTGTGCTGGAGACCGACGCCCCGCTGTGGGTACACACGGACGGGGAAGTAACCACCCAGGCGGCCCGCCTGGAGGTCTTCTGCGAGCCAGACGCCCTGCGCATCCTCACGCCGGGGGAAAACCTTAAGCATTTATGAAGATATTTAAATTTTTCAAAAAACAGTTGAAATTTATTTTTTTCGGACTATACTATATTTGACGTGGAATAAGATATGTTTTTAGAAGGAAAGAAGGCTTACGCTTTATGAAAAGATGGCAGAGCAGCTTGTATGTCAGATTAAAGCACGCAGTTCCCATGCTCGTTTTTCTGGCCGTCTATCTGGTCTGGTTCGCCTGGCTGGAAAAAAATGTGACAAAATATCATGTGATCCACTCGCGCCTGGACGACTGCATCCCGTTCTGTGAAGTGTTCATCGTCCCGTATCTTCTCTGGTTTGTGTATGTGGCGGCGGTGGTGGCCGTACTCCTGTTCAAGAACATACAGGAGTATGACAGGGTCTGCATCTTCCTGATGACCGGTATGACGCTCTTTTTGATCGTGTCCACCCTATGGCCCAACGGGCATCATCTCCGGCCGGCAGTGCTGGAAAGGGACAATCTGTTCACCCATCTGGTAGCCCTGCTCTATCAGGCGGACACCCCCACGAACCTTTGGCCCAGCATCCATGTGTACAATTCCCTGGGCGCCCATTTTGCGGTGATGCACTGCCAGGAGCTGTCCAGCAAAAAGGGCATACGGCTTGCCTCCCTGGTGCTGGCCGTGTCCATCATCCTCTCCACCATGCTGTTAAAACAGCACTCCGTGTTCGATGTGGCCACAGGGCTTCTCCTGGCCGGCATCATGTACCTTATGGTCTACAGACGGGATTTTCTGTTCGCCCCCAAGGTGGCGCGGCTTCCCCAGCACAATTAAACATCCGGAAAAGTCACAGTGCACGGGCGTTGTCCCGTGCACTGTATTGTTATGCGGCTCTTTAGTTGAATTTAAAAATCTTCTGACAGATCTGATAGGCCCGCACGGAGATCTCCCGGCCTCCCCGTCCGGGCAGGTTCATGGTGCCGCCCATGATGCCGCTGCGCATCCAGGCAAAAAGCCTTCTGTCCTTGGACTTTAAGTACTTCCACAGTTCCTGCTTCTTTTCAAGCGCCTCCTGGGTGCCGGCCCGGATGAGCAGCACGGAGGAGATCGTGGTGATAATCTCTAAGTAGTTGCGCATATACTGGTATCTGCGCTTGTTCTTTATCAGTTCCCCTTTCCGCTCCACCAGATAATCGATCATCAGCCGGTTGACCAGAAGCTGCTGGTCAATGCGTGAGATCATCACTTCCTCGTTGACGGATTGGTCGTCCCGCCCGATGAAATAGCGGTAAAAATTCACATCCAGATAATACAGGTTCTGCACATAGGGCAGGGGCTCGAACACATAGAGATTGTCCACATAGAAGGTGTGCTCCGGCAGCTTCAGCCCGCATTCCTTTAACAGCCTGGTGCGGAAAATGACAGAGTGCATCAGGATGTAATGCCCCTTTAAAAAGTGATGGCAGTCGTCCCAGGTAAACAGCGTATCCTGCGGGAGGGTGCGGCGGTAGTGGATCACCTTCTTGCGCTTCTCCCCTTCTTTTTCATAGACGTAATTGCAGATCAGCATATCTAACGCCTTGTCCCCTCCGGCTAACAGCCGCAGGGTGTCAAGCACCTGCCGGTACGCCTCCTGCTTCACCCAGTCGTCGCTGTCCACCACCTTAAAATAGAGCCCGGAGGCGGCGGCGATCCCGGCATTCACCGCGGAGCCGTGCCCGCCGTTTTCCTTGTGGATCACCTGTACGATGGACGGGAAGCGGGCGGCGTATTCGTCCGCGATCTCCGCCGTCCTGTCCCTTGCAGAGCCGTCGTCCACGATAATGATCTCCACATCCTCCCCGCCGGTCAGCAGGGATTCGATACACTTTCTCATATAGGGCTCCGAGTTGTAACAGGGCACCGCTATGGATAATAATTTCACGTTTTTTCCCTCATTCCTCTGAATTTGCAGCACTGCCGTCCGCTATCTGCAGCGGACAAGGACATTTTATCATAAACAGCCCCCTGCGTCCAGCCGGGAATTTGGGGATTGCCGGGCGGGTTTTTATTTCCTTTCCTCCTCCGCTAAACTCTTTATCTGCTCCTGATAGCTGTCGATCATCCTGCCCGGGACGTTTTCACAGTATCTGAGGCTTGCAATATACATGGTTGGGTTCTGCAGATACCGCTTTGCGTGATGTACGGCTTTCTGATGCCAGTGATCCGCCTGGACAGGGTCGTTTATTTTTTTGTATAACCGGCTGATGGTCTCCGCTTTTCCGGCATATGCGCGGTCTGCGTAATTTCCGATGCCGCCCGGATCCATAAACAATGGATATAGTTCCACTTCCTTTTCCAGAAACGCTATGGCCGTTTTGATATCGCCGTCTTTTTCAAACATATCTGCCAGGGCGGAGAAATCATTGAAAACAAACACCTGGCTGCTGATGCAATGCCGCAGAAGAACTGCTTTTGCCTCCTCCTTTTTCCCGGATTCATACAGGCATTGTGCCAGAAGGGTATCATAGGTTCCGTTCTGATTATATTTTTTGATGAAAAAAACTGCATCCTCCAGCCTGTTTTTGCCCGCCATCATGAACAAGGTTGCAATCTGTATCTCCAAAGACTCTACGGTTGCCAGACTGCTGTACTTCTCCTCAAAGAGTTCGATGCTCCGCTCATAATAAAAAACAGCGGAATCAATGCAGCTTTCCTGGTGGATCCCTTTGGAAAAAATAATGCTGTAATAGCAGTCTCCCAGCAATTTGTTGGCCCTGAAATCATTGGGGTAGCTTTTGATCAGCTCCCTCAGCCTTTCCATTGCGGTATCATATTGTTCCTGAAACAGCATATCCTCAATCTGTTTTATGGATTTGTCCAGGTTCCGATAGGATTTTTCATATCCGAGCAAAGAGTCGATGGAGACCTGGAACACATCCGCCATGTCCGGCAGAAGCTGGATATCCGGCCTGTTATTTCCGTTTTCCCATTTTGAGACGGCCGTCTCGCTCACATTTAAAAGATGCGCCAGCTGTTCCTGTGTCAGCCCTCTCTGTTTTCTTAATTTTGCGATATTTTCACCTAGTCTCATTTTGATACCCCCAGCGTGCCTCCCAACGCTTCACGTCCTTTGCTGTATCAGGCGTTTCCCCTGGATCTGGATTTTCTTGCTGCATTTCTCAATGTACTTCGGGGAATGAGAGATGACAAGTATGATTTTATCTGCATACATCTCTTTCAGCAGATCCAGCAGGTCTTCCCCGGTCTCTTCGTCAATGGCGCTAAAGGATTCGTCTAAAATGATGACATCAGGATTCTGAAGGAAAATCCGCCCCAGTATGATCTTCTGCCTGTCTCCGCCCGACAGATTGGAGGCGTTTTCCAGAATGATCTTCTCCAATCCCCCGTCGATCAATTTTTGCATAAATTTGAGCCGGAGCAATGCGTCCCATCGATGGTGGTCTCCCTGATTTCCAATGAAGAGATTTTCCTTTACCGAACATGGCAAAAGATATGTGTTCTGCGGCAGATATAATATCTTTTTTCTTAAAGATGCAACGTCATACTCGGTGATATCATGGCCATTTACAACGATTTTTCCCCCATCCTGAAACCGATTGAACAGCTTCACAAAAGTGGTTTTTCCACAGCCCGATTCCCCGACGATTCCAATCACATCTCCTTTTTCCATATGGAAAGCCCCGTCTTCAATGAGAATTTTTCCTTCGTATCCCACATTGTGCAATGTACCCTCCATAGAAACCACATCTTTTAATTCTTTCGTTCCGCTTTCCTCATAATTCTTTTCTACCTCCTCTGAAACGAATGCAAAAGCCCCCTTTAATTCCCTCAGATTGATCTGGATCTTGATCACATCGCCGATGGAGCCATAGTAGATATCGTTAATCAGGGTTAAATAGATAAAATCTCCCGTCCCTGCTTCTCCGATCATATATAGAAAAAGAATGAGGAAATAGCTTGCATTTTTTAAGCACACGCAAAAAAATTCCAAAATCGTACAGACATCCATCGCGTATCGATTGGCCTTTTTCCCTAACGAGTTTACCTCCTTTAGATTTTCCCGGATAAGCGGGAGAATGATCCCGGATTCCCCATACTGCTTGACGCCGTTTACATCCGCTAACAGCACTTTGATATTTTTGCTGCTTTTTGCTTTCGTCTCCTGCAGCAATGCGCTATATCCGGCAAGCTTTGAATGTTCCCCGTTTAGCAGTTTTTGAAATCCAAAATACTGCAATGGCACCTGTACGAAAAAAATAGCAAATAAGATTTTATTGATGCGAAACACCATACTCAGCGTGATCAGCAAGATCAATCCGGAAACGAAGATACCTGTGATAGAGGATGCGTATAAGTGAAACACCGTGTCAACGGTAGTATTGACCCGCTCGGAGAGATAAGTCGGTTCCAGTTGGTTTATTTTATCGTAACGCATCCGAAAGATCTTTTGATACAGATTTACTGTCTCAAGATTTTTAAATTTTTCTTCAAATGAAAACTTATAGCGGTTTGACAGAAAGCGAAAGAAATACAGCAGGAATAAAATGGTAAAATAAACGGCCGCACTCTTTTGGTCGAATACCACGCCCGTACGGTTCATGATATTTCTTAATACCAGCGGGCCAGTCACCGACAGGCAGGTAATGATCAGCAAAAGAAAGATATTGACGGCGATTTCTTTTCGATACTTCCTGAACAATTCAATGGGGTAACTTTTTTCTCTCATGGGGCGGATCCTCCTGCTGCCTGGGCCTTTTTGCAGGCGGCGTCCTGGGGACGCCTTCCCTGGGTCTGCCTTATTTTAAGCCATCCGGCAGGATACAGGCAATGGAGGATCCGGCAATCTATTTTTCTGTCACTTGAGGAATGCTCAACCTTCCTCCCAGCGCTCCCTTCCCAGCCGGATGTGCAGATACCTGGTGTAAGCGCCAAAGGCGGAGGGGATGGGGTATTTTTCCCTTGTCTGTTCAGGCTCCACATAGAGCCAGTCCCGGACGGCCTCCCCGGGGCGGGCCTGCTCCAGCTCGTCCACCCGGATCATGTATCCGCGCATATGCCATTCCCGGTGGGTGAAGATATGCTTTGCCTCCTCCAGGGGCCAGATCCGCAAGGGATGGAGACCGTTAGAGCGCAGGTAATCCGCCACCTCGTCCGCTGTGCGGAAGCCCTCCATGGAGGGGAACTCATAGAGCCCGGCCAAAAGCCCGGATGCGGGGCGCTTGCGTATGGCTGTCCTGTTCTCGTCCCGCAGGATCAGGATCGTCCGCTCCTCGATCTGCCTGGGTTTTTTTGCCGCTTTTTGGGGATATTCCTGCTGCACACCGTCCCGGCGGGCCAGGCACAGCTCCCCCAGGGGACATTCCCCGCAGAGAGGCGCACCGTTTGGCAGGCACACGCAGGCTCCCAGCTCCATCATCGCCTGATTGAAATCCCCGGGGCGGTCTTTGGGCATCGCCCCGCGCAGCTCTTCCTCCACCGCCGCCTTCACCTTCCCGTCGGAGATCAGCCGCCCATCCTTCCGAAGCCTGGAGAGCACCCGCAGCACATTCCCGTCCACGGCGGGCACGCACTCCCCAAAGGCAATGGAGGCCACCGCCCCTGCGGTGTAGCTGCCGATGCCTTTTAGCTTGAGAAGCTCCCCGTAAGTGCCGGGCATCTCCCCGCCGTATTCCTCTTTCACCTGCCTGGCCGCTTCTTTCAGATTCCGTGCCCTGTTGTAATACCCCAGCCCCTCCCAGAGCTTTAACAGCTTCTCCTCCGGCACCTGGGCCAGGGCCCCTATGTCGGGCAGTTCCCTCAAAAACCGCTCAAAATACGGCTTTACCGCCTCCACCCGGGTCTGCTGCAGCATGATCTCCGACACCCATACCCGGTAGGGCGAAGGGTTTTCCCGCCAGGGCAGGATCCGCCTGTTTTTGTCATACCAGGCAAGGAGCGGCTTGGGAATGGCGGCCAGGAAAGCGCCCTCCTCCTGTAAGACCACCGGCACGGGCCGGTTGATATCCATGGAATCCGGCGTCACCCTGCAGTCGTATGCCAATATCTCCACGCCCGCCTGCGCCGCTTCCTCCAACGCCTGCGCAAAGGCCGGGTGGGTGCTTCGGTTTGGCGTAAAGTACTCCGCCCCTTCCATCTGTACCACAAAAAGCACAAGGGCCCGGTAGCCGTCCCTTTTTGCCGCCACCAGTTCTCCCATGTGCTTTACCGCCCTCTCCGAGGGCGCATCCGGGAAGCGCACCACCCCGTCCTCCTCCAGGGTGACTCCCTTCACCTCAATGAAAATTTTCTCTCCCAGGGCCTCCGCGTAAAAGTCAAACCGGGAGTTCCGGTAAGTGGTCTCAGGTCTTAGAAACGTCATCCGGGGAAACAGGCCCCCGCTGCTTAGCCACTCCTGCACCGCCCTGTTTGGCGCCTGGGAGTCGATGTTGACGATGCGGCTTCCTTTCTCCACAGCCACCAGGTCGTAGGCGGTAGCGCGGCCCGGCTTGCCGCTCTTTTCCAGATAGACCTTCGCCCCGGGGAGCAGAAGCTCCCGGCATCTGCCCGTGTTTTTCACATGGACCGTCTCCACCCGTCCCTCTAACTCCACTCTGGCCACAAAACGGTTGGGGCGCTCCAGAAAGCGCCCTTGTACCACTTCCTTGTACTTCATTTCCAATGCTCCTTTACATCTCGGCCGCCGGGCGCAGCCGTCTCAGGCTTTTGGCGCTCACATAGGGAACTCTGGCCGCCGGAACCGCCTGGGCCACGTTTAACGTATGTATGGACTGGTCGTCAAAAAAGATCTGCGCTCCAAACGCCTTCAGCACCTCCCGCTTCTCCAGGCCCCCCAAAAAGAACGCCTCGTCCACCCGCACATTCCAGGCCCGCATGGTGCGGATGACCCGCTCATGGGCCGGCGCGCTGCGGGACGTCACGAGCGCAGTGCGGATGGGGCAGTTTTCCCTCCCCAGCTCCTCCTGCAGATCCGAGAGCTTTTTTAGAAAGCGGGCGAAAGGCCCCTCCGCCAAAGGCTCCCTGGCGTGCACCCTCTCGTTCTCCTCAAAGGCGTCCAGCCCCTTTTCCTGAAAGATCTGTTCCGACTCATCGGCAAACAGCACCGCATCCCCGTCAAAAGCCATCCGGATCTGGGCCGTGGGCATGGGGATGATCTGGGAGTTTTTCTCCGTGCAGATGATCCCGGCGGCAATCCCGCTGTCCACGGCGCACTGCACGTCGTCCTCGTAGGCGGACAGAAAGAGGTCAGTGTGGAAGGCCGCCAGATAGGGCGCCAGGGAAGCGCCGCTGGCCAGCACGGACCGGGTGATGGGAAGGCCGTAGTGGGCGATGGCGTTAAACACCCGCAGGGAGGTATCCGGGCTGTTCCGGGACATGATGATCACCTCCACCAGATTGGAGCCCTTTTTGTATTCGTTCAGCCGAAGCAGCGACCGGATCAGCCCAAACCCCGGCCCCGGCTTTAAGATTTCCTGCTCATGCTCCACCTGATACCTGCAGTAAGCCTCCAGCCCCTTTGTCTCAAAGATCTCATTTTCCGCAGTCAGGTCAAACAGCGCCCTGGAGGAGACACCTATCACCATCTTTTTGTCCAACTGATATGCCATATGCCGCTCCCTTCCGCCAAAGCAGGTCTGTCCTGTCCTCTGGCCTGGGAACCTTCCTATCGGATACGGGTGCACTCGTAACGCCTGCGCGTCACCAGACAGGTCTTTAAGGCTTCGTAGCGCTCCTCCACATCCCCCGCCCCGATCTCCACGTCGCAGGCGATGGCCATGGTGGTGATCATCTCGTCGGTGATGCGGTGATGCAGCCCCGTCAGGATGTTGAGACGCTCCTCGTACCCGTCTGCATCCAGAAACGCGAGCACCTGCGGATCCAGCACACACTCCTCTTCCGCGTCCTTCCCCCCGTCGTCCGCTTGGGACGGGGAAGGCGCCTCCGGCCCCTGCAGTTCAAAGCGGAATTCCTGGGCCGCGTCCGGGTACTTTTCCCGGTCCACCCGGCTGGTAAACAGCTCCAGGGGCCTGGCATAGGTCTTAAATTCGCCGTAGAGCGCCTGATAGACGACCAGAAGTTCCCCGGTCTCCGTATGTTCTGCCACTGCCGTGATCTGATAGAGGTTCCCTTTAAAATGTTTGTAGATTTCCTGTGGTTTTGGAATGAATGACATCTGCGAGAGCTCCTTTCCAGGGCGCTTCTTGTGCGCCGCCCTGTTCCACACTAAAGTATACCCTCTTTTTGCAAAAATGTCATGTAAATCCTGTCTGTCAATGAAACCTGGCGCAAAAACAATATCCCTCCACCGGGGAGGGGATCCCCTCGATCCGATCGCACAGCGCCGCTTTCTGGGCGTCTCCCATGCGCTGGATGTCCCGGTGGTGAACCCAGATCGTCACCACACAGCTTCCGTCCTCCTCCGTCACCCTGGTCACCATGACGCCGCTGTTTTGGAAGCCCTCCTGGGCCAGCTGCCTTCCCACCTCCTGCGTCAGCTCCCTGGCCCTGGCCATATAGTCCTGCGTCTCCCACACATCCGTCTTTGTCCTGCTGGATACGGTTTCACTCACGAAAAAGGCCGTCACCAACACCAGAAGTATGGTCACAGCCGCAAATCCTGTCCTGCCTGCCCTTTTCTCCATGGTCTCCTCCCGTCTGCCGCCCCGGCGGCCAACAGAACAAATGTTCTCTTTTCTATAGGATAAAACATTTGTTCTGATTTGTCAATGGATTTTCGTTACAGGCATATGATATAAAATTGAAAGTCCTATAAAACTCCCTCAAAAGCCAGATATGTTTTTTTCATGCCCTCGGAAAGGGAAAGATAGGAAATCCCCAGCTCCGTCTGCCCCTTTTTCCCCGTGTAGAGCTCTGTCTCGGATCCGTATACCGGAAACGGCAGGGGAAATTCCCCGCTCTCCATGGCTTCCCTGGCCGTGGTGGGGATCCGGGTGATCGCCCTCTGCGAAGCCCCGCAGAGCGCCTGGAAAAAGTCCTCGTATGTCGCGGATTCTTCGGGACAGAGATTGTAGGCCTGGCCATAGGCCGCCGGGTTGCCCAGACATCTAAGCGCCGCCTCCGCCGCGTCCTTCACATACACCATCTGGAACCGCCCGTCCGCATCCGAAAAGAAGGGCAGCGTCTGCTCTTTTGCCGCCATGCGGATATAGAGGGGTTCCCGGGGGGCATAGTTGTAGGGGCCGTAGAGAAACACCGGGCGCAGGGAGGTAAAATGGATCCCCCGGGCCGTGCACTCCTTTTGCAGTTCCCCCTCTAAGGCCACCTTTCCCGCGATATAATCCCCTTCCTTCCCGGGGAAGCGCTGGCTCTCCAGGGGAAATTCCTCGTCCTTGACAAGCCCCGTCCCGTGCCGGTACACATCCGCCGTGCTGATAAAGATATACTGGGAGACGCTGCCGGCAAGATGGCGCAGTACAAACGCGATATCCCCCGGCTCGTAGGCGCAGAAATCCACCACCGCGTCATAATGCTCCCTGCACTGCCGCCAGGTGCTTTCCTCCTGCCTGTCGCCGGTCACCTGAACCACGCCGTGCCCCGCCATGGAGTAAGTCCCCCTGTTTACCACCGTCACGCTGTGGGACTTGGCCGCCAGCATGACAAACACCCTTCCATAAAAATAACTTCCGCCGATCACCAGAAGGTTCATGCCTTTCCCCTCTCTCTTCATAAAAATCCAATTTCCGGGCAACAAAAAATGGAAGCAAGGGGGCTCGAACCCCTGACCTTTCGCGTGTGAGGCGAACGCTCATCCCGGCTGAGCTATGCTTCCATTTACGGGAGACAGGCAGCGCTTGCAGGCTCCTGCCCCGAACAAAGTAATTATATACCATCTCTATCCTAAAATGCAAGTCCTAAGATGGGAATTTTTCCAATTCCGTTCTAAAAAAGAAGTCCAAAATTTTCTGATCCCCGCGTTTCCCGTGCCGGGCAGCACCCGGCAAAGCGCCAGGCCGTCACAGGCCCTTTTCCCCATCTGCCGGGGGCAGGGCCAGAAGCCCCAGAAGCACCGGCAGCATCAGCATGGCGGGGAAGACATACCGGATCTGCACCACCGGCCCCAGGAGCATCGTGGCCATATACAGCAGGACAAACCCGCAGTACACCGCCTGCCGCTTCTGTCCCCGGAAAAGGAACGCCGCAAAGACAAGCGCCAGCGCCCAACAGTAAAAGGCAGCCTTAAACAGCAGGCTAAGCACCGGCCAATGGTAAAAGGCGTTGCCGCTGACAATTTTCTCCAGCTGTCCTTCCAGCCAGGGAAATTTGGTCTCATGGAGAATATCCCTGCCGTCTTCCAGCATGGCGCTGTTGTAGGTGTAGAGGATGCCCATCCGCCCTTCTTCCCCCCAACCCAGGCATTCCGCGTAAGAGCGGTCGTCCAGAAACCAATAGCCCCTTGTCAATTCCAAAAAGGCGTCAACATACTCGTTGGGATAGCTTAACCCGATCGTCAGCCAGTCCTGCGCCAGCTGTGCAATATGGCCCTCCCAGGTATACGGAAAGCGTTCTATGCCCACGCTGCTTTTGATGGAATCGGCGATGGGCGGATTGTAGTAGGGCCAGTCTGCCATCGGCACATATGTGTCCACGATCCGCTTTTCCTCCTGGGAGAGCGCCTCCCCGTACCGCCAGCCCACCCTGCCGAACTGCTGGATGGGCACGCTGTACATCTCCACCTTCATAGGCGGGATCTGGGTGCCCAGTGCCGCCTTGATGGCTGCTCCCAGCCCGCGCCCTCCCGCTAAGAGCAGGACACAGAGCAAAAGCACGCGCAGCTTCTCCTTCCTGGCCGCAAAGATCACCCACACCACCGCATAGACCGCCAGCGCATAAATGGCGTTGTTGCGAAACTGCACCATGACGCAGCCCTCCAGCACCAGCAGCACATCAATCACAACTTTTTTGCGCCCCCCGGCAAAAAAACTGCGCTCCGCAAGCAGCAGACCAAACAATAAAAACAACACCCCGAATAATACGTCCTTGGTGGTGCAGACAACCAGGACGGAATTTAAGGGGAACACTCCAAAAAACAGGGTAGCCGCCACAACGGCCCACTTCCGCCTGGACACCCGGTAGAGGAAGGCGCAGGCGTACCCCGCCGTCAAGGCATAGAGCAGGATCTGGAAAACCGCCATCCCCGCCACGCCGGACTGCAGGTTCCCAAAAAGATACCCCAGCTGCACAAAGCACCAGATGACCCAGGTGTGGGCCAGCGGCTGATAGGGGTTAAACCAGATAAATCCTTTCACCGCCTCGTTGACCTGCCGATGAAAATCATAGGACATGACGATGGGATAATAGGCCAGCCAGACGGGAAGCAGGCAACAGGCAATGACAACAGCGCTGACGCCAAACACCGCCCCACTTTTCCAGACTTTCCCACGGGCTTCACCGGCCCATCCCAGCCTGTCAATTCCCCGAAACAGCATCGCGAAAAAGGGAAAGACGGCGATGGCAAGGCAGATGGTCTCCCACAGGATTCCAGCCTTCCCCCAGGCCCCGTAATCCGTATGCCCGTTTTCCTGCAGCTGATACCCCAGGATCATGGACAGGGAAAAAAGCACTGCAAAAACAGCCGAATACCGGATCATGCGCCTCCGTTTCTTCCCCTCCCCGGCGTCTGGAAGCTTTTGCCTTGTCACAGATAAAAGCCAATAGAAGCCAGGCAGCATCAGGACGCCTGCCACGGAAAAGGAAGCCTGTTTCACCTGCTGCAGCCGGAAGAGATAGAGACATCCGCAGACAGCAAGATATGCCAGGATCCCGCATATCCCTTTCCAGTATTTTCCCCAAAACCCCGTCCATTTTTTCATGTATCTTGTCCCTTTCCCTGCCGGAAATGCCGCCCGTTTACCATTCAATCTATTATAACAATCCAGGTCCCAAAAGAAAAGTCCAAAGTTTTCAGATTTTCCACTGCCGCCGAGGAAAAACAGCGCGCCGCAAAAACAGCATCCGTTACGGTTTCCGCATGGGCGGCAGATACGGGCGTGCAATTTTTGCAGAAATATTCATGTAATTTAATGTGAATATTTACAGAATATCCATTGATTTTTACGCGAATATTTACTATACTATAAGTGACTTCTGAAAAGGAGGGTCATTTATGTACCGAAAAATCATGGCTTTTTTAGAAGCGTGGAAAGAAAACGAACACCGCAAGCCGCTGATCCTGCAGGGAGCAAGGCAGGTCGGCAAGACTTATTCCATTTTGGAGTTTGGGCGCACACATTATGAGAATGTGGCGTATTTCAACTTTGAAACAAATCCGAAGCTCTCGGAAACCTTTGAGGAAAATATCAGCCCCGATTATCTGATCCCTATTCTGTCGCATATCGCAGGGCAAACCATTATCAAGGAAAAAACGCTGATCGTCTTTGACGAGGTACAGCTTTGCGAACGGGCGCTGACTTCTTTAAAGTATTTTTGCGAGGACGCACCCGATTATCACATCATCGTGGCGGGCAGTCTTTTAGGCGTTGCGGTAAACCGTGCAAAGTTTTCTTTCCCCGTGGGCAAGGTCGATATGAAAACTCTTTACCCGATGGACATGGAGGAATTCATGCTTGCGCTGGGGGAGGACGCTCTGGTAGAGCAGATTAAAAAGTCCTTCCAGACCGACACGCCGATCCCTTCCGCTTTGCACAATGCGGCGATGCTGCTTTACCGCCAGTATCTTGTGGTGGGCGGTATGCCGGAGTGCGTCATGCAGTTTGCCCAGACAAAAGATTATATCCTTGTGCGTCATACACAGGACACCATTCTGGCAGGCTATCTTAACGACATGAGCAAGTACAACAACTTGAATGAGATAAAAAAGACACGGCTTGCCTATGACAACATCACCGTGCAGCTTTCAAAGAAGAACACCCGTTTTCAATATAAGCTGATTAAGAAGGGCGGCCGGGCTTCCGAATTTGAGAACGCCATCGAATGGCTCTGTCTGTCCGGCATCGTGTCGCAGGTGTTCAAGGTGGAACAGGTAAAAAAGCCTTTGGAAAACTACCGTGACATCGACGCTTTCAAGATTTATGTTTCCGATCTGGGTCTGCTTGCCGCCAAAAAGGATCTGGCCGCAAACGATGTCCTCTACATGGTGGAGGAACTAAGCGACTTTAAGGGCGGACTTGCGGAAAACTATGTGAATGTGCAGCTCACCACAAACGGATACCAGACCTATTACTGGGAGTCCGAGCGCGGGGCGGAAATTGATTTTGTCATTCAGCGGGAAGGCAGGCTCATTCCCATTGAGGTCAAATCCGCCGACAATACAAGAGCCAAGAGCTTAAAGGTCTATATGGACACCTACAAGCCCAATTACGCCATCAAGCTCTCTGCGAAAAACTTTGGCTTT
>CANQEH010000034.1 GCA_947594835.1 uncultured Acetatifactor sp. | reverse complement strand
GTGCCTCCTTTTTGGTGTCTGATTTATTGTAACAGGTAGTGCATGATCGTGTCTACTTATTTAGTATAGATCCAAGTGCGGTTATGGAGCAGGTGGATAAGGCATTGCTTATCAGTCTGGGGATTAAAGGAACAGAAATAGATACTGATGTGGAAGTGGAAGAACATAAGGTGGACCCAGAACCGCAGGAAACACTTAGTATATTTCAAAGTATGGGACATCAACTTCGCTTTTGGCAGGATATCGAGGTAAAGGTATCACTTATAAAAAATGAAATTAGCAGATTGGACAATGAAATCAACTCTGTTTTGAATTACATAGAAGAGACCACTTACAATGCGGCTCAGGGATATAAGGTATACAAGGTTTTGCGAGATAAACAGGTTGAGCGAAAGGCCTTAGTGAAAGAAGTGGTATGTCTGGAATCTCTGATTGCTCATGTGGATACAGAACAATTGATAAAAGCATTCCAGGAAAGCATAAAGATGTCTGATGAAAAAATAAGAGAAGCGAATAAGATTACTTTTGTGAAGGAATTGATGGATGAGGCAAGATAAGTCATATACTGTCAAGAAATGGTATGAAGGGAAGGTATATCTTGTCAGATGCTGCGAAACGAATGATGTATGCCTTAAAGCTTGGTGTAGAAAAGGAAGCAAGAAGGGTGGTTGGATAGACTTACAGCGGACGGCGCGTGGGTCACGCGTGCAAAACCGCGGAATTGAAAGTGAAAATTAGGATACATAGGATTTACCTCGGAGGTAAATTGCTGGGATATACGGTAGGCATAGAGCGTTTGCCTTTTAAATCATTTAAACAGCACTCACAGGTGATTGGCGCTTTTAACAAAGATTTTGACCATACCGGCATATTTCCAAAAGAAATCAGCAAGAAGATCAACAAGGCACAGGAAGTGCGTCATGCCAGTGATTATGATGATTTCTACATGATACAGATAAAAGAAGTGATGTCATTTGGAAAATTGTATGGATCATTGCATTGCAATCGCGTGCGGAAGTTCCCAAACTGGCAGATGAGCCCAACTGTACAATATTAGGCAATTTATGACAGCATAAACCATGTTCAACCTGCCGTCTTCTTTATTATAATGAATACAGGAGTCAGGAAAATTGCCGCAGTGGGAGGAAGATGGGATGCAATACGGTCATTTTGACAATGAGCGCAGGGAATATGTGATCGACAGGGTGGATCTGCCGTGTTCCTGGACAAATTATCTGGGCGTGGAGGATATGGCTGCCGTCGTCAACCATACGGCGGGCGGCTATCTGTTTTATAAGACGCCGGAGTATCACCGAATCAGCCGTTTCCGGGGCAACGGGGTTCCGATGGACCGCCCCGGTTTTTATGTGTACCTCAGGGATAACGATGCGAAGGATTACTGGTCTGTCTCCTGGCAGCCGGTGGGCAAACCGCTGGAGGAGGCTTCTTACCTATGCCGGCACGGGATGTCTTATACGGTTTATGAGTGTGATTACCGCGATATCCATGCGGAGCAGACCCTGGTGATCCCGCGGGGCGAGGCGGTGCAGCTGTGGGACGTCACAATCAGAAATACGGGAGAGCGGCCGAGGAATCTGAGCGTCTTTTCCTATCTGGAATTTTCATTTCACCACATCATGATCGACAATCAGAATTACCAGATGAGCCTGTACTGTGCAGGTTCCTCTTATGAGGACGGCATCATCGAAGAAGATCTGTTTTATGAGGAATACGGGTATCAGTATTTTGCTGCCAATTTCGAGCCGGACGGTTTTGACTGTGTGCGGGATGCCTTTCTGGGGCCGTACCGCACGGAGACGAACCCGGAAGCCGTGGAGAGAGGGCGCTGCCGTTCTTCTTACGAAAAAGGCGGCAATCACTGTGGAAGCCTGCAAAAAGATATTGTGCTGCAGCCGGGGGAGGAGATCCGGCTCGTCTTCATGCTGGGAGAGGGAAAACGCGCGGAGGGGAGACGGATCCGGGAAAAGTACAGCGACCTGCGGGCGGTAGATGCGGTCTATGCGGACCTGCATCGCTATTGGGAAGACAAGTTTTCAAAATTGCAGATTGAGACGCCGAACGAAGGGATGAACACGATGATCAATACCTGGACGCTTTATCAGTCGGAGATCAACGTCATGTTTTCCCGGTTCGCCTCCTTTATCGAAGTGGGCGGCCGCGTCGGACTGGGATACCGGGATACGGCGCAGGATTCCATGACGATACCGCACTCCAATCCCGAAAAATGCCGTGAGAGAATCGAGCAGCTGATGCGCGGACTGACGACGGCGGGATACGGGCTGCATCTGTTCCAGCCGGAATGGTTTGAACCAAATCAGGACGGGAAGCCGTTCCGTTCTCCGACGGTCATCCCGGAGCCGGATAAAACACAGATAATACACGGGCTGAAAGACGCCTGCTCGGACGATGCGCTCTGGCTGGTGGCGACCTGTGTGGAATATATCAGGGAGACGGGGGATGTCTCTTTTGCCTCCGAGCAGCTTGGCTATGCAGACACGATTTTAGATGGCAGCGGGCAGACGGAATCGATATACGGCCATCTGAAACGGATTCTGGATTTCTCGGCGGAGCAGGTCGGGCAGAGCGGAATCTGCAAAGGGCTTCGGGCGGATTGGAATGACTGCCTGAATCTGGGCGGCGGTGAGAGCGCTATGGTGAGTTTCCTGCATTACTGGGCTCTCACGCAGTTTGTGGCGCTGGCGTCCTATCTGGGCGAGGAACAGGATGCCGCGCATTACACCCGGATTGCCGAAAAGGTCAGGGAGGTCTGCAACACGAAGCTGTGGGACGACGGATGGTTTATCCGCGGGATCACCGCCAAAGGGAAAAAGATCGGATGTCATGAGGACAGAGAGGGCAGGGTACATCTGGAATCCAACGCATGGGCGATTCTTTCCGGCGCTGCGGATCCGGACAAAGCCGAGGCGGCTCTTTCGGCGATTGACCAGTATCTGTACACGGAGTACGGCCTGCTGCTGAACACGCCTTCCTACACGGTTCCAGACGACGATATCGGGTTTGTCACGAGGGTGTATCCGGGGCTGAAGGAAAACGGAGCCGTCTTTTCCCACCCGAATCCTTGGGCCTGGGCGGCAGCTTGCAAGTGTGGACGGGGCGATCTGGCCATGAAATTTTACAATGCGCTCTGCCCGTATTTCCAAAACGACAGGATTGAAATCCGGGAATCGGAGCCCTACTCGTACTGCCAGTTTGTGGCCGGCAAAGATCATGCGGCGTTTGGGCGTGCAAGGCATCCGTTTATGACGGGTTCCGGCGGCTGGTCCTATTTTGCAGCGACCAGATATATGCTGGGCATACAGCCCGATTTTGACCGGCTCACGGTAGACCCGTGTATCCCGCCGGAGTGGAAAAGCTACCGTGTATCGCGGGTATGGCGCGGCGCACGGTATGAGATTGCGGTGCACAATCCGGACGGTGTGATGCGCGGTGTCCGGCGGGTTATTCTGGATGGGGAGACGGTGGATCGTATTCCGCCTATGCCGGCAGGAAGTGCGCATACTGTGGAAGTCATCATGGGATGAAGCGGCCGAGACACGCTTCGCAGCCATCGAAAAGAAGGAAAGAGGAGTGAAACTATGATTCGGTTTGGAACGGGCGGCTGGCGGGCCGTCATCGGAGAGGAATTTACCAAGGAAAACATTCAGATCCTGTCGAAGGCAATCTGCGAAAAGATGCGGAATGAGGGCGTGGCGCAAAAGGGGATCGTTCTGGGCTACGACAGGCGTTTCCTGTCCAAGGAAGCGATGAAGTGGGCGGCACAGGTGATCGCCAAGGAGAAAATCCCGGTATATCTGATCAACAAATCGGTGCCGACGCCGCTTGTCATGTTCTATGTCATGAAGCATACGCTCCCCTATGGCATGATGATCACCGCCAGCCACAATCCGGCAATTTACAACGGGATCAAGGTGTTCACCGAGGGAGGACGGGACGCGGACGAGGAGCAGACCGCGCAGATCGAGCAGTATATTCAGGCGGTGGACAGAGATGCGGTGGAGGATATGCCGTATGGGGAAGCGGTGGAGAACGGGATAATCCGGGAGATTTACCCGCTCAACGAATATCTGGACAGCATCATCGAATCCGTGGACATGGAGAAGATAAGGGCCGGCGGACTTCGGGTGGCGCTGGATCCCATGTACGGCGTGAGCGAAACCTCGCTGAAAACGATTCTGATGACCGCCAGATGCGAGGTGGAAACGATCCACGAGCGCCATGACACGCTGTTCGGCGGCAAACTTCCGGCGCCCACAGCGGACACGCTGCGCACTCTGCAAAATTATGTGCTGGATCGGAAGTGCGACTTAGGAATCGCGACGGACGGCGATGCGGACCGGATCGGCGTGATCGACGATCGGGGAAATTTTTTACATCCTAACGATATCCTTGTACTATTGTATTATTATCTGTTAAAATATAAGGGATGGCGGGGGCCGGCCGTCAGAAATATCTGTACCACGCACCTGCTGGATCGTGTGGCGCAGGATTTTGGGCAGACCTGTTATGAAGTGCCGGTGGGTTTCAAACATATTTCTGCCAAAATGAATGAGACGGATGCCATTATCGGCGGCGAGTCTTCCGGCGGTATGGCTGTGAAAGGCCATATCCGGGGCAAGGACGGTATCTATGCCTCCGCGCTTTTGGCGGAAATGCTGGCGGTCACGGGGATGAAGCTGTCCGAGTTTATGGATACGATCCGCAGGGAGTATGGCGCAATGGCGCTGAAGGAGCAGGACTATCGGTTCGATCAGCGCAAAAAAGAAGCGATCAGCGATCTTTTGCTTGTCCAAAAACAGTTGCCGCAGCTTCCCTTTGCTGTTGACCGGGTTTCGTATCTGGACGGCGTCAAGCTTTATCTGGCGGACGGAGGCTGGATTTCCATACGGTTTTCCGGAACGGAGCCGCTTTTGCGGATTTTCTGCGAGATGGCAAGGGCGGAGGATGCAGCCGCTTTATGCGGACTCTTTGAGGATTATCTGGGACTGCGGTGAGAAGGCGGTTTGCAAGAACCGCCTGCGGCCGTAGGAAAGAGGGTTCTATGAAGAAGCTTTTTCACAGAATAAAAGCGTGGAAGAATGCGAAGGGATCACTCAGATGGGGCATGGTCAGAATGCTCCTGTTTGGGTGGTTTTTTCCGTTATTGCTCATGATTTTCGTCCTCCTTTTCTATGTGCGGGGCAATATCAACAGGCAGGCGGAGAACACGATGAAAACCTCTGCGGAGAAAGCCGTGGAGATCTTAAAGATTCAGCTGGCGGACTGTGAAACCGCTTCTAAAAACGCTTCTTATATGAAAGTAATTTCCGAAAACTATGAAAAATGGAAAAAAGACGGCAGGGATGAGGCATTTAACGAGGAGGTGACTGCCTTTTTACGGCAGCAGTACAAATACAACGACAACTGCCGCACGGCGGTCTTTTTTCTGGTCGAGAATCCCGACAAGCTCTATTACACCTACAACAGCGGCAACAATGCCGCTTACCGGGATATCCTGTTTTTTGGAGAGTATGTCAGGGACAGGACGCTTGCTTTGTCGCAGGATCTGGATACCGGGACGACGCTGCTTTCCTGTCAGGGCAGACTCTATCTGGTGCGGAATCTGGTGGACTCCAAATTCCGGCCCTACGGCGTGCTGACGCTGGAGCTGGACTCGGATTCGCTGCGGCAGAGTCTGGAGGGCATCTGGGGATATGCGGACGCTGCGCTCTACTGGAACGGCGGACTTTTGCTCCCCGGCAGGTACGGTGCGGAGACGCCGGAGGCGCTGCCGGACAATGTCATGGAGCAGCTAAGACGCACGGGGGAAATATATGAGCGGCACTCCGGCAGCCATTCCTTTCTGTACCGGCAGCTAAAGATCTACGGCAATACGCTGGAATGCGCCGTGCGGCTGGACAATTCGGTGCTCTACGCGGAGATGGACACCGTATACTATTTTTTCGCGATTCTGCTGATTTTTATGATTCCGCTGGTGGTGCTGGTATTTTTGTTCTTCCATCGGAAAGTCACCATGCCGGTCAACGAGATGATACGGGCTTCCGATGCGGTACAGCAGGGACATTACGGCACACAGATTGCGCACATGGCGGACAGCGAGGAACTCTATCATATGCAGGATTCCTTCAACCATATGTCCCACGAGCTGAAAAATCAGTTTGACAAAATTTACCGGGAGGAGATCGCCCTCAGAGACGCGAGAATCATGGCGCTGCAATCGCAGATCAACCCGCATTTTCTAAACAATACGCTGGAGATCATCAACTGGGAGGCAAGAATGCAGGAGAATGACAAGGTCAGCAGGATGATAGAAGCGCTCTCCACCATGCTCGAGGCGACGACGAACCGCAAAGCGCAGGAACTGCATTCCCTGGCGGAAGAACTGGCTTATGTGGACGCTTATCTCTATGTCATTTCGCAGCGCTTCGGCGAAAAGTTTTTGTGCACCAGAAAGATCGACGAAAGCCTTCTCGGGGTCATGGTGCCCCGTCTGATCATCCAGCCGATCGTGGAAAACGCTGTGGAGCATGGCATGGATACCGAGCGGCAGGGCAGAGTGGAGATCCGCCTGTATCGGAATGCGGACGGGTATCTGTGCATCGAAGTCGAAGACAACGGCCATCTGACGCCGGAAGAGCAGGAAAAGATCGCGAGGCTGTTGTCCGACGAAGCGTCCGTGGAACGGGAGAAGCGCGTCAGTCTCGGCATCCGCAACGTAGACCAGAGGCTGAAGATTATTTACGGCCCTTCCTGCGGCCTGTTCATCACAGGGAGCGAGCAGAGCCACACGGTCAGTACGCTGCTCTTAAAACCGGATGTGGGAACTGCGCAATAAAAGACAAGAAAAGCCAACACCGACAATTACGTTTTTCCCGTTGAGAGGCTATGATGAATATATGGATGAGTCTTTCATCAAAAAATCATAAGGAGGAAATCAGATGAAAAAGCAGATTTTGTCACTGGTGTTGGCCGGCGCCATGATCGCTTCCCTGACGGCCTGCGGCGGTTCTGCGCCGGATACAGAAGGCGCAAAGGAGAGCGCCAAGGAGAGTACGGCGGCAGAGAACGGTACGGCAGATGCGGGAACGGATGCTGCGGCGTCCGTAGAGCTGACCGTGACGACTACATTTGCGGGCGAGGACGGGAACGCGCAGAACTTTAAGAATGCGGTAGCCGCGTGGGAAGCCGAGACGGGAAACACCGTAGCGGATACCTCCGCCACGTCGGACGAGACGTTTAAGACAAGAGTGGTGACGGATTTTGAGACGGGCTCCGAGCCGGACGTACTCTTTTTCTTTAATGGAGCGGATGCCAACAGCTTCATCGAGGCGGGAAAGGTGGTTTCCATTGATGAGATCCGGGCGGCGTATCCGGAGTACGCATCCAATATGAACGACGATCTGATTGCAGATTCTCTTGTGGACGGCAAAAAATATGCGGTGCCGGTAAACGGTTACTGGGAAGCGATGTTTGTCAATAAGGAAGTACTCGACGCGGCGGGCGTTGCCATGCCAGGCGCAAATTATACCATGGATCAATTTAAGGCGGACTGCGAGAAAATCAAAGCGGCTGGGTATGCGCCGATTGCAGCGGCCCTTGGCAACATCCCACACTATTGGTGGGAGTTTGCGATTTTCAACAATCAGTCTCCGGCAAATCATCTGGAGATTCCAGCTTCCGTGGATGACGCCAACGGGCAGGCATGGGTTGCCGGGATGAATGATATCAAAGAACTCTATGACCTGGGATACTTCCCGGAGAATACCCTGTCCGCTACGGACGATGAGACGTTTGCAATGTTCACGGAGGGCAAGGCGGCATTTTTGATCGACGGTTCCTGGAAGGTCGGCGGTATCGTGAGCGCGTGCCAGTCGGATCCGGAAGATCCCGCCACGCTGGATGCCGAGAAGCTGTCCCATTTCGACGTGACCTACGTTCCGGGCAAAGGGGGAGACAGGAAAGCGACGGATCTGGTCGGCGGCCTCTCCATGGGGTACTATATCACGAAAAAAGCCTGGGACGATCCGGACAAACGCACGGCGGCGGTAAGTTTCGTGGAGTATATGACGTCTGACGAACTGGTGCCGGTGTTTGCCCAGCACACTGCTTCCGCCCTGAAAGTGGCTCCCGTTGTGGACGAATCCCAGTTTAACGAGCTTCAGGTCAAGGCGATGAATATGATGGCCGGGGTCACTTCCCTGACCGGCGCGGTTCAGGATCTGTTCCAGGGCGACTGCCGCGTACCGACCTTCGACGGTATGCCGGAGATCGTGACAGGCAAGGTCGATGCCGCGGATGCGGTGGCGGAAGGCCTGGATCTTTACAACAACCAGTAAAAACGGGGAAACCCGGACGAAGCTTTCACCCAGCCGGAAGCGTGCAGCTTCCGGCTGATTTTCCAAAGAAGTGAGAAGAACGGAGGTGGCTTATGAGTTCCAACATCTACCGAGATAAAAAGCCTGTATTTGTATTTCTCATCCCGGCGTTCCTGTTTATGGCCGTCTATCTGTACTATCCGTTTTTCCGAAATATCATCAACAGCTTCCGGCAGATCAAACAGCTGGGCAGCCCGGGAATCGGATGGAACAATCCGTGGTATGCAAATTATGTGGAAATGTTGTATGATGATATCGTATGGATCTCTCTCAAAAACACGCTGATCATGATGGCTGTTACCATCCTGGGCCAGGTGGGGATCGCGGTTGTACTGGCTCTCATGGTGGATAACATCAGACACGGCAGACAGTTTTACAAGACAGTTTTCTTTTTTCCGATCGTGATATCCGCGACGGCGCTCGGTCTGCTGTTTAACCTGATCTTTCTCTACGACAAGGGAATGATCAATCAGATTCTGGAGAGCCTTGGAAAGACAACGCTGACCGACTGGAAAGCGGAAGGAATCGCCCTGGTGACGATGATGCTTCCGGTCATGTGGCAGTATGTCGGTTTCTATTTTGTCATTCTTGTCACCGGGCTGAACAATATTCCGGACGAACTGTACGAAGCGGCCAGAATCGACGGGGCCAGCACCTGGCAGAAGGTCAGATACATCTCTATCCCGCTGCTTCACAACGTGATCTGTACCTGCTGCGTGCTGGCAGTCACAGGCGCTCTTAAGGTCTTTGATCTGCCGTGGGTCATGTTCCCTAAGGGAATGCCGCTAAAAACCACGTTTTTGACGGGAACTTATATGTATTATCACACGACGCAGACAAAAAATGTGGATTACGGTTCGGCGCTGGCCGTGTTGATCGTGGTGCTCGGCATTGTGCTGTCAAAAGTCGTCAACCGGATCTTCAAAGAGAAGGACTATTAAGGGGAGAGGTCGTATGAAAAAGAAAAAATTTTCCGCAGGTATATTTTGGGTGTATCTGCTGTTAAGCCTCTGGGCGCTGACGACGATCTATCCGATTATCTGGGTCGTCCAGAACTCTTTTAAGGCAAAAGATAAGATCCTGGCCGATTCCTTTGCCCTGCCGACAGGCGAGCTGTTTTCCCTGGCCAATTACCGGAAGGCGTTTCAGAACATAGATATTCTGGGCGCTTATCGGAACAGCATTTTTATCTCCGTCATGGTGGCGCTGCTTGTGATCGTCTTTGCCGGGATGGCGGCGTATGCGCTGTCCCGCTATCGGTTCCGCGGGTCAAAAATGCTGTATTCCTTTGTAGTCGCAGGGATGATGTTCCCGGTTTTTGCGACGATCATCCCAGTTTTTGCCATGGAGTTTAAGTGGGGAATCGCCAACACGGACAACTGGTGGCTGACGATGCTGTCGGTCATCCTGCCGCAGGTGGCGGGCAATCTGTCTTTTGCCATCGTCGTTTTGTCCGGTTATATCAAGAGCCTGCCGCTGGAGCTGGAGGAGGCGGCCTATATGGAGGGATGCAGCGCGTATCAGATCTACTTCAAGGTGGTGATGCCGCTGACAAAGCCTTCCTTTGCGACGGTAGCGATCTTTGCGTTTCTCTGGAGCTACAACGATCTGTTCACGCAGATGTTCTTTCTGAAACGCCCGGAGATGTTTGGCATCACTACGCTTTTGAACCAGCTCACATCCCAGGAGGGAACCAACTACGGGCTGATGGCGGCCGCTGTGACACTGGTGGCGGTGCCGGTGATTGTGGTATATATTTTCCTGCAGAAATATATCATTCGGGGGATGACGGCGGGAGCTGTCAAGGGATAGCGGAGATTTTCCGGCGCGGATCCTGCCAAACGGGGGGATGGTATGTATAAGGTTGTGATTATTGATGATGAACCGATCATTGCGGAGGGACTGTCTAAGTCCATGCCGTGGGAGGAGTGGAACTGCCGGATAGCGGGCTGCGCGTACGACGGAAAGGAAGGGCTTGCCCTGATCCGCCGGGAATGCCCGGACATTGTGATTTCCGACATCCATATGCCGCAGATGGACGGACTCAAGATGATTGCGGCGCTGAAGTCGGAATTTCCGAATATGCAGATCACGATCCTGACCGGCTACCGGGAGTTTGAGTACGCCAGACAGGCGGTCTCTCTTGGTGTCACAAGATTTTTGCTGAAGCCTTCCAGAATGAGCGAGCTCAGGGAGGCGGTGGATGCCATGACCGGGCGCCTTGCGGAGGGCGGACAGGGGGGCGCAGAGGATGCGAAAGAGGCGTCGGAAGCGGCCGGGGAGGATGCGCTGTACAACAATGCGGCCAGTTCTTTTCTCGTCAAAAAAGCGCTGGAATACATCCGGGAGAATTATAAGGAAAAGCTGCGGCTGGTTGACGTGGCGGATCAGATCTATATCAGCCAGTGGCATCTGAGCAAGCTGCTGAACCGGCATACGGGGCAGAATTTTTCCGAGATCCTAAACGGCGTGCGCATGGAAAAGGCGAAAGAACTGCTGAAGGATCCGTCTCTGCGCATCTACGACATCGCGGAGATGGTGGGATTTCAGGACATGGCGCATTTTTCCAGGGTATTTCGGAAGCTGGAGGGGATCTCTGCCAACGAGTACCGCAACAAAATTTTGTGAGGAGACTGTTATGCGAATTTATTGTACAAAGGACTATGATCATGCGAGCCGGGTGGCGGCCAATATCGTGTCCGCCCAGATCATCATGAAGCCGGACTGCGTGCTGGGGCTGGCCACGGGCGCTACGCCGATCGGGATGTATGAACAGCTTGTGCGGTGGTATGAGAAGGGGGATCTGGATTTCTCGGCCGTCCGCAGCGTCAACCTGGACGAGTACAGGGGGCTGCCGCAGGAGGATGTGCACAGCTACCGCTACTTTATGGATACCCATCTGTTTGACCGCGTCAACATTGACAAGAGAAATACCTATGTGCCAGACGGCATGGAGGAAGATGCGGAGGCGGCGTGCAGAAAATACAACGATGTGATCCGGATGCTGGGCGGAATCGACCTTCAGGTGCTCGGGCTTGGACACAACGGGCATATCGGATTCAATGAGCCGGGAGGCGCTTTTGAGAAGGAGACGCACTGCGTGACGCTCTCCGAGAGCACGATCCGGGCGAACGCCAGATTTTTTGACTCCGAAGCGGACGTTCCCAGACAGGCCTGCACGATGGGAATCAAGAATATCATGCAGGCCAAAAAAATCGTCGTGATTGTCTGCGGGGAGAGCAAGCGGGAGATTGTCAGACGCTCCTTTTGCGGTGAGATTACGCCGGAGGTTCCCGCCTCCGTGCTCCAGCTTCACAACGATGTGACTTTAGTCGGCGACGAGGCGGCCTTGCAGGATTGGGAGAAGGGAATATGAGACAGATCAAAGGATGGGTGTGCACGCCGGATTTTTCGTTCCGTCCCGGGACGGTTGCAGTGGAGGGAGAAAGGATCGCCTCCGTGACTTATTGTGAACCGGGGGAACTGCATACGGAGGAGGCCAGCCGATATCTCCTGCCCGGCCTGGTGGATATCCATTTCCACGGCTGCGCGGGATATGATTTTTGTGACGGGACGGCGGAGGCAGTGGAGGCCATCGCCGCATACCAGCGGGCGCACGGCATTACGACCTTTTGTCCCACGACCATGACGCTTCCCGCCGGGGAACTGCTTGGCATCTGCCGGACGGCGGCGCTCTGCCGGCCGGAGGGACTGGCCGGAATCTATCTGGAAGGGCCGTTTTTGTCCGCAGAAAAATGCGGGGCGCAGGATCCGGCTTATCTGCGGCTGCCGGACGCAGAGCTGTTATCCGATTTGCAGGATGCGGCGGACGGGCTGATTCGGATCGTGGCTATCGCGCCGGAGATCCCAGGGGCTCTCTCGCTGATAGAAAAAGAAAACGCGCGGTTTCGCTTTTCCCTGGCCCATACCTGCGCGGATTATGATACGGCAGAAAAAGCCTTTGCGGCGGGGGCAAAGCAGGTGACGCATCTGTACAATGCGATGCCGCCCTACCTGCATCGGGAGCCGGGGGTGATCGGCGCAGCGGCGGATCACGGCTGCGTCAGTGTAGAGCTTATCTGCGACGGTATCCATGTGCATCCGAATGTGGTCCGCAACACGTTCCGGCTTTTCGGGGAGGAGCGGGTCATCCTGATCAGCGACAGTATGCGGGCCACGGGGATGCCGGACGGCGTCTATACGCTGGGCGGGCAGACGGTGCACGTCAAAGGAAAGCTGGCGACGCTGGAAAACGGTACCATCGCCGGCAGTGCAACCAACCTCTGCGACGGTGTGCGGACGGCAGTGTCCATGGGGATTCCGCTTGGAACGGCGCTCAGGGCGGCCACTCTGAATCCGGCGAGAGCGATCGGCATGGAGCGGGAAGTGGGGACGCTGGAAGCGGGCAAGAAAGCCGATATTCTGGTGACGGACAGGGAACTGAAACAGATGCAGGTGTTCTGAGCGGGGGGCGCGGGAAATTTGATGAAATCTGGATCAAGAGGCTGTTACGCGATTGCAGATATTCAGGATTACGGGAAATCGAGAGCAACGATGGCAAAAGAGTTGATCTATGTGTGAAGCGAGTGCGGAGCAAGGTGTTCCGCACTTTTTAAATTCTTAATGTAAAAGGACTTCTGTTATGATATAATTGTCGCTATGAGTTGGAAAAACCTTCCGAGAAATTTTGCAGTGATCTAAATGGGAGATCATTGGTGATCATGGATCATAAAGTTTGTTTTAACGTATATTTTGATGATTGAGCCGTTTTTTATGATTTTAGTTTTTGGAAAATAGAAATGAAAGAATATGAGGGAGACATAGATGAAGAAACGTACAAAAATTTTATTGGTTATATCTATAGTTGTTTTATTATTGTTTTTGGGAATGTCATATTTTATAGGAACACAAGTGTTTATGGGATCTACTCAACTAGTTACTTGTGAAGATACATCAAAAGTGAAAGATAGTTTTTGGGAAAGGTATCATATGGATTATGATGTTTTCTGCAGTACATATACCATAGAAAAAATGGAAATTACTTCAACTTTTGATGGTCATATGATACCGGCAGATTACATATATGCACTTGGCGAAGAAGGAAATAAAGATAACCCGACGGTTATTCTGGTGCATGGTCTTGGCGGAAATCGTTATACGAATTATCCTTTGGCAGAAATGTTTTTGCAGAAAGGATATAATGTTTTGACGTATGACCAGAGAAGCAGCAACGAAAATACTGCCCAATATACTACATTTGGGTACTGGGAAAAATATGATTTAATCGATTACATTGATTATGTTTATAGCTATGCACCGGAACAGGCGATAGGAATATGGGGGACTTCTTTTGGTGGAGCAACAGCGGGATTGGCAATGGGAGATAAGGATGTTGAAACCAAAGTGGATTTTCTGATTCTGGATTGTCCGGTTAGTGATATGAAATGGATGGTTGAAGAAGAGATGAGAAAGATGGATATTGGATTGCCTATATCTTACATGACATTCTGTGGCAACATGATCAACAAAATGAAATTGGGATTTGGTTATGACGATGCAAATGTATGTGACAAAATTGCAGATATTGAAATTCCGGTTTTGGTAATAAACAGTGAAGCAGATACATTAACGCCGCAGTTTATGGGGCAAGAAATATATGATTCAATACAGAATGATGAAATGAAAATGATTTGGACAGTGCCTGACAGTGAACACACGGAAATATGGCTTGATTATAATCAAGAATATCGGGAGAAGGTTCAAGAAGTGTTGGGTTATATAAAAAATACACAAAAAACACCATGATTTCACTGCCCGTTCTTTTATCTTACGAATACTGCTGTAAAATATGATGTTGTATTTTACAACAAAAATGAATATAATAAGGCTAAGGGTAGGGAGAAATAAAGTCAGACAAGAAAGGAATGAGAATTATGCCCAATATCAAACCAATATCTGATTTACGCAATTATTCCGACGTCTTGCGTGATGTGGCAGTGGGAGCTCCCGTTTTCCTGACAAAGAACGGCCGCGGCCGTTACGCGATTGTAGATATTCAGGATTATGAGAAATCGAGAGCAACGATCGCTCTTCTGGATGAATTGGCGAAGGGGAAAAAATCGGGAGAGGAAAAGGGGTGGCTTTCATCGGAAGACGTGAGGGCTCATTTCAGAAGCAGAAAGAATGAAGTATAAGATAAAATATTCTCCAGAGGCATTGAAAGATCTGGACGAAATCTGGGAGTATATCCTCCTGGAACTTGCCAACCCGGATGCGGCTGAAGATGTTGTCAACAGGATGTTGGATACGATTGAGGCGTTGGAGGATTTTCCAGAGAGCGGGGCGTTACTTTCTTCCGCAGCGGAGGTGGAAAGTGATTACCGCTTTGTACTTTAATCACATTTCTTAATATTTGATGAGAAATAAGTACCGCTATGGAAAAATCTGTAGCGGTATTTTTGCACGCTAATTTCAAAAGTCTATTCTTATTGCTGAAATCTTACATCAAAAAGGAACAGGAACGCTTTTCTTACTTGCAAATTGCACCACTTGAAAATCCTGTCGGAATATGGCAGCACCTTTGGGATGTCACTAAGATGATAGGTGGCTGTCCCTCCGTTTACGTGGAAACTTAGATACTTATGTATTTTCGCCAAACTATCATAGTAGTATTGACAGAGCCACACTACTGTGGTAGTATACAAAGTGTAAACTACTGTAGTAGTGTTGCGGAAAGGATTTGGTGATATGACAATAAAACTCTTTGATTCGGAGCTGAAAGTCATGAGCGTCTTATGGAATGAGGGCGATATGACTGCAAAACAGATTTCCGATATTCTAAAAGCAGAGATCGGCTGGAACATGAACACGACTTACACGGTTATCAAGAAATGTATTGCAAAGGGGGCTATTCAGCGCGGGGAGCCGAATTTCCTATGTCATGCGCTCATCCCGAAAGAGGCGGCGCAGGAGGCAGAAACCGATGAACTGATCGGCAAGCTCTATGACGGCTCAGTCGATAAGCTTTTTGCCGCCTTGCTTGGCAGAAAGAAGCTGTCGGCTGAACAAATTGCAAAGCTGAAACAAATTGTTGGCGACTTAGACGAGGTGGACAAATGAATCTTCTGCAAATGAGTCTTTTCGGTGCCGGCATGATTTTGGTCATCGTCATCCTGCGTGCCCTGGCACTCAATAAGCTCCCGAAAAAAGCCTTTTTGGTGCTGTGGGGCGTCGTGGCGGTACGGCTGCTGATCCCCTATTCTCTCCCCTCATCTTTCAGCGTCTACTCGCTGCTGGGGAGGATTGCCGCCGCGGCAGAGACAGGACAGGACAGCAGCCCTGCGGTTTTATTTACGCCTGTGGCTCCAGCATACAACGCAATGCCCATGGCCGGTACTGCCGCTGCGGATACGACAGCCCCTGCCGCCGTTGCTCCATGGATAGTCGTGTGGGCGGTTGGCGTATGGATGTGTGCGGCGTTTTTTGCAGCAGTTTATTGGAAATGCCGCAGGGAGTTTCAAGCCTCTCTGCCCGTCCAGAGCGAATACGCAAGGCATTGGCTCGGGGAACACCGCATTTGCCGCACCATGGAAATCCGGCAGTCCGGCAAAATTTTGGCGCCTTTGACCTACGGTGTATTCCGGCCTGTGATTCTCATGCCAAAAACTACGGACTGGGACGATCAGGACACGCTGAAATACATATTGACCCATGAGTATGTGCATATCCGCCGTTTTGACGCTGTGACAAAACTTGTGCTCACGATCGCTCTTTGCGTTCACTGGTTCAATCCGGCGGTGTGGCTCATGTATGTTCTTGCCAACCGGGACATTGAGCTCTCCTGTGATGAGGCGGTGATCCATAAGTTTGGAGAAGGCACAAAATCTGCGTATGCCAGGACTCTCATCCGCATGGAGGAGACACGGAGCGGATGGAACCCTCTCTGCAATAACTTTAGTAAGAACGCCATCGAAGAAAGAATTGCAGCAATTATGAAAATAAAAAAGACCTCGCTGGCCGCGTTAATCGCTGCTGCGGCCCTGGTCGTGGGTGTGACGGCTACTTTCGCCACATCTGCGCAGGCTGACGGGAACACGTTGATCGGAGATTTGGCCCATAAGTCGGACACGGCCGATATTGTTAAGGGGGAGGCAGCGTTGACGTCCTATGTTGACCCCAGCGACGGAAAGACCTATTACAGCTTTGACGGCGGAAAAACTTATGAGCCGCTGACGGATGAGGAATTTGCCGCCCGCTTCCCCGCGCACAAAGTGGAGTGGTGGACATATGGCGAGTACAAGGCATGGCTTGAAAACGAAAAAGTTGAGTTACAGGATATGATTGGGGAAAGGGCGTGGACCGGAAGCCGGGGTGAATTTGTCTGGACGCAGGAGATCGTAGATGAAACAATCGCCATGTACGAGGAGATTCTTGAGAATATCAAAAACGGAATGCTCTACTCTAAAACGACGGACGGCGAAGATGCTTTCTGTACTCTATCCTCCGACGCGGTAGATTTGGAGGCGGTCTACGAGCAGGGTGTGCTCAACGGTCTGCGGGAAACGCAGCATCCGGCCATCGCCCAGACGGCGGTCACGACCGCGGCAGGCAGCGGCACTGCCGGGCAGGGCATGACCTTTGCGGAGCGCTTTGAAAGGTACGCATCCTTCGGTATCGCCTATGAGGAAGCGGAAGGGATCAGTGGAAGAGGAAACGTGTACTATAATGGGCAGATCGTCAGCAGGTTTTCGGACCAGACGCCTGACGGCGGCGCGTTTACGTTCTCCTCGGCAGAGCAAGGGGATCTCGCCGTAAAGACCGTTTATGACAGCAACGGCAGGCTGATCGGGATAGAGACGGTTGGCGGCTGACAGACACAGGACTTAGATGGTATTCAGTGACATCCGCTGTCAGATGGTCAAGCAAAAATGCAATACTTGATTTGGAATGGCGCATATGTTATACTGGCAGCAGTGAAAAAAGAAGCCGAAAAAAGCCGTGTCCAAGCGATACATAAAGCGAAAGCCCCGGAGCGTTATCTTCGGGGTTTTCTTTCACCTGATTGCCGACGATGATCTCTGCCTGCCAATTTGCCGGACTGTCCGCGACATACGACAGACAAAAGCAGGAAACGGTTATCCGGCTTCTTGGCAAACAGGGACGGTGGAATACATGAGGAAACATATATGAGAGAACTGCAAAAAGAGAATCGTGCGGGGAAGCGGCGGTATCCGTTGGCGGCAGCAGCCGCTCTGCTGATATGTTTTCTGGCGGCTTGCGGCATCAGTCCTGTGACGGAGGATCCCCAATTCTGGGCGGCAGGGTATGCGCTGCAGGCGGAGACAAAAATCCAGACGCCGCAGGCGGATGTCATTGCGCTTTCCGATATCCCGGCGTATTCCGGCGTCCCGTATGTTGTCCTGGACGGCAATATCCCGGAATTTACGGATTCTGACAGGACGACCGTCTCCTTTGAGACATACAGCGAACTGGATCCGCTTGGAAGATGCGGCGGGGCTTATGCCAACATCGGCGTGGATCTGATGCCCACAGAGGAACGGGGCTCCATCGGCCAGGTGAAGCCTTCCGGATGGCATCTGGCCAAATACGATATTGTGGATGGGATGTATCTGTACAACCGCTGCCATCTGATCGGATATCAGCTGACCGGGGAAAATTCCAATGAGAAAAACCTGATCACGGGAACGCGGTATCTGAATGTAGAGGGAATGCTGCCGTTTGAAAACATGGTGGCCGATTATATTCAGGAAACCGGAAACCACGTCCTGTATCGCGTGACGCCGATATTTCAAGGGGACAACCTGATTGCGGATGGCGTCCGGATGGAGGCGGAATCGGTGGAGGATGGCGGTGAAGGGATATGCTTCCATGTGTATTGTTACAATGTCCAGCCGGGCATCCGGATCAATTATGCCACCGGGGACAGTCAGCTGGACGAAACCTTTCCGGCGCAGACTGACGTTTCCGATCCGTCCGCAGGCGGCGCCACAGTTTATATCTTAAACACCAATACCCATAAATTCCACGAGCCGTCCTGCTCCGGCGCAGCGGATATCAGCGAAAAGAACAAAATGAGCTTTACGGGAACCAGGGAAGAAGTGATGGCCATGGGATATTCTCCATGCGGCCTCTGCCATCCCTGACGAGTATCTGCGGCGGAGGCAGGCTGTTTTGTGCCACGTATAGGATGTGCGGCGGCATCCCGCGGGAAATGGGGGGTTCTTACCCTGGAAGAAGGGAGGCAGACATGACTTTTTCGGATGCGTTTACGGTCAGTTCCATGCAGGGGCTGATGGATCTGATCGGGGAGATGGGATTTGTCCCATTCTTTGAAAATGAGATCGAGGGGTTTTCCCTGGAGGAACACATTGCGCCGGAATGCTGGTATGGCGGGAGCGAAAGCTTCTGGGACGCATGGGAATGGAAGGGCCCGGTCATCGGGCAGATGAAATGTGCGTATGGGAAGTTCCTCCGGAATAAGGCGATGTATGTCAGCGCGGAGTGGTTTCCCGATTTTGCCAATTTCAGAAGGGACGGGTATGATTTTGACGCCAGATATGACGACGGGCTTGCATCGTTTCAGGAGAAGGGACTGTACGAATTGCTGGATGGGAATGCCCCGGTTCTGTCCAAAACGCTCAAGCAGATCGGCGGCTACGGCAAAAATGGGCGGAAGGGTTTTGACGGGACGGTTACCCGGCTGCAGAGGCAGTGTTATGTATTGATCAGCGATTTCCGATACGCTTCCGGCAGACACGGGGACAGATACGGATGGGGCATCGCGGAGTATTCCACGCCGGAGAAGTTTTTCGGAAGCCAGTTTACCGGGCGCGTCTATCAGCGCACGCCGGAGGAATCCTATGCCCGGGTGTTAAAGCAGTTTCAGAAGATCCTGCCGGATGCGGACGAGGCCCGGATCCGGAAGATCTTAAAATAACGAAAAGAAAATTGTTTCTAAAAGAAGAAGGAGGAAAGGGAAATGCTGTATACGGAATGGAATGGAGAAAAACTATCGGCTCTGGGGATGGGAAATATGCGCCTTCCGGTGCTGGACGGAGAGGATGGGAAAATCGACGTCGAGGCGGCGGGGGAGATGATTGATTACGCCATGAAGGCAGGCGTCAATTATTATGACACCGCTTATGGCTACCACGACGGGGCGTCGGAGCGCGTCCTGGGGCAGCTTTTGCAGAAATATCCGCGGAACAGTTTTTACCTGGCCTCGAAGTTTCCGGGGTACGACCTGGCAAATATGCCAAAGGTGAAAGAGATTTTTGAGGAACAGCTGGAAAAGTGCCGGGTGGATTACTTTGATGCCCGTGTTATAATAGGGCTAAGTTAGAAGAAACCCAGTAAAATCAAGGGGTTAAGCCTAATTTAGTCCTATTTTTTATACCTAATTGGGGTTAAGAATGGGCAGCGCTGAACAATTCAAAACCTACATTA
>CANQEH010000033.1 GCA_947594835.1 uncultured Acetatifactor sp. | reverse complement strand
TTACAGGATGAGATTGACAACCATTCCCGTGGCGAACGAGAACAGCATGACAAACGCAAGATACAGTAAAAACCGCTTCACACCCAGCACGATTTTCAGTGCGCCCAGATTGGTGATCTTGGTTGACGGCCCGGTGAGCATAAACGCCGCCGCGCTTCCCATGCTCATGCCGGAATAGAGCCACTCCCGGATCAGCGGGATTGTCCCGCCGCCGCAGGCATAGAGCGGAACCCCGATGGTGGCAGCCATCAGCACGCCGAAACCCTCATTCGCCTCTCCAAAGAGAGCCGCAAATCTGTCCGCCGGAACATACCGCTGAAACAGCGCTGACAACAGCACGCCCACAAGAAACCATAGCCCGGTGGCTTTGATGTTTCTGCCGATGTTTTTGACAAGCCGCAGAAAAAGGTTTGGGTCGGTGTCGTGATTATGGGGCCCGTCAAAACCTGTAAAATTGAAAAACGGTTTGTTCTTATAGAACACCCGCAGGAGAACACCCGCCATACAGCCGCAGATAAAGCAGGAGACGATCCGCACCGTCAGCGCCGCAGCTCCCAGTGCCGTGCTGTAAATGATAAGCTGGGGATTTAAGAGAATGGAACTCATCATAAAGGCCGCCAGCCAGTCGTCCCGGATGCCGCTTTTAGAAAAAGACGCCGCCAGCGGAATCGTTCCGTACATACACAGGGGAGACGCTATGCCCAGAATACTTGCGGGAATCACGCCCAAAATCCCCAGTTTTTTATCTCCCAGACTGCGGAACAGCCCGTGAATACGATCTTTGACAAACACAGAGATGACCGAGCCGAGGACGATGCCAAAAGCGTAATAGAGAGCGATCTGCCGAAGCTGCACGGTAAAGTAGTACCACACATAGACAAATTCCCGCCGCAGCACTTCCACTATCTGTTCCAAGGCCGATCACCCCCTTTCCATCATCCTGCCACCAGGATATCACAACCGCTGATTGTACAGCGCTGCTTTAATCGTCCACGCTTTCCAGCCGGTAGGTCCGGCTGCCGAGACCGATGGCTTCACCGGCCTCCAGAACGTGTTCCGCGTGCTGCCCTTCCATCCGGCGGATAAAACTCTCGTTTCCCTCCGCCTGATAGATCAGATCCACGCAGGCCTGATCCAGCGCCACCGGATCGGTGGAGGCCAGAATGCCGATGTCGTGAATATCCGGTTCAGCCGGATGGCCGTCGCAGTCACAGTCAATGGAAAGGCGGTTCATCACATTGATAAAGAGGATATTGCCGTCCAGCGCGTCCACCACCGATTTCCCGGCGTCCGCCATGGATTCCAGAAAAGCGTCCTGATTGCCGCCCCAGGGACTGGTGTGGCTGTTTCCTGCGGTGTGGATCAGGCATTTTCCCTCCCGGGAGCCGATGCCGATAGAGATATTTTTGATTGCTCCGCCAAAGCCTGCCATGGCGTGACCTTTGAAATGAGACAATACCAGAAAACCGTCAAAATCGCCAAAGTGTGCGCCCACATAATTTTCAGAAAGCTGCTGGCCGCCCTCCACCGGGAGGATCATACTTTCTCCGTCCTCGTCCATGATGACAAAGCCCTTGCCCAGGTCGGTAAAGCCGTGATCCTCCGCCACCTGATAGTGCATAGCCGTCTCGGAGCGGGAACCGCCGTAGGCGGTGTTGCACTCCACGATGGTGCCGTCCACCCGTTCCACCAGATCCCGAATCAGATCGGGGTCTAAGTAATTGCTGGCGGGCGGTTCGCCGGTGGAGAGTTTCACCGCGATATTGTCGCCGGTCAGCTCTACGCCCAGCGCCTCATAGACCTTCATCAAGCCCTCCGGAGAAATGTCTGTCGTCATATAGACCACCGGGGCATCGACATCGGCGCCGTCAGCAGGGACATCGGTTTCTGTGCCGCCGTCCGATATTTGAGAACTCTCACCGCTTTCACTCTCACCGCCTGTGCTCCCGCTCTGCCCGGAATCAGAGGGAGATTCCGCAACATTATGGCTCGTCCGATCCGTTTCGGAATTTCCGCCCGTGCCGGAGCTGCTGTTTCCGCAGGCCGCGAGGGAAAGCAGCATGATAAAACTGAACAGCAACGCGACTGCTTTCTTCATGTCGTATGCTCCTTTCAATCTGCTTTTTGTTGTTTTTATTATAATAGAATCAGAAACGGCAGGGAAGTCTCTATCCGTTCACCAGTTCATACCTATGGTTATAACTGCTTTACATCTGCTGTTCCCAAAACGCCACAGCGTCGTTTATCCAGCCTTCTGCAACCGTTCCTGTCCCCAGCCCGAAGCCGTGGGAAAGGCCCTCATAGGCGTGAAACTTTGTGGGAATGCCCGCAGCGGACATCGCATCCAGTCTCCTCTGCATCGTGCGCCAGTTTGCAATGCCATCACTTGTTCCCACGCAGACGTAGGTGGGCGGATCGGTTTTCTGCCATTCGCTGTGACCTGTGTACTGCATAACGACGCATCCGGCTTGCGGCAGATCGTCACCGCCGAAAGCTGCCGTACCGTAGGAGCCGACGTCCGCTGCCATCCGTGCGCCCGCCGAACCGCCCCACAGGGAATAACAGTCGGTGTCCACCTCCAGTTCATCCGCGTGGGCAAAGATAAAGCTGAGCGCCCGCGCCAGATCCTCCATCGCCGTGTCCCAGCCGGGACGGTAAATCAGCGCAAAGGCATTGTAGCCCATTTGGGACAGTTCCAGCGCGTGCGGGAAGCTGTCGTGCATGGCACCCACATAGGCAAAACCGCCTCCCGCATTACACACGGCAAACTTTTCGCCGGGATTGCCTTTGAAAAAGAACAGTCCCGTATCCGCCTTATCAGGGTCTGCCGCTTTTTCTTCCTCGGTATAAATATCATAAAAGATCGTCTCGCCAGCCTGCGCGTGGTTTTTCATGTAATTTGCGACCTCCACCGTCTTGTCCGGGTCGATATTTGAATACCACGTCAGATGAAGATCGCCCAGCGTTCTGCCGCTGTAATATCCGGTATCCACAGGAAAGATCAGCCGTCCATAGGTTCCGAAAGCCGGATCATTTATCACGTCTGAAATGGCAGTGTTGGTGGTAAAGGGCTGACCATTCGTCAACCTGTTTGCGGAGATATCGTTTTTCTCCCGAAAGAACAGCGGGAGCGCATTGTAGAGATATTCCTGCACGGCATTGAAGTCGTGGTAGCCGCCGTCCTTCTGATAGAATACATAGTGATCCGGCGTGAAAATCTTCCGCGACAGCATTTCCTCCGCCATACCGATCGACTGGCTCTTTACCGCATCCTGAGTACCCACAGCATGATAGATAAAGTACCCGCGTTCGTCAAGGTTTTCGTCATTTACAAGCTGCTCGATGAAGTCCACGTTGTCCTCAAAGCGGAAATCACCGTAGGTTCCGTAGTACCAGCAGGAACCGCTCATGGGAAGAAACCAGTGGATATAATCGTAGTCATAACAGAACTGGAGCCATGTGGTGACCGAGCCGAGGGAGAAACCGCCGAACGCCCGATGGTCGCGGGAAGCTTTCAAGTCCTCCGGGGAAGTGGACGCGGCATAGGTATGGAATTTCCCCTCAACCGCGGGCATCAGGTGTTCTTCAAAATCCTGATGAAACGCCCGAAATTCCTCGATAGAGCTGGAAAAATCTGTGCTGCTGTTTTCGTTGTAAAATGTCGCTGACACGATGATGATCGGCGGGATGTCTCCCTTTGCAATCAGATTGTCAAACAGATTCTTTGTCTCCGTAAATTCAAAATATTCTCCGGCGTGACCGCCCCAGCCGTGCATGAGATAGAGAATGTTGTACTGCGTTTCGGCATCGTTCTCATCATAGCCATAGGGCGTATATACATAGGCTGTTTTTGTGATAGCAGAGCCGTCCCGGACATAGTCCTCCGATTCATAGTCAAGGCGGACAACACTGCCCTGTTCATCGGACGCCTGTGAATATTCTGCCGGTACTGCTTTTGTCCAGCCTGTCTGGGAAATCTCCATGTCACCCACTCCTGTTTCTTCATCTGCGGCAGATTCGCCGCTGTCTTCCATCTCGTCTGTGGCAGGTTTACCGCTGCTTTCCGATTTGCCTGCGGCTATGGATGGAATGGCGGATTCCACAAGATCATCCTGCCCCCCTGTCTCCTCTCTGCCGCAGGCACAGACGAAAATCATAAGGAAAAAGGCCGCCAGACCTATTTCAAAAAGCCGTTTCATTGACATCACCTCTGTATTTCATTATAAAAAAACCGAGGCTTCCGAAGAAGTCTCGATTCGTTTATCAGTTATAACCAGAGGTTGTAACTTAAGCAAATTTTTATTACACAAGAGAGGCCAGCACCTTTTCCAGTGCAGAAAGGAAACGGCTGACAACCTTTGTTGGCTGCGGAGAATATAAAATCCCCACCGGCATGACATAATCCCACTCCACCGGAATCACGCGCATCAGCGGATGCACCATGCTCCAGCTTTTTATGACTACCAGAATATCCTGATTCTGTTCACACTGATTGAAAACGCCCACATCATACAGATCAAAATTCACCAGATTGATCTGTGGATGGTGTTCCGTCAGGTCGTCCCGCAGGTCATCCATGTGGCGGCACCACCCCCGGTGGATCATCATCAGATCCTGCCCGTACAGATCCTGCACCGAAAGTTTCTCCTTTCCCGAAAGCGGATGGGAAAGCGGCACCGCACAGCAGATCGGTTCATTTTCGATCAACAGACCTCTGCAATTTCTCTGCTCCATCAGAAGCTCATCCACAAAACCAGTCACCACATCAATATTCTGCCCCAGGTTTTTCAGGATTTCCCTTGCATTGTCCGATGTGTTTTCAAAAGGAACCAGTTTAAAACTCACATCCGAACAATATTCATGAATCTTCGGCCACAGATCCATCAGCATCTGCGCCGGCATAATGGGAGAGGTTCCGATACGGATCACCTGTTCCTGCGTCCGTTCTGCGCTTCTGGCGCGGGCAACCGCTTCCCTGCAGTATTCCGTGATGTATTTCGCATCCTTATATAGTGACTCGCCGGCCTTTGTCAGCGTGATGCCCCTGTGGGTTCGGTCAAAAAGCCGTATTTCCAGATCGCTCTCCAACAGATTGATCTGCTTGATCAGCGCAGTGGAGGTAATGTGCAGATCCTCTGCCGCCTTGTTGAAGCTGCCGGCCTCTGCCACACGCATAAACGATGTAAAATTGATGTTATTGATGTTCATAGACAGCCTCACCTGTTTTTATTATTTCAATAATATTATAATTGTTTTATTTATAAAAACAAGACAGCGAGTCAAAATGGCTATGATAGCCATTCTTAAAAATTTTACCATTATGTCTACCTCATAGCAGTATTCCACCCATTGGTTCTCTTCACCGTTTTTACAAAGAACAAAAAGACCGCTTCGGAGATGAAAGCTTTCAAATCGGTCTTTTTATCAGCTGTCAATTGTCTTTAAGTACCCGCCAAACGTCACTAATAGATTTATATAATCTGTCTCTGTTTCTTCCCCTGGAACTGTTTGTTCTCTGCCATTAAACGTCCAGAAGCGGTCTATGGCGCTAAAAATCTCATCATTGTCCGACTTTACTGACACCATGGATGCCCGTTCAGACCGTACCTGCTTCGTTTCGGCCTGCGTCATCTCTGTCTGCTGTACCTGTGGCTCAGGCTCCCTCACCAATTTCTGGAAACGTGAAAACAGATGGCGCCACTCTCTGCTTCCCTCGTATTTTCTATCAAACATAAACGCTATATCGCACTTAATTTCTCGCGATATATTCTTTGTTTGAGCAACCTGCAATCAATCCCAGTTTTCATTCTAACCTTGCCGGATCCTGCCGCCTACTCATACCTCGGCAGCGCAACGACCGTATAATCGTGCCCCATGGCGGGCAGAATTCTGTCGGTCAGATCACTTATCGCAAACTTGATGCTAGAAGTATTGATGCAGGGATGGCAGCCTATTTCCTTCCCTTGCAGGACCTCCTCGTCAATCACAAGCCTGACGCGATTCTCCGTGTCATTCATCAGCCCCATGACGCTGACCGAACCCGGCGTAATATCGAGATATTTCTGCATATAACTCTCATCGGCAAAGGAGAGCCTGGCTGTGCCAAGCTCCTTTGACAGATCCTTCGTCTTGAATTTCTTATCTCCCGGCATCATCAACAGAAAAAACTGTGTTTCCTGCCGGTTGCACAACAACAGATTTTTTCAGATAACAGCCTGTAAGACCTTGTCAATTTCGGCGCAGACCTCCATTGTCGTTGCCGCCTCATGGTCGATCCGCTTGTACGCAATTCCAAGCCTGTCAAGGAAATCGTAGGTCCTGATCTCCTTTTCGAGCCTGCCCATGCAATCCAGCGGCCGGCCGTTCATAAGTTCCGGCATTTTTTGTCCTCCCGATCCAGATATTCCTTTTCCTCCGCATACTTTGCCGGAAGATCACCGCACCGCCACTCCGGCCTTCCCCGCGCACTCCCTGATATAGTCCGCCGCCTGCTTATAAGTACAAAAATCAGGCAGATGCTCTACAAAGAACGGCATCTCGGGATTCAGTTTCTCCACCATGGGCAGTATTTCGGTGTAATCCAAGGTTCCCGTTCCGGGCATTACCTCATGGATCAGGGTGGTGTACGCCGTCTCCATCAGGACGTCCTTTCCGTGGATACTCTTGATATAAGGTCCCAGCAGTTCAAAACAATGTCGGATAAATTCCGTGCTGTTCACATATCTTTCGGGACAGTTGATCATATTGACAAAGTCCAGATGCACGCCGAAAGCCTTCCGATCCACATTCTCTATCAGCCTGAGATACTGCTCCGGAGAGTCCGGAACCATCCACGGCATGGGCTCGATCGTGTAAAAGGTATGTTTCGGGCGCACCGCATCTATGATCTCCCTGACGCTGTCCACCACCATCTCATATACCTCCGGCAGATAATTCTCCCGGTCGAAGCCATCCCATATCTCGCCACGGCTGCCGGCAATGTTGACACAGCAGCAGGCTCCCATTTCCTCGGCCAGCGCAAGCTGCGCCTTCGCATACTCCATGGCCAGCTTACGCTCTGCATCGTCCCTGGAAAGACAGTTCCTCCAGACCCCGACTTCACCGATCACCAGATCGTTTGCCTTCGCACAGGCCACATATTCCCGTACTATCCCGGGATCCGCGCTGCTGTCCACAGGCGCCAGGACGGCGCTGTAGCCCAATTCCTTCACCAGCTTCAGCCATTCGTCGGGATCTTTGTACTCTCTCTCGATTCCTCCGCCCAGTCTCACAATACGCTCTCCTCTCTGCAGTTTCTTTTCCAGATCACACTGCTGTCAATATCCGCCACGCGGGCGCAGCCCGTTCTCGCCATCACGCCCTTTAACTGCCCGTTCATACGCGCGAGAGCATCTCTCACTCCCTCTGCGCCGTTCTTTTTTAAGGGCTCCATAATCGCCCTGCCTACACAGACCGCATCGGCGCCGAGAGCCAGCGCCTTAAACACGTCCATACCGCTCTCTATACAGCAATCCACAAAGACAGGGATCCTGCCGTCTACCACCTTGACAATCTGCGGCAGAACCATCAGGGGTGGCGCCGCATAATCCATAATGCCGTGATGATGGGAAACAACAATGCCGGCGGCCCCCGCCTCCAAGGCCTTCTGCGCATCGACTGTGCTGAGTACGCCCTTGATCACAAAGGGAAGCTTCGATGCCTGCACAAAGCTTTTCAGTTCTTCCAGAGATTTCGGCTTCATGGGAAGCCCGCAGACAACATCATACTCCCCCTGTCCGTTAAAGGCGTGGTCAATATCCATGCCCACTCCGAAAGCGTTGTCCTCCTCCGCCTGCCGGATCTTCTCAAATACTACCGCATTGTCCGCATGGGGCTTGATGATCTTGATTACCTTCGCCCCTGTCCCGCACATATCGGCCAGCTCCTGCCTTTCTCCCATTCCGGAAAAGCAGAGCGCCCCTGCCAGAGCGGCGCCCTCTGCCATCTTAGCCATTCCCCGCTCACAGGTATCGTTCAAATGTGACAGCGCCGCCGTAGCGATGGGCATAGAGAATGTTTCCCCGAACAGTTCCGTTTCCGCTGCGGGCTTGACGGCATCAATATGTCTCATCTCCAGCAGGAGACTGTCAAAATACTCACGGGTAATCAGGTTGGAATCATTTCTCGACACATACTTCATTGATAAGCGCTCCCCTTCTCTTTGACAACATCAACCGATAGATTTCTGTGCAATCCTTCCGATCCAGCGTAACAAAACCGCTGATGGAACCGCTGCGGGAATTGGGCTTGACGCCGCCCAGCAGGACACAGGAAATCGCCTCCCTGCCCAGCGAAGCCCTCACGCGGTCCAGCAGACCGGAACGAATGACGATTCCTCCGCCGTAGACGATGAGCACCTTGCTCCCGCCAAAGCGCTTGACGTGCTGTCCGATCTCATTTTCACGGTCCTTTCCAAATGCGAAAAAGGTAGGTGAGTAAAAATTAAAATTATCCATTTGTAACCATAACAGTGCTGTCAGGGAACATTTCCCCAGGAAAATTCGGCTATGGTCTCGCTGTCGCGTCAGCCGCCCACAGCGCATCTGCCGCTATAAAACCGATGTCTGCAGATAAATTGGAAGGGCACAGACAAACACGATGATCAGGAGCGCGACGACAATCCCTGCCGCAAGCAGTACGCATAACGCCTGTACTCCCTTAAAAGGAACGCGGAACCGTTCCCACCATTTCTCCCATCCGCGCGTCACATAATACATAAAGGGAAGGAGGCCCGGCATCACATAACGCCCCTGTGCCTGAAAATCTATCGTATAAGCATAGTGCACTGTCAACAGCAGCGGCATGATCATACAAAAGGCCATGACAATGTGAAACAAAATGCGGAGCCAGCTCCTGTCCGAAAGAGGCTTCTTCTCCCGCTTATCCCTGCACAGGACAACACCCAGTATGCCCACCGCAAACAACAGTTTAAACTCCCGATAGACGACTGTCCCTGTTTGGATCAATGCAGAACCATATGCGGCGATAAAACTGTTCAGCATAATCTTAAAACAATCCGTTTCACGCAGCAGCAGGGATATTCCCCGGCTCTGATAAGTATCCCGCGCCATACCAAAGGATTTTATAAAATTCTCCTTTGTGGCAAGACCAATAAAATCTCCGTCATAAAGGATATAATTCCTAATAAAATACCAACTGATACATAACAGCACCACAACCGATATCAGGATTCCTTTTTTGAGAAAAGGTTTCCATGCAAAAGTCCGGCAGCCGTCTGTGGTTTTTAGAAAATAAAGCCCAAAAAGGACAATGCAGCCCAAAATATACCCATACGCATTGTAATAAGAAAGCGCACTCAGGACGACCCCATATGTCAATAGTGCGCAGGATCTCCAGGAAAAGTCATCCTCGTAACCGCATATCAGCCCATAGATCATAAGTGCCGTAGAAAGCATACACATGGAATCAGGATTGACATAAGTGTGCATAAACAGGCTTTGCGGCAGAAACATCACCAAAAAGCAAAAGACCCATCTGCCGGATTGTCTGTTCCAAAGAGTTTCCTGCTAAGAAGCAATACCACATACGCCATCAGGAAGCCGATGGCCACATTCACCATGCGGGCAGTATATAAAAGCGCCAATGGGGAATTTGTAAAAAGATTGACAAACCGCATAATATATCCCTGAACCATGTAGGGAAGAAGTGTATAAAATCCATACGTCCATCTGCAGTCTCCGCTGAAAAGCTCCTCTTCAAAACCGGTAGGCAGCGTCCCGTGTTCACAGATATACAGCGGCACCCTGTAGCTGGAATGTTCGTCCGGCGGATTGGACAAATATGGATAAGTGTCATTTAACGGCTGGTGCAGCGCAATTGTCAGCGCCGTAGCCAGATAAATCAAAAAATAAACAATCACAAGACTCTTTTCACGACTCAGTTTCATCTGTACACTACTCCGCCTGTTTTACAAAAAGCCCGCAAACACTAATGTTTACAGGCTTGAAAACACATTCTACGCAAGAACATTTATGTTCTTGCCGGTAAAACATAGCTTTTCTTAAGTTGTGTTCTTTACAACTTTAGAAAAGCTTTTTACCGTCAGCTCCCCGAGCAGGGCTCGAACCTGCAACAACTCGGTTAACAGCCGAGTGCTCTACCATTGAGCTATCGAGGATGATTCATTTTTCTGCTTTCTAACAGTATAGCCGCTTGCCATGCTGCTGTCAAGCATTTCCTGATGTCTGATTTCAGTATGCCCCGCACAGTTCATTTTATGCAGTGATCCCCCAAATATTCCGAAAAAATGCCTTGAAACGAAAGTCCGGGTGATAACGCAAAACGTTTTCACCCGGCACCTCTTCGTCGCCTCAAAGAGCAGATAACGGGAATCGAACCCGCCTTTCCAGCTTGGGAAGCTGGCGTTCTACCAATGAACCATATCTGCGGAGTCTGCCGCCGAAACATCAGCGGCATTTACTTGTTAAGTATAACACATCCTGCTCTGCTTTACCAGTACTAATTTAAAAATTTTTCTATTTTTTTGAAAAGGGGCAGGCGCCCTGTCTCCCCTATTTGCCGCCTACCGTGACGTCCTGCACCAGCAGGGCCGGCGCGCCCACTCTGCCGTGCAGAAGCTTTAACTCCCTGCCCACGCACTCCACCTTCTTCAAAAAGGTGAAGAAATTGTCCGCCACCGTGAATCCCTTCACAGGCGCTGTCTTCCTGCCGCCCTCCAGCAGAAAGCCGGAAGCCGCCAGAGAGAAATCCCCGGTGACGGCATTGGCCCCGGCGTGCAGTCCCTGCAGCCCGGTCACATAGATGCCCTCTCCGGCCCTGGCAAACAATTCCTCCTCAGAAGCCTCCCCGGGCTTGAGATAAAAGGTAAAGGGCGCTACGCCCACCACAGCAGAATAGGAGGGCTTGCTGGCGTTGCCCGTGGTCTTCACCCCGGCCTTCTCGGCGGTGGCCAGATTGTGCAGCAGGGTGAGCAGGGTGCCGTTTTCCACCACATTCTTGGCATAAGCCGCCACGCCCTCTCCGTCGAAGGTGCGCTGGAAGACGCTGTCAGGGTATCTGGGATCGTCCACCAGCGTCACGCAGTCCGCTGCGATCTTTTCCCCTTCCCTGTCCTTTAAAAGCGACAGCCCCTTCTGGGCCTCCTCTGCGGAAAACACACTGCAAAAGGTCATCAAAAGCTGTGCCGCCGCCTTTTCGGAAAATACCACATTGTACTTCCCGCTGGCAACGCCCTGGGCGCCGATGGTGGACACGGCGTCCTCCACCGCTTCCGCCGCCAGCGCGTCCAGATCCATGTCGCTGTAAGCCCCCATCTGATCCGCGTCGCCGTCATACATCTCCCCGCCGTCCTTTACGATCGCCGCGGCATAGCATTGGCTGTAAGAGAGCTGATCCTCCAGATCCAGCCCCTTGGAATTGTAAAGCGCGTACTTTTCGCTCTTGGCCATCAGATAGGACTGTGTCCCATCCGCCACCCGGCTGTCGGCCTGGTAGAGCTTCCTCTGAAGCGCCAGGGCGCTGTCTGTCAGCTGCGATCCCCCGGGCAGCTCCTGCTGTGTGGCCAAAGACGCGTAGCAATCGCCCTTGGGATAGAGGAAAGCCTTGGCGTCGCTCTCGATGGAAGAAGCGTTCTCCACCGCCCGCTCCACCAGAGACGCCGCCTGCTCCGCGGTCAGATCCTCGGTGGCAGCGTAGCCGGAGCGATCCGAGATCACACATCGGAAGCACACGCCGGCGCTTTTGTCCGTGCTGTAACCCTTGATCTCCTCCCGGAAGATTTCCACCGTGGCAGCGCTGCTCTCTGTATAATAGATATCGTATTCCCCGATCCCACGGGCATTGGCTGCCCCGATCACGGCCTCCTTAAACTCCTGATATGTCATGTTCCCTCTTTTCCGCCGCCCATTTGCAGCTTATGATCAAAACCCTCTCCACGCCGGATTTTCCCGATCCATCCTTCCCCAGACCCGTCCGGGCCAACGCGGCGCGGCGGCAGCCCCTCCTTTGGAAGGGCGTCCCTTCTGCCCTTTTGTCACCGGCCTCCCACCGTGATGGAAGACACACGGATCAACGGCTGGCCCACGTCTGTGGGGATACTGCCCGAGGAAGCACCGCACATCCCCTGCCCTCTGACCACGTTTTTCCCCACCATGTCTATCTTCTGGATGATCTCAGAGCCCTTTCCCACCAGGCTGGCGCCCCGGACCGGCTCGCAGATCTTTCCGTTTCTGACGATATACCCCTCCCTGACGGCAAAGTTGAACTCACCCGTCACGGGATTGACGGAGCCGCCGCCCATCTCTTTGGCATACAGCCCGTATTCCATGGATGCGATGATCTCCTCGTCGCTGTCCTGGCCCGCTGCAATATAGGTGTTGGTCATGCGGGAGGTGGGTTCATATTTATAGTTCTGGCGGCGGCTGCTGCCGGTGGAAGCCATCCCCAGCCTGCGGCCGTTCAGCTTATCCACCATATAGGTCTTCAAGATGCCGTTTTCAATGAGCACGTTCTTCTGGGCGGGCGTCCCCTCGTCGTCAATGTTGATGGAACCCCAGCCGTTGGGGATGGTGCCGTCGTCGATGGCCGTCACCTTCACATTGGCGATCTGTTCTCCCAGCTTGCCCGCAAACTGGGACTGTCCCAGCGCCACGGAGGACGCCTCCAGGGAATGGCCGCAGGCCTCGTGGAAGATCACGCCTCCAAAACCGCTCTCGATGGCCACCGGCATGACGCCTGCCTCGATGTAGCCCGCGTGCAGCATGGTCACGGCCTGGGCAGCCGCGTGCCTGCCCAGCTCGCCGGGGCAGAAATCCTCAAACAGCTCCACGCCCTTCCTCGCGCCGGGGGCGATCATGCCGGTCTGGTTCTCGCCGTTTCCGCTGGCCACAGCCGAGATGAAAATCCTGCTGCGGATCTGTCTGTCCTGGGTCAGCAGCCCCTCGCTGGTAGCGATCTGGATCCTGTGATCCACCTCCTGAAAGGTGCCCGTAGCCTGGGAGATCTCGCCGCTGTACGCATAAGCCGCCTCACAAGCCTCCTTCAGATAGTCGATCTTCTCTGCGTTTGCCACGTCTGAGGGCACGATCTTGATCGGATGCACATCCCCAAAGAGCCTCTCCCGCAGCACCAGATTTTCCACTGTCGCGCAGTCTGAGAGCGCTTCCGCCACCTTGGACGCACATTCTAAAACTGCGGAGGGCTCCAGTGTGGAAGCAGAGCCTGAAACGCACCTGGTTCCCTGAAAAATTCGGATCCCCACGCCCGAGATCACATTGTCCCCGATGGAGTCCACCTTCTTTGAGACCAGCTCAATGTACTTACTTCTGGTGTGTTCCGCGTATACCTCCGCATAATCCGCCCCTGTGGAAAGCGCACGCGCCAGGGCTTCCTCCAACAATTTCCGTGATAACATCCCTTTCCCTCCGTTTTCTTTTCACTGCCGCTAAACTTCCTGCGGGTATAAGACAAGGGAAACCGCCCGACGCAGTCTCCCTTGACTTTTTTTACGCTGCCTCCGAAATCCCGCCTTGCAGAATCCCGGATTTTCGCGCGATTATCCTCTGACGTCCTGTGCCACATCCTTCATGGAGAAGCTGATCCGGCCCATCTTGTCCTTGCCCAGGCAGACAACCGTCACCACGTCTCCCAGGGTCAGCACGTCTTCCACACGGTTGATCCTCTCCTTGGCAATCTTGGAGATGTGAACCATGCCCTCCTTGCCGGGCGCAAATTCCACAAACGCGCCGAACTCCTTGATGCTGACTACCTTGCCCTTGAAGATCTGTCCGGCCTCAAAATCTGTGACAATGGTCTTTACCATCTCCTCGGCCTTCTGCATCATCTCCTTGTCGGTGCCGCAGATCGACACATTGCCGTCGTCCGTGATATCGATCTTCACGCCGGTGCGGGCAATGATCTCATTGATGGTCTTTCCTCTCTGGCCCACCACGTCGCCGATCTTCTCGGGATCGATCTGGACGGAGATGATCTTGGGCGCATACTGGTTCACTTCCGGTCTGGGCGCGGCGATCACAGGCTTCATGCAGTTGTCCATGATGAACAGCCTTGCCTCCCTGCAGCGGGCGATGGCGCCCTCTACGATGGGCCGTGTCAGGCCGTGGATCTTGATGTCCATCTGGATGGCTGTAATGCCCTCCGTGGTGCCTGCCACCTTAAAGTCCATGTCTCCGAAAAAGTCTTCCAGGCCCTGGATATCCGTAAGCAGTACAAAATCGTCGTCCGTATCCCCGGTCACCAGTCCGCAGGAAATGCCTGCCACCATCCTCTTGATGGGCACGCCTGCCGCCATCAGGGACATACAGGAGGCACAGGTGGAAGCCATGGAGGTGGAGCCGTTGGACTCAAAGGTCTCGGACACGCTGCGGATCGCGTAGGGGAAATCCTCCTCGCTGGGCAGCATGGGAAGCAGCGCACGCTCCGCCAGAGCGCCATGGCCGATCTCCCGTCTTCCGGGCCCTCTGGAGGGCTTTGTCTCACCCACAGAGTAGGAGGGGAAATTGTACTGGTGCATATATCTCTTGCTGACTTCGTTTTCATCCAGTCCGTCCACCCGCTGCTGCTCGGATAAGGGAGCCAGGGTGCAGACGTTGCAGATCTGGGTCTGGCCGCGGGTGAACATGGCGGAACCATGCACCCTGGGGATGATGTCCACCTCAGCCGCCAGAGGGCGGATCTGGGTGATCTGACGGCCATCGGGACGCTTGTGGTCTTTTAAGATCATCTTGCGGACGGTCTTCTTCTCATACTGGTACACTGCCTCGCCCAGCACGGCCAGCCAGTCTTCCTTCCCCGCAAAGGCCTCCTCCAGCCTCGCGGTGATCTGCCGGATATTCTCTTCCCTCACCTGCTTTTCGTCGGTGAAGACTGCCGTCTCCATCTCCTCGGGAGAGACGATTTTTTTCATCTCGTCAAACATCTCCTGGGGGATGGCGCAGCTGGTGTACTCGTGCTTCTTCTTGCCCACTTCCGCAACGATCCTGTCGATGAAGGCAATGATGGTCTGGTTGATCTCATGGGCCTTGTAAATGGCCTCCAGCATCTTCTCCTCAGGCACCTCGTTTGCCCCTGCCTCGATCATGATCACCTTTTCGCGGGTGGAGGCAACGGTCAGGTTTAAGTCGCCCTTCTTCCACTGTACCTGGGAAGGGTTTACGATCAGCTCCCCGTCGATCATGCCGATCTGGGTCATGGCGCAGGGACCGTCAAACGGGATATCGGAGATACAGGTGGCGATGGAAGCGCCCAGCATTGCCACCAGCTCGGGGCGGCACTGGGGATCCACGCTCATCACCAGATTGTTTAAGGTCACGTCGTTTCTGTAATCCTTGGGGAATAAGGGGCGCATAGGCCGGTCGATGACACGGCTGGTCAGCACGGCGTTTTCGCTGGCCTTCCCCTCCCGCTTGTTAAAGCCTCCGGGGATTTTGCCCACAGCGTAAAGCTTCTCCTCAAATTCCACGCTCAGCGGGAAGAAATCGATCCCCTCCCTGGGCTTGTCTGACGCAGTCGCCGTAGAGAGAACCACTGTGTCCCCGTAGTGCATGAACGCACATCCGTTTGCCTGCTTGCCCACCCGGTTGATGTCAACCTTCAAGGTGCGTCCGGCCAGTTCCATTTCGTAGGTCTGGTACATATCTTCCTCCATCTCCACCGCACTTTTGCGGTTCCTAAAATATTCCCGGAACAGAAGACGCCGAAACTACTGAAAAAACCATGCGGGCCGCATAACCTTTTCAGCGGTCTCGGTACCTTCTTCTGCCCCAGGCTGCCTCGGTTTGACACACAACAAGCGGAGGCGCCGCAAAACGGCTGTCTCCGCTTTTGATATGCTTACTTTCTCAGGCCAAGCCTCTCGATTAAGGACCGATATCTCTCAATATCTTTCTTCTTGAGGTACTCTAACAGGCCCCTTCTCTGTCCTACCATCTTCAACATTCCCCGGCGGGAGTGGTGATCCTTGGGGTTCTCCTTCAGATGTTCGGTCAGCTCCTGGATCCTTGCCGTCAGGACTGCAACCTGCACCTCCGGTGAACCGGTATCGCCAGGCGTTCTGGCATACTCGTTCATGATCGCCGTCTTCTTTTCCTTTGAAATCATGTTCTTTTCCTCCTTTATTCTGATAACCGCCTGACACCAGGACCGGGTCGGAGTGTCCCAGATCTGAGCGCCGGCTTACTTTAACTTTTATATCATACCATACTTTTGACGACTTGTAAACCGCATTTTCTTGTCAATCCTGCAGCACGCGCACACATTTCACCGGCGTGCGGTAATTGTATTTGCTGATCTTGATGCCGGTGGAAGGGCTGCTGGCGTGGATCACCTGGCCGCCGCCGATGTAAAGCGCCACATGGTTGATGCTGCCCTTGCTGTTTCCATAGAACACCAGATCCCCGGGCTGCAGCTCGGAAGCGGAAATCTTCGTGCCCTCCTTGGCCTGGGAAGCAGCATGGTGGCTTAAGGACACGCCGAACTTTTTAAAGACGGACATGGTAAAGCCGGAGCAGTCGGTGCCCTTCGTCAGACTGCTGCCGCCGTAGACATAGCGGTTCCCCAGAAACTGCTTGGCGTACTCCACAAGCTCCACCCTGACGTCGGACACGCCCTGGCCGTAGAGCAGCTCCGTCATGGTGATGGCCGTGTCCAGCTTTTCCTCAATCGCCACAAACTCCGCCGCAATATAGGCCGTCTGGTCGTCGATTGCCACCTTGACCCATTCGCCCTCGGTGGCCAGGTATTCCAGTTCCTCCCCCTTGGGAATCTGGGTCAGCACAGCGCTGTCAAGGCTTGCGCCGTCCCTGACGTTCAAGCCGTCCCCGTTGGAGACGGCCACCGTGTGTACCAGCTCCTTTGCCTTGAGCTTGCCCTCCGGGCCGGTGAGCAGAAATTCCAGGCTCACATAGCCGTCCACTTCGCCGGACTGGATATGCGCCCAGCCGTCCGCCGTTTCCAGCACCTCGCAGGCAGAATCCTTGGGCATCTTGCCCACCAGTTTTCCGTCTGTGGAGGGCACTGCCCGGACGTTTAAATTGCCGCTCTCCACATTGGCCACGCCGATGTTGGTATAACCCCAGGCAGCGCCAACCGCCGCCTGCGCCGCCAACAGATATTCCTCCGTGGTCAGGTCTGTCTCCAGAATGGACGCCACCCCCGCCGTCTGCAGGATCCCCCCTGTGGACGCGGACGCAGCCGCCTCCATGGGATCCGCCAGCAGACCCGCTGCCAGCGCCGCGCAGATCAGGGCGGCTTTTCTCCATGTTCTTTGGGATTTTGTATCTTTCATAGGCTGTTACCCTCTGTCTCTGAGATAAATCATTACGTTTTTGTTACAATTTTGTTACATTTCACCTCAGATTATACCCAGAAAAGACACAAATGTCAACATATTTTGCGGCCTGCGGCGATGTCCTCCTGCAGCATGGCCTTTAATTCGTCCAGATTTTCAAACTTCTGCTCCGGCCTGCGGAAGGCAAGGAGGGATACCTCCACATCCTCCCCGTAAGCTTCCCTGTCAAAATCGTACAGGTAAGTCTCCACTCCCACTTCCTGTCTCTCAGACACGGTGGGCTTGCAGCCCACGTTGCTCACCCCGCGGTATCGCTTTGCGCCGCAGCGCACCTGGGAAAAATACACGCCGTTTGGCGGAAGAAGCTTCTGGGGCGGCGGCGTCAGATTCAGCGTGGGAAACCCGATCGTCCGGCCCAGCCGGTTGCCCGGCACCACCTTCCCCGCCACCAGGTAGGGCATTCCCAGAAGCTGCTCCGCCATCTCCATGCGGCCCGCCTCCACCTGCTGCCTGACCCGGGTGGAGCTGACCTCCCGCCCGTCCAGACACACCTTTTCAATGAGCTTTACCGTAAACTCCAGGGACTCTCCCATCCGTTTTAAAAGCCTGCCGTCCCCGCTGCCTCCCGCGCCGAAGGACACATCGCTGCCCGCGGCCACAAAACACGCCTGCAGCCGCCCCGCCAGCACTTCCTTTACGAAAGTTTCCGGCGGCATGGCCGCAGACGTCTCTGTCAGGGGAAACTCCACCAGAACGTCCACCCCCATCCGTTCCAGCAAAAGCCGTTTTTCCTCCCGGGTGGTCAGCTCCTTGCCGTCTGAGCGCCCGAACAATACCGCCGGAGGCGGGTCAAACGTAAACACACAGGCCGCCAGTCCTTTGCTCTTTTGATATAGGATCTCCTCCAAAAGCCTGCGGTGGCCGATGTGGATCCCGTCAAATTTCCCGACGGCCACCGCCGTCTGCTGTTCCAGATAAAAATCCGATGTCCCTGCAATAATCTCCAACAATGTCACACTTTCTACGGGAAGCCGCCTATCTGTCCAAAAACAGCTTGACCGGCCGGTAGACCTCTGCCTGCCCGTCATACGCATAAATGCCGGCAAAGCTATCGTCCGGCCTGTAAAAACGCACCCAGAGCCCCGCGTCGTACTGCTGCCTTTCCACAGTGTCCCCGGGACGGATGGGATTGCCGTTCTCCAAAAGCCCTCTCCGCTCCCCGCTCACATGGAGGACGGGGCAGTCGGCGAATACGCTGTCCACCGGGCGGACCAGCTCCAGAAGCCCTCCCGAATCTTTTTTCTCCTGAATCCGGGACAGAGGCAGGGCCTCCGCCAGGGAAAAGCCCCCTGCCCGGGTGCGCCGCAGGCTCTTCATAGCGCCGCCGCAGCCCAATGCTGCGCCGATGTCTGCGCAGAGCGTCCTGATATACGTCCCCTTAGAACAGGCTACGCGCATCCGCACCACCGGCAGTTCGCAGGAGAGGATCTCCAGCTGGCAGATGGTCACGGTGCGGGCTTTCCGCTCCACTTCCTTCCCCTGGCGGGCCAGGTCGCAGAGCTTTTTCCCGTTCACCTTCAGGGCAGAATACATGGGCGGCACCTGTTCATAAGCCCCCACAAAGCTGCCGCAGACGTCCCGCACCTGTCTCTCGGAAACTTCCACCTTTCTCTGGGCGGCCACCTTTCCCGTCAGATCCTGGGTATCCGTCTCCACCCCCAGGAGAAGTTCCGCCACATATTCCTTGTCCCTGTCGGCCAGCATATCGCAGACCTTTGTGGCGCTGCCCAGACATACCGGCAGCACGCCGGTTGCCTCCGGATCCAGCGTCCCCGTGTGTCCGATCTTCCTCTGGCCGAAAATGCCGCGCATCTTGGCCACCACATCGTGGGAGGTAAAGCCCGGCTCCTTATCGACGATCACAATTCCGTTCACCATAACTGCCGCCGTCCCCCATACCGTCCTGCGCGCCGCAAGCCCTTCCGGGAAATGCCCGCGCTCACTTTGTCCCCCCGGGCAGGGCGGCGTCATTGGTTGCGAGCTGTCTTTCAATGTGCAGCGACAGGTTGTTCACACAGTCGTGAAAGGTGCCCCGCATGGTGCAGCCCGCCGCCCTGGCATGGCCGCCGCCGCCAAAGAAGCCCGCCACCTGCGCCACATTCACACGCTCCGTGGAACGCAGGCTTACCTTGTACTCCAGCACATCCGTCTGGTACATGAAAATGGCGCACTCTATGCCCTCGATGTTTTTTAACTGATTGACAATGCCGTCCAGATCTTTTGGGCCCACGTTGTAAAACGCCATGGTTTTTTTGTCCACTGCGCTGACGATGCACTTCCCGTCCAGAAAGCGGATGCTCTCCATCAGCGCCCGCCCCATGATCTGGGTCTGCAGGTACGTCTTCTGATAAAACGTCTCCTGGATGAGCCGGGGAAACCCGATGTCATAGCCAATCAGCCTGGCCCCTTTTCTCATGGTCTCCGGGGTGGTATTGGAATACTGGAAAACGCCGGTGTCATGGATAATGCCGGTGTAGAGCGCCATGGCGATGTCACGGTCCAGATGCTCCTCCCCGATTAAGTTGTAGACCAGTTCGCAGGTGGAGCCCACGGCAGGATCCAGATAATTCACATCCCCGCTGCCCTCCGTCCGCAGATGGTGATCCACGTTGATCCGCTTTTCGGCCTCCCGGAAATAGCTCTCTGCGCCTCCGATCCTGTCCGCCCCCGTATCCAGGACGAAAAACACGTCAAAGGGCTGTTCCTCGGGGAAATCCGTGACGATCTCGTCAAACCCGCCCAGATAGGCAAAGGTCTCCGGCGGCTTTTCCATCAGTACCCGCACCACTGCCTGGGGCAGCGCTTTCTTCAGATACAGATACAGCCCCAGCACCGCTCCCACACAGTCCCCGTCCGGCCTGATGTGGCCGCTGATCCCGATCCGGCCCGCCCCCTTACATTCTTCCAACAGATTGAACATACCTACCTCATTCCTGTTCCCGGCCCTGGGCGTTTTTCTCATCCTGCGCCATCACCTGGTCAATCTTTTGGGACATATTCACGCCGTATTCAATGGACTGATCCATCACAAAGGTAATCTCCGGCGTGTTCCGCAGATTGATGGTCTGGGCCAGCTGCCTGCGGATAAAGCCTTCGGCGCTGCGCAGCCCCTCCAGGGTGTCCTTGCGGGCCTGCTCGTCCCCCAGCACGCTGATCCAGGCCTTACAGGTCTTTAAATCCGGCGCCACCTCCACCGAGACGACGCTTGTCCAAGGGGCGATCCGGGGGTCTTTGATCTCCCCGCGGATGATCTCCGCCAGCACCCGCTGCACCTCCCCGTTGATCCGGGTATTTTTTACACTGTTCTTTCTCATCCTGCTCCCCCTTGCAAATCTTCCCGCACACCGGACAAATGCCCGGCGGCTGTGCCCTGCCCGTTCTAGCGGGGCACCTCCACCATGGTGTACGCCTCCACCACATCCATCTCCTGAATCTGGTCAAATCCTTCAAACACAAGGCCGCACTCGAAGCCTTCCTTCACTTCCTTTACATCGTCCTTGAAACGCTTCAGGGAAGCCAGGGCGCCCTCGTAGATCTGCTCGCCCGCCCGGGTGATGCGGATCTTGCAGCCTCTCTGGAACACGCCGTCGGTCACATAGGAACCGGCGATATTGCCGATCTGGGACGCTTTGAAGATCTGCCGCACCTCGGCGTGGCCCATCACCTTCTCCTCGAAGATGGGATCCAGCATTCCCTTCATGGCAGCCTCGATGTCCTCGATGGCCTGGTAGATCACTTTATACAGCCTGACGTCTACGCCCTCCCGCTCTGCGGTCGCCTTTGCCGTTGCAAAGGCGACCGCAGAGCGGGA
>CANQEH010000032.1 GCA_947594835.1 uncultured Acetatifactor sp. | reverse complement strand
CCAAGAGCTTAAAGGTCTATATGGACACCTACAAGCCCAATTACGCCATCAAGCTCTCTGCGAAAAACTTTGGCTTTGAGGACGGGAAAAAGACCGTTCCTCTCTATGCCGCATTTTGTATCTAAACCAATATGGCATCGGTAACGCCTGCTTATACAGTGGGCGTTATGCTTTATTGTAGTTTCACTTCATTTCACGAAATGTATCAGCTATCCCGCGACAAAATTCCATTGCCGTTTCATGTAACTATGCAAAGGCTTTGCTTTTTCCCTGTAGTCTGAATACAACATTTTCAAATCATCAAAATGTTGTACGATTGCCTGCGCTGCACAATACCCGCTTTCCATTCCCGCAGAAATTTCCTCGCCCATCGTGCTAAGGAATCCGGCGATTTCACCCGCAAATAATACCCGGCCAACGCCATAATCTATTTTACTTGTATCTTTCACCGATACGCCCAGCATCAAGTTTCCATACACAGGCAGCCCCTTCACAGATTTTTGAGACAGGATTTCCAATTCTACCTTATCTTCCTGTTCCAAGACGCCAACAGCCCATTGAGGCGTTGCAAGTATAAGTTTTATTTGTTATAATGTGAAAAAAGAAATTCATGGACGATTCGTAAGTCACAGAGAAAGCAGGTAATCCGAATGACAATCTTTTATTTTGTGAGACACGCCCAGCCCAACTATATGAATCACGATGATATGTCAAGAGAGCTGACGGAGAAAGGGCTCCGGGACAGTAAGCTGGTTACCCGGTTTTTATCCGACAAGGGTGTAGATATCGTATTCTCCAGTCCGTATAAGAGAGCGGTAGATACGATCCGGGATTTCGCGGAATCAGAAGGATTGGAAATACACCTGGAGGACGATTTTCGGGAAAGACAGATTGACGACTGTTGGATTGAGGATTTTACATCATTTTCTAAGGCACAGTGGGCAGACTTTGATTTTAAGCTTTCGAATGGCGAGACATTGGGGGAAGTGCAGGCAAGAAATATTGCGGCATTAAATCGTCTGTTAACTGAACACAAAAATAAAACAATTGTTGTCGGAAGCCACGGAACCGCTCTGAGCACGATCATCCATTATTTTGATAGACGATTTGGATATGCTGATTTTGAAAAAATTAAGGAGTTAATGCCGTGGATCGTGAAATTCACCTTTGAGAACGATACTTGTACGGAAATCCAATCGTACAACTTATTTGAAGGATAAGGATAATTTTCTGCGCCGATCGGTGAAAGCAAGGGGATTGTGGGGCGCTGACCTAAGGTGTGTAAAAGAAATGTAAAATCTGTATGAGTGACTATCAGCAAAAAAGCAACCTAACTTTGGTCGAGCGGTTGCTTTTTTTAACGTCTTTTATTTTCTCTGTTCTGTCGGATACTGATGATACCGGCTTCAGGACTTTTCATTCAAATGGAGCATACGGGATTCGAACCCGTGACCTCCACGCTGCCAGCGTGGCGCGCTCCCAGCTGCGCCAATACCCCATGCGGTTATTATAGCACATAAATCAAAAATGTCAACCACTCCGGCGCTTCTTGTATGTGTCATCCGGCGCTTCTTGTATGTGTCAAGTATCGGATCCGCCTGCTGTCGCACCGAACAGGCTCTTACTCATGAAGCGTACTGTTTCTGCGTCCTTCAGATATAGCTGTATTTAATTTTTCCTGTAAATTACTTGCGCATTCTTCAGGAGTAACAACAAAATTACCGTCTGCATCTTTGGTCATAAGCAATGCTATTTCTTTGTAAAATACGCTCCTGACAGAATTTTCACTTCCCTGCCAGTTCGGGAGATTATGTGTATAATCAACTGAGTTTACGGAATTCTGTGAGAACGCCTCCAGAAGCAAAATATCATCTTTATATTTCTCCATGACTTTTTTGCTTACAGGGATGCCTCCGGCGGAACATTCAAGCCATTTGTCAGTTTCATAGAAATATCTCAGGAAATCTTTCGCTATTTCTATTTTTTCGCTGTCGCCGTTGTCGAAAATCTCAAATCCATCGTTGAAGATTGTACAGTGATTACCAGGATAATTGACAAAGCCGTATTTTGTAAAAGTATTTGTCTCCGCATTGTAATCTTCTATTACTCTGCTGTAGGTTGAACTTCCCAGATTGAAGTTATAAAAAGCAAGCTCGTCCATTTTGAATTTACTGCTGTTATCGGACATTGTCTTATAATACGGAACAGGCAGATACCAACCTGAATCCACACCGTTCTGAAGCCACCTGAGAGCAGAAATAACATCGGGATTATCAGCAAGATCAAAATTATTGCTGCTGTCAAACAGATCGCCGCCGAAAGCGCGAAGCATCGTCATGATATGAGTGTCGCCCTGATTATCTTTTGCGTACATCATCATAGGGACTTTCCCCTGACCTTCTTTTGCGAATTCATCCGCAAGCGTATTCAGTATTTTTTTCCAGTCCTCTATGCTCCAGTTTGAAATCACTTCACCTTCTTCAATATATTCGCTCAAACCGTATTTTTCAAGCATTTCCCTGTTATATATGAGAATGTTCTCAGAACTCATGTAGGGCAGCATATAGAGCTTATTATTAAATCGTCCCTGTTCCAAATAAGCAGAAGAGATATCGTCCTGCATTTCCGGCGTAAGGACATCGTCTATAGGAACAACTCTTCCTGTATGGATAAACGAGCTCATATTGAAAAATCCGTCATATAAGATATCGGCCGCATCGCTTTTGCCGAAAGAATTTGTGATTGCCTTCGTTTCCGCGCCGCCGTCAAATTCTATGACTTTTATTTTAACATCTTTGTCATACTGTGCCATAAAATCCTTGCTTGCAAGTTCAAGGAGCGTACGGACATTTTTTATGTCTTCATTAGAAATGCAATTCAGAGTACTGGTATGAGGCACTTTGATAATAATTTCTTTTTCCGTTTTAGATGATTCAGAACAGCCAGTAAGGCAGAATAAAAATGACACTGCTGTGATAATCTGCAATAAAAATACAGTAATTCTTTTTCTCATTTTTTACACCCCTCTTGCGCTTTAGCGCACATACCAATCAATAGTTTGAAAGTTTTCTTTCAAACTTATACCCCCTGGCGTACTTCAGCACGCACATCAATCAAAATTTAAAAGTTTACTTTGGAACAGTCTGCTTTCAAACTTCTCTCCTTATTAACGTTTTTAACGATCGTTTTTCCCCATTTTACAGAGCAGGGTATTGATATCTATCGGCTTTGTTAAAAAGTCGTCCATTCCGCTGTTTAAAGCCTTGACCCTGTCCTCCTGAAAACTGTTTGCGGTACAGGCGAATATGGTAACAGTTTTGGCATCTTCACGGTCAAGTTTCCTGATCCTTGCCGACGCCTCACAGCCGTCCAAGACAGGCATACGCACATCCATAAGGATCATTTTGAACTCGTTTATCTTTGATCTCTCAAAGATCTCCACAGCCTCCTGACCGTTCTGAGCGTGTACAGGAACAAATCCGAACTGGCTCAGTATCTCCATCAGGATTTCCGCATTCAGCTCGTTATCTTCGGCGACAAGAATTTTCGCTGACTTTGCGCCGTTATCGGAAGGATCAGCTGCTTGTTCTGCATCATCCGAATTTATTTTCAAATAGTCAGGAATTTCACAAATTTCAGCAGGAAGTTCAACGGTAAACGTACTGCCTTTGTTTAATTCGCTCTCTACGCTGATTTCTCCTCCCATTGCATTTACAAGCAGCTTGCTGATAGCCATTCCTAAGCCTGTACCTTTGGTGGAGTTGGAGGTGCTGCTGCGGTCCTGGGTGAACTTATTAAATATTTCATTCAAAAATTCCTTACTCATCCCGCAGCCTGTATCCTCACAGACAAATGTAGTCATGACGTGATTTTCGTCAATCATGGTTTGATTTACCGAAAATTTTATAGTTCCTCCTGCCGGAGTAAATTTTGCCGCGTTGCCGACAATGTTCATAAGCACTTGTTTGATATGTACCTCATCACACTGTATACATGGGACTGTTATATGGATATCTTTTATAAATTCAACTCCACGCCCTGTAATATTATCGTACTGCATGAAATAAACAGACTCTGACATTGTTTCGACAAGCATCGGGACACGGGTAATTTCCTCTTTCCCCGCCTGAAGTTTCGATATATCCAGCACATCGTTTATGAGTGCCAGCAGATATTCTGCTGTACTCTGGGATTTTTTCAGCCACTCTTTGATCTGAAGATGTTTCTCCGGAGTATCAATTGCATTCATCATCAGGTAATTTAATCCGACAATACCATTCAATGGCGTGCGGATTTCGTGGCTCATATTGGACAAAAATTCGCTTTGCGCCTTTTCCTGAGCGTGGGCTATCTGAGTTTTTCTCTGCATAATAATGATCCACACGCACGCAACGATGATGGCAACGATTGCAGCGCTCATTGCCACAATGATAAGCAGAACAAATAATTTTGTCTGGTCTTTCACTACCTTATCGCTTACCGACATGATAAAATACCAGTTCACGCTGCTGCTGTTTAACGGAGCACAGTAGTTCAGTTCACGAACACCGTCTTTTTCCATATAAAACCAAAATTCTTCGTCTGCAAGCATTTTTTCCTGTACATCGGAAGGCGTGAGGTTAGATCTGTCACAGCGTTTCACGATATCAAACAAATTATCAGAGACAGAACTTGCCGCATCTTTTCTGTCCACAACATATTCGCCCTTTTTATCGACTACCGAACTGTAGCCCTGTATATTGCCTGATTCATCCACATAATTTTCAATGACAAGACCGTCCACAATAGAAGACCTCTTGCAAACTCCTATCACGGCATAAACCTCTTTTTGATCTTCGCCTATTTTTATACCAGATAATGCTTCATCTTGTGGATTGCCCGGCAATTTATAACCGCAAATCACAACTTTATCTGAGCCCAATATAGGAAGCGAATCATAACCGATGACTTTGTCACTGTCAGTATCTGCAAACAGATCCATAAACGGGTAATAATCCGAATCTTCGCTGCCTTTTCTGTAAGTAACATCGGTATAATAGGAACCGTCTTCCATCAGCAGATAGACTTTGTCGAATGTTGATTCATACGCTTCCAGTCCCAGATATTCGTTTATCTGGCTTACCGTTTTCAGATTCTGGCTGTTGCGCTTCAGCCTTTCGCCTATTCGCTGTTCGTCTTCCCAATTATATTCAATAAACATCGTGATTGCATTGCGGTCATGCACAGCAACTTCCCTGATGTTGTGGACTGCCGCATCTTCGAGGATATCTGCCGTCACAATTGAATATACATATATCGCCCCCGAAAATACTATTATGATAAAAACTATAAATAGTACATAGAAAAGTTTGCTCTTTGATCGTTTCATAAATTCACAGCTTTCTAATCATATACTGCGCATATGCGTTTGTTTTCAGATCACGTTTTTCGTCATACACCAAAAACCAAATCTCTCATTCCGCATAAATAACTTCTTTATCAGGCATCTTCCTTTTGGAATTTTCTGACATTTTCTGGCATTTATTGTCATTTACTTACTGATTATACCATATAATATGTTATTTATCAACAGCCTGTAACCCCTGGGTTTGTGTTGTACTCAAGGTGAAAACTTAGCGCAAAAAAGAATTGACATTCCCAGCACACGATGCTATGATTGTTATTGTGCGGTGAGAGATTTGCCGCACAGCAGGCGGAAGTGTCGGAACTGGCAGACGAGCAAGACTAAGGATCTTGTGGCAGCAATGTCGTGTGGGTTCAAGTCCCATCTTCCGCAGTAGATTAGGAGAGAGGAAACCTTGTAAATATGCGGGTTTCCTCCTTTTTTGATGTTCAGCTTACTTGAACACCCTTGAACACGTTGTGGATTCTACTGCCAGCATCCGACAGATCAGAAAATAAAAGACATAAAAAAAGCAACCGCCCCGCCCAAGGTTAGTGGTTGCTTTTTTGTGTAACAATTAACTGAGGCGAACCGTTGCTTTACAGTAACACCCTTTTATATAAAATACCGTAACACTGATTGACGCTTCCGTCAATAACTTTTGGGTTGATACTCACTCCGCCAGATACATTTTTAAGCCGCCCTCCATGGCGTCCACCGCCTGTTCCAGCGTGCTCCTGCCGTCCAGGTAACCCGCAAGCGCCTCCGTCAGTTCCTCCTTTATCTTTGCATCCTCCCCGGCAGGCCGCTCCAGGTTCCGGCAGATCTCCACCAGCTCCTGGGCGGTCTCCTGGGAAAAGGGCAGAATCTGGAAAATCTCCATCCCGCCGTCCTCCGTTGCGATGGCAGTCTCCATGGCCAGGTCGGCCCGGTCGGCCGCAGCCATGGAAGAAAGCGCCGCGCTGCTAATCGGAAAGCCGCTGTAAAACTCCGTGTCCTGGGCCTGCTGGGAGAGGGCAAACCCCAGGAAATCCTTGGCCGTGTCCAGATGCTCGCTCCTGGCATTGACGCCGGTGACCAGATAGGGGATAAAGCAATTTTCAAAACAGGTAAACACTCCCTGGATATACTCGTTCATCGCCAGCGGGGTCATGCAGTCCCAGAAGCCGTCCACCGTCTCGATGGCCAGCTTTGTCTGGGAGGTGAGATCCCACAGGTTGGGCTGCCTCTCGTCCTGGGGACGGCTTTCCAGAACGCCGCCGTTGTCCGCCACGGCTTTGATCTCCTCCAGGCTTTTTTTCAGCGCCTCCTTATCCAGTGCGCCGTCCTTTACGATCCGGTCGCAGAAATAGGGATAAAACAGTTCCACCAGTTCCCCCGCCGTCATGGGCCCCAGATAGCTCTCCTGCCGCCCGTCCAAAAAGGCGGCCAGGCTCTCCAGGGACTGCATATCGGACGCCTGGATGTCCCGCCCCACCGCCATGGGGAAGCCAAACAGAAGCGGCGTCACAAAGCGGCTCCCGTCCTCCCGGACATAGGCCCCCGTGATGTTGGCCAGCACCTGGCCGGAGCTCTCCAAGGGCTCCAGAATATCATTGATGTCCGCAAGCAGCCCTTTTTCCGCATACGACTCCACATCCAGGTGATCCATCACCAGGATATCCGGGGCCTCATCGCCCATCAGGAGAGTGTTCAGATTCTGATAGACCTGATTGTAATCCGGCGCCTCCTGGGAATAGCGGTCTGAGCGGGAGTAGACGCACTCCACATGGATCAGGGTCTCCGGGTGCTCCCTGTGGTACAGCACGGCGGCCTGGGTCAGCAGAGGGTTTTCCCACACCGAATAAAGGGTCAGCTCCTGCGTGACTTCCGACACCGCCTCCGGGTCGTACTCATAAAGAAGCAGCCGGGCAGTCCCGTCTTCGCCGCCAAACAGCGCATAGATGCGGCCGTCGCTCAAAGCGGCTAAGCCCATACACCAGCGGGTGGTCAGCGCAAAGTCCGTCTCGGTGCCGGCAAGCAGCTTTTCCCACTGTTCACTGACAATGTTGTACCGAAAGATCCCTTCCTCCCCCGCCGCCGTCAGGGTGCCGTCCTCCTGGGCGCTTAGGGAAAAACTGGTCATGGAAGCCGACGGCAGCGGAATCTGCACTGCATCCTCTTTCTTCCCGCCGGGCCATTTCTCAATGCCTGAAACGGCGCCTGCATCCGTCTGCGTCAATCGGTAAAAGGCATCTCCCGACCCCAAAAAGGTCTCCCCATATCCGGCTGCCATCGGAACACTCTGAAGGATTTCTCCGTCCTCGCCGTTTATCAGGCTGAAATCCGTCATGGAGAGGGCTCCCAGCGTCCCGTCCTCCAGCGCGGCGATGCCCTGGATGTACGGGTAGCCTCCCCAGGTCTCATCCGGCGTGGCCCACTCCTTTGGAGTGATTTCCACTGCCTCCTCGCCGCCCTTCCACAGGCGTCCCTGATACCCCTGACCGTCGCCGCTGATAAGCTGCGCCCAGACGTAGGCGCTGTCCCCGCCCCGGGCCAGCTGCATATGGGCCCAGATGCCGCAGGGAAGCTCCAGGTCGGCCAGCCACCTTTCCGTCACATCCACAAAGTCCTCTCCCTGCAGTTCCCACTCCTTAAGGCGGCTTACCTCCCCGCTCTGCTCCGCCGTCAGGACGCGCACCTTGTCCTCCCAGGAAAACACCTGCTTGACCGTCAGACTCTTCCACTCCTCCGAAAGCGTCGTCTCCCGCTGTACATAGCGCCCCCGCTGCAAATCCGTCTCCTCTTCTTTCCCGGGGAGCGCCTCCCTGCCGCAGCCGGCCAGCAAACCTGCCGCAAGCAAAAATCCTGCGGCGGCTTTCCATCTCTTCTTTCCTCTCATCCTCTCCTGACCTCCGTTTCCCATACGTCCTGCCTGACTGTATGCGTTATTCTGGTAATCCATGGTACAGGAGAGATGTATCAGAAGCGTTTCTGAACTGTATCCTGGCTTTTGGACCAGGCTGTTTTTTATTATAAAGAAACACTCAAAGCCGCAATGTAAGCTGAAATTTTCCGTGATGAGCTGAAAATAAAAAACCCCCGGACGTCTGCCCGGGGGTTTTCTTTTTCTGATGATCCTGCTTTCTGTTTCCTTTTTGTTTTCCCTTGCTGTCCTTTAGCGCTGTACACGTCCGGAAGCGTCGCCGCCTGCCAGGGTCTCCACCTCTTTCCTGGAAACCAGGTTGAAGTCGCCGGGGATCGTGTGCTTTAACGCGGAGGCTGCCACGCCGAATTCCAGCGCCGCCTTAAAGTCCTTGCCGTCCAGCAGACCGCAGATCACGCCGCCCGCAAAGGAGTCGCCGCCGCCCACTCTGTCCACGATGGGATGGATGCTGTACTCCTTGGAGTGATAAAACTCCTTGGTATCCCTGGAGTAAATGCAGGCAGACCAGCCGTTGTCGGAAGCGGAATGGCTCACCCGCAGGGAGGAGATGCAGTACTCGAAATTGTAATCTGCCACCATCTGCTCAAAGATGGACTTGTAGCCCGCCAGCTCCAGCTCTCCGCTTGTCACGTCAGTCTTTCCGGGCTTATAGCCCAGCACCAGCTCTGCGTCCTCCTCGTTTCCGATGCACACGTCCACATACTGCATCAGATTCTTCATCACCTTCTGCGCCTTCTCGGAGGACCACAGCTTCTTTCTGAAGTTTAAGTCCACGGAAACCTTCACGCCATGGCGCTTTGCCGCCTGCAGAGCCTTCTCCGTCAGCACTGCCGCCCCATCGGATACAGCGGGGGTGATGCCGGTGAAATGGAACCAGTCGGCGCCCTCAAAGATGGCGTCAAAGTCAAAGTCTGCCTCAGTGGCAGTGGAGATAGAGGAATGAGCCCTGTCATAAACCACCTTGGAGGGCCTCATGGAAGAGCCGCTCTCCAGGAAATAGATGCCCAGGCGCTCACCGCAGTGCGCGATGTGCTCCGTGCCCACATTGTACTTTCTCAGCGCCGCCACTGCGCACTCGCCGATCTCGTTGTCGGGAACCGCCGTGACGAACTCTGCCGTATGCCCATAGTTGGCCAGGGAAACCGCTACGTTGGCCTCGCCGCCGCCGTAACACACATCAAACTCGTCCGCCTGGATAAATTTCTCGGAATTGGGAGTGGACAGTCTCAGCATGATCTCTCCCATTGTCACTACTTTTGCCATTTTCTTCGTTTCCTTTCTTTTCAACCGTTTCGCCTATTTCTGCATCAGATGGATCGCAAAGCCGCCCACTTCTTCCTTCAGGTAGATGGCCTTGTACTTGCCCTTTTCATCCCGCTTGGGCTCCTCAAATTCCACGCCCAGCACGGTGCTCATGTAGTTGACCGCCCGCTCGATATAGTTGGTGCGGATGGCGATGTGGCCGTGAGTCCCCTTAAAGGGCGCCTTCATCACTTCTACGGCAGTGCCGGAGAAAATAGAGCTGTTTCCTACCTTGGAAGCCCAGCCGAACAGGAAGCCAAACCGCTCTGCCGCTTTCATAGCCTCCGCCTCGTTCTCCCCGTTGATGCCGATATGCGCCAGTTCAAAGCCCAGCATGGTCTGGACTGCCTCCCTGGTCAGCTGCTCGATCTTGTCCCACGCCCCCTCGTTGATCAGGTCGCCGGGCACCATCCAGGAGCCGCCGCAGGCAATGATCTTGTTGAAATCCAGATAGGAGGTCAGATTCTTTGCGTTGATGCCTCCCGTGGGCATGAACTTCATGTTCACATAGGGTGCCGCCATGGCCTTGATCTTTGCCAGGCCGCCGGACTGCTCCGCCGGGAAGAATTTCACCACATCCAGCCCCAGCTCAATGGCCTGCTCGATGTCCGAAGGGCTGGACGTGCCGGGGGTGATGGGCACATTCTTCTCGATACAGTACTTTACGGTTCTGGGGTTTAAGCCGGGGCTTACGATAAACTTTGCCCCTGCGGCCACCGCCGCGTCCACCTGCTCCGCATTTAACACGGTGCCCGCGCCTACGCACATATCAGGGAAATTGGTTGTCATGATCCGGATGGCCTCAGCCGCCGCATCGGTGCGGAAGGTGACCTCCGCGCAGGGAAGCCCTCCTGCGCACAGGGCCTTTGCCAGGGGAAGCGCATCCTCCGCCCGGTCGATCTTGACCACGGGCACAATGCCGATTTTTGAAATTTGTTCTAATACTGCGTTCATGTCTGCCTCATTTCTGTACGGCTTTGGGTTGTGTGCCTGTGGCGCCGTACCGGCACAGGCCTTTTGCCGCCGCAGCTTCCCCGCCGGAAGCCGCCTGTCTGTCCTTAGGTCAGCCCAGGATTTCCCGCACGGCCTCTGCAATCGCATCGCACTTGCAGTCCGCGAAGAAATACTCCTGGAAGTTTTCACCCGAAAGGGCGCCCTTGACCAGTTCCCTGTCCAGATTCTTTAAGATGGAAACCATGTCGGTGTGGGTCACTTCCTTCACCTGGTCTAAGATCTTTTTGTTGCGCTGCTCGGGCACCACTCTCTCCGGGGGATATCCGCCGCCTCCGGGCGCACAGAACAGCTTTTCAAAGATATACTGCAGGTTCAGTTCCCCGCCCCAGCCATAGTTTTCCGCAAAGGGAAGGGCCACACAGTTGCCGTCGTTCACCTGGGAAAACAGATAGGCGTCCAGAGGGGATTCTATGTGGCCGCAGAGCACCTTGGGGAAGGAGTTGCAGGCCAGCATCGCGCCCTCGCCGGTGCCGCACCCGGTGACAACGTAATCCACCGCCCCCGCATTGAGCAGGACAGCCGCCAGGATCCCGTTCTGCACATAGGTCAGCGAATTGATGTCCTCCGCGCTGTACATTCCATAGTTGACCACCTCATGGCCCATGGGCTCCACCACCTTCTTTAAGGTGGCCTCGATCAGCTCATTTTTTGCCGCCTGGCTGTTTTCATTGATCAAAGCAATCCTCATATCCATAGCCTCTCATTCTGATGCGGCGCGGCTGCCGTATGCCGGACGGCCGCGCCTGCGTCTTTTCCAGTCGTTCCCCGTTTATTCCGGCTGCTTTCCGATGTATGCCAGAATACCGCCGTCCACATAGAGGATGTGGCCGTTTACCGCATTGGAAGCCTCGGAAGCCAGAAATACGGCGGGGCCGGTCAGCTCCTCTGGCTTTAACCACCTGTTGGCAGGAGTCTTTGCACAGATGAACTGGTCGAAGGGATGCCTGCTGCCGTCGGGCTGGATCTCACGAAGGGGCGCGGTCTGAGGGGTCTCGATGTAGCCGGGCCCAAGGCCGTTGCACTGGATGTTGTACTGGCCGTACTCGGAGCAGATATTTCTGGTCAGCATCTTTAATCCGCCCTTTGCAGCCGCATAAGCGGACACGGTCTCCCGGCCCAGTTCGGACATCATGGAGCAGATGTTGATGATCTTTCCGCCGCCCTTCTTGATCATGGCAGGGATCACCGCCTTGGACACGATGAAGGGTGCGTTTAAGTCCACGTCCACCACCTGTCTGAACTGGTCAGCCGTCATCTCGGTCATGGGGATCCTCTTGATGATGCCCGCGTTGTTCACCAGGATGTCGATGACGCCAACTTCCTTCTCGATCTGGGCTACCATGGCGTTTACCGCTTCCTCGTTGGTAACGTCGCACACATAGCCGTGGGCCTCGATGCCCTTCTCCTTGTAAGCGGCAAGCCCCTTGTCTACCAGCTCCTGCTTGATGTCGTTAAAGCAGATGACAGCGCCTGCCTCTGCGTATGCAGAAGCGATGGCAAAGCCGATTCCGTAGGATGCGCCGGTGACAAGCGCCACCTTCCCTTCCAGTGAAAAATTGGTGAATTGAGACATGATCTTTTCTCCTTTTCTTTTTTATTTTGTCCCGTCCCGCCTTCCGGCATGAGGACAGGCTGTTTTTGTCTGCCGCGGGGCCTTACATCAGTTCCCTGTTGTCCACGCCGTCCATATCGTCGAAGTCCTGGTTCTCGCCCACCATGCCCCAGATAAAGGTGTATGCCCTGGAGCCGCAGCCGGAATGGATGGACCAGCTGGGGGAGATCACGGCCTCCTCGTTGCGCATGACGATGTGGCGGGTCTCATTGGGCTCGCCCATGTAGTGCATCACAAAAGCGTCCTCGGGGATATCAAAGTACAGATAAACTTCCATCCGCCTGTCATGGGTGTGGCAGGGCATGGTGTTCCAGACGCTGCCCGGCTCTAACCTGGTCATGCCCATCTCCAGCTGGCAGCTCTCCACCTGGCCGGGCAGGATGTATTTGCAGATAACCCTGTGGTTTGCGTCCTCCAGAGTCCCAAGCTCCACCTTGTTTTCATCCTTTACGATGACCACGCCCTCCTCTTGTTCTCCCTCGGGCTTGATCAGCACCGTAGGGCAGGCCCGGTGGGCAGGCGCAGAGTTTAAATAAAACTTGGCGGGCGTATCGGCGTCCTCGCTGTCAAAGACGATCTCCCGGGAACCCATGCCGATGTACATGGCCTCCTTGTAGCCGACCCGGTATACCCTGCCGTCCACCGTGATCGTCCCCGCGCCGCCGATGTTGATGACGCCAAGTTCACGCCGTTCGCAGAAATACTTCGCCCTAAGCTCGTCCCCCGCCTCAAGCCGGAGGGGTTTCACAGGCACTGCCGCCCCTGTGATGATTCTGTCGATGTGGCTGTACACCAGCTTGATCTGGCCAGGCACAAAGAGATTCTGGATCAGAAACTCCTCACGCAGGCGCTCTGTGGTATAGTACTTCACATCTTTTGGAGATACTGCTGTTCTAAGCTCCACCTCTTACGCCTCTCTTTCCTCAACATCCGGCCCTGCCGTCTTCTGCCAGGCCGGACGCCGATTTTGCATTTTATGTAAGCACTTACATTATATCACACGGCAGAAGACTTTTCCATTTATTTTTTTGAAAGTTCTGTGAAAAAACAGTCAATATTCCTCGGCGATCCCGATCTCCTCCTGCTCTGATTCCGCTGTCCGGCGGGAGTAAGGCGTGCGGTGCAGATAGATGAGCCAGGCGCCGGTTCCCACCACGCCCGCTCCTCCCACGATATTTCCCAGGGTGACGGGAAGCAGGCACTGGAAAAGGAAGCGGAACCATGTCAGCCCCTCCGCCGCAATGCCGTACTCGCCTGCGGTGAGCAGGGCCGCCACGCCGAAGTACATATCCGCCACGCAGTGCTCAAACCCGCAGAGCACAAAGATCATCACAGGCCAGAAGCTGGTGATGAGCTTCCCGGGCACAGACTTCGCCGCATAGGACATCCAGATTGCGGTGCACACTAAAATGTTGCAGAGGACACCCCGCACAAAGGCCTGCCGCACGGTGAGGGCCGTCTTGGCCGCGCCTGCGTCTACGATGGCCTGGGCCACATTCCCCCCGAACAAATCCGGCGTGCACCCCCAGACCACCATGGCCGCCACAAAGGCGGCTCCCAGAAAATTGCCCAAAAAGACGTAAAACCAGTTTTTCAGCATCCGGGCCGGGGAGGTTTTCCCGGACAGCACCGCGATGATAATCATGTGGTTGCCCGTAAACAGTTCCGCCCCTGCGATCAGCACCATGGCCATCCCGGCCGGGAACACGCAGGCCCCCACGATCTTTGCCACGGAAGCCGACGCAATGGTGCTGGAGGCCACGGTGGAACCGACCCCCGCAAAGGCGATGAACATTCCGGCAAAGAAGCCCAGAAGAACCATCTTAAAGGGCGAAAGATTGGCCTTATGAACTCCGATGTCAATGTAATTTCTGGCAATCTCTAACGGCGAGTGCATAGAATTCCTCCTTTCTGGTTTATCTGATTCCCTGTTTCGTTTCAGTGTTAGCCCCGCTTTCCTCCTCATATACTGTAAGCGTAAAAGCCTTAAGGAGCTGCAGATGGAAATCGCAATTTTCGGCCGCAAGCCGGATACGGCCAACTATACAGCCTACGTGGAGGCAGCGGGAGGTGCGCCGGTGGTCACTTTGGATCCCCGTGTCGCCCTTCGGTGCCGGGGGGTGATCTTCCCCGGCGGAGGCGATATCACCCCTGGGTTCTTCGGGGAACAGAACCGGGGCTCCCGGAATATCGACACGGAACTGGATATTTTACAGCTGGAAGCCTTCGCCGATGTTTGGAAAACAGAGTTCCCGTGCTTGGCATCTGCAAGGGGCTCCAGATCATCAACGTGGGGCTTGGGGGCACGCTGTATCAGGATATGCCCACCGCCAGGCTGCACCGCTATGCGGAGGGCGACCAGTACCACGCCACCGTGATCCGGGAGGGCTCCTGGCTCTATGGGCTCTACGGGGCCTGCGCCGTGGTCAACAGCGCCCATCACCAGTCCATCCGAACGCTGGGCAGGGGCCTTTGCGCCGTCCAGCACTGCCCCCTGGACGGCTGCATCGAAGCTGTCTCCCACAGAGAGCTTCCCATCCTGGGCGTCCAGTGGCATCCCGAGCGGCTGCAGGAGGGCAGGGCCGGGATCTGCGGGGCGAAAGTTCTGGATTATTTTATCTCCCTGTTTCCGGCCTGTCCCTGTGCTGATCCCGGTTAAATTCCGGCCGCATCTGGGCTCCGGCGATTTCAAACAGCGCTGCAATGATCTCCTTTAAGACCTGCCTGGTCTTCGGATCCACCTTCCGTATGGCCGCCAGCATCCCGTCCATGCTTTTCTTCCAGTCCGCCCGAAATTCGATCAGGTCTTCTGCCTGGGAGGCGGAGACGACCTGATATAAGGTGTCCACAAAGGTGTGCAGCTGCTCCTCGTCCAGCGAGAGAATCCACTGGTTCAGCGCGTGATCCATCTGCTTTCTCCTCTGGTAGATGTCGTCCGCCCGCACCAGGTGATCCTCCTTCACCCGCCAGGTGTACAGATCGTGCTGGGCCAGGCCGAAGGTTTTGCTCTCCACCACTTCAAACCGCATATCCTGTTCAAAGAGCATCCCCACCAGGGAGGAGTGGGGCAGGATTTTGACCACCCTGCCAGCAATCCGCTCATACTCCCCTGCGCGGAGCACTTCGGGGCGGAAGCCCGGGCCGTCCAGGCTGTAGACTTTGCGGATTCGCTCCTGCACCTGGGGGCTGCATTTCATGGCGCTGTAAACCGCCAGATTGCCGCCTTTGGAATGGCCGCCCACATAGAGAGGACAGTCCAGACTCCCGGCCACCCGGTTTAAATAGGCCACGCTGTGCTCCTGCCCCGGCACCGGGGTGAGAAACGCCATGTTGAAGTCTTCCTTCCATCCCACAATGCTCTCGTCCGTGCCCCGGTAAGCCACATAGGCCGTCCCGTCGTCCAGCAGGCAGGTGACGGCGGAAAACTGCATCTCGCATTGTTTTTCCACCTGGTTCACATAGTTTCCCAGCTTCAGATCCCCGAACCTCTTTCCCGACAGCATCCCCTGCATCAGCGCTCGGTTTGCCTTCTCATAGCGGGTGTCCCCAAACAGCTTGTCATAGTCCGGGCGCTCCGCCAGGCTTTTTAATGCGACCGTCTCCCCTTCCTCTTCCATCCCCGGAACCAGCCCGTCAAATTTTAAGTAAGAGAGCTGGCACAGAGCCAGACTGTCCACCTCCGTCATGGGTTTTTCCCGGAAGGACAGATCTCCGTATTCCTTCAGATAATCCAGCACCGTCCCCATCCGTCTGTGCGCCTCCTTTGTTTGTTTTACCGGGCTGCTTCCTGCCATGAATCAACATCAATGTGCCATGTTTACGGCACAGATGGCCAGCTAACCGCTTCCTTCCATGGATCAACATCAATGCGCCACATTTGCGGCACAAATGGCCCGCCAACCGCTTTCTTCCATAAAATTTCGAATCAGGTCATTTGCTCATAGGAAATGCAGACCTGTGGCAAAAGGCCGTCCCTTTACAGGGGCGGCCCTTTCTGCGCATCGGTTACGCCCTGTCCTCCATTTCCACATACGGGCGCTCCGCCATGACGCTCTTGTAAGCGGGACGGATGATCTTATCCATATTGATCAGTTCTTCCAGCCGGTGGGCGCTCCAGCCCACGATCCTGGCGATGGCAAAGATGGGGGTGTACATCTCCAGCGGGATCTCCAGCATACTGTACACAAAACCGCTGTAAAAGTCCACGTTGGCGCTGACGCCCTTGTAGATCCTGGCCTTTTCGGAGATGACCTGGGGGGCCACCCGCTCGATCATGGAATAGAGGGCAAAGTCCTTCTCCCGGCCTTTGGCCACGGCCAGCTGCTCCACAAACCCCTTAAACACCTGGGCCCTGGGATCGGACAGGGAATACACCGCATGGCCCATGCCGTAGATCAGTCCCTTGCCGTCAAAGGCCTCCTTGTTCAATATCTTTTTTAAGTACGCCCGCACCTCGTCCTCGTCTGTCCAGTCCGATACGTTGGCCTCCAGATCCCGCATCATCTCTACCACTTTGATGTTCGCGCCGCCGTGCTTGGGCCCCTTTAAGGAAGACAGCGCCGCCGCCACCACAGAGTAAGTGTCGGAGCCGGAGGATGTGACCACCCGCGTGGTGAAGGTAGAGTTATTTCCCCCGCCGTGCTCCATGTGCAGCACCAGCGCAATGTCAAGCACCCTGGCCTCCAGCTCGGTGTACTTTTTGTCTGGCCGCAGCATCATCAGCAGGTTTTCCGCCGTGGAGAGCTTTTTGGAGGGCCTGTGGATATACATACTTTCGTCATTCTGGTAATGGTTATACGCGTGATAGCCGTAAACCGTGAGAATCGGGAACAGGCTGATCAGGCTCAGACATTGCCGCAGCACGTTCTCGACAGAAGTATCGTTGCAGTTTTTATCGTAAGAAGCCAGAGTCAGAACGCTTCTGGTCAAAGAATTCATAATATCGCTGCTGGGGGCTTTCATGATCACATCCCTGGTGAAATTGGTGGGAAGGGTGCGATTGGCCGCCAGGCGGTCGCAAAACTCGTCAAACTGCGCCTCGTTGGGCAGATTTCCAAACAGCAGAAGATACGCAATCTCCTCAAAGCCGAAGCGCTTGCGCCTAAAACCCCGCACCAGCTCGATGCAGTCGTATCCCCGGTACCACAGTCTGCCCTCGCAGGGCGTCTTCACGCCGTCCTTCACCTGGAAAGAATCAATACGGGAGATGTTGGTCAGACCCGTCACCACACCGTTTCCGTTCTTATCCCGAAGTCCGCGCTGCACTTCATACTTTTCAAACAGCGCCGGATCCAGTTGATCCGCATCTCTACACAGTTGTGCATACTCTTTCAGATAGCTTTCGTTTTTCTTCAATAACAGGCACCTCCTTCATCCAACTCCTGGCTTTGCCACAGGACGCGGCAAAACTCTCTCCCCTATATGATACCTTTTTTTGAGAGCCGGTGTCAATGAAAAGATGCGCCCGGGCGCCGTAAAGGGGCAGGGGCCGTCAGTTTACCAGATCGTTTACCTGTCCCAGAACCTCTAAAAGATCCTGCATTTTCTTGATTTTTTCCGGGCCAAAGGACTCCAGCAGATACAGAAAGCCAGCCACTCCCTGCCGATCGGGGCCCGCCCCCAGCATAATATCGTCGCAGCTTACAGAAAGCACGCGGGAAAATTTCACCAAAGTCTCCGCGGAAAACTCTCTTTTGCCCGCCTCGATCTCCCGCAGCGCCCGTGGGGAAATCCCCACCAGTGCCGACAGTTCCTCTCTGGAACAGCCCTTTTCCTCCCGCAGTCTGCGGATTCTTAAGCCCACCTGTTGCCTATCCGTCATTTTTCCACCCGCTCACAGGGCTTTGGGCAGCGCCTGGAACTCCCCTGCCATCTGCAGGAGGCCGTCTTCCGCCGTACAGCCGTCGCTCTCTAAAAAGCAGCCGACCTCGCTGGCCAGACAGTTTCTGTCTTTTAACAGCACCGCAGGGGAAACCTCAAACTCCGTACAGAGACGCCACAGGATCTCACTGTCGGGCAGCCGGATCCCGTTTTCCATATCCCGCAGCTTTTTCACATCCACGCCCAGCTTTTCCGCCATCTGAAGCTGCGTCTTTCCCACAGAATGCCGAAGCTGCACAAAGCCGCTGCAGTCCAGCTGGGTTCCCTCCTCCCAGGCATGGAACATCTCCGTATGCCAGGGAAGACGCCGCCATCTGTCCAGCGCCCTCCCCTTGCCCTGCAGCTGGGCCAGCGACACAAAAATATTCAGAAGGCTGAGCAGCTCCTGAAAGCGGTAAGGGGCCAGCCTCTGCAGGAAATGCTCTTTACAGCGCATCCCGCAGAAGACATAGAGCAGATCCAGTTTTGCCTCTCCCATGCGCTTTAACTCATAATAGCCCAGGCGGCGCGTCCCTGCCTCCGCCTTCGCATAGTTCGCCTGGCTGATGCCCGCAAGACGGCTCATGCTCTGCTGCGATAAACCCATGCGCACCCGTTCTTCTTTTAACCTCTTTGGCACATCACTGTAAGCTGCTTTCATAGGTAAATATTCCTCTGGTATGTCTATTTTACCTATTCTAAGTCTTTTACTTTTCCCATTATGCACCGAATACGGAATAATTTGTCGGGTTTTGTCGAGAATTTAGGTTATGTAAATTATTTTACACTTTTATTTATTTTTTATAAATTTTGTCAGATTTATTATTGTATAATTTTAGTAAATCTAAATTTGAATCCATGAATCGTTTAAAAACAGGGGGCGGATGAAGGGAAATAGACGGCTCAGAAAGCGCACAAATGGAAACACCATATCCGGCAAGGCAGCAACATCAGCGGTACGGCGGCAATCTAAAAGCGAAAATGTCGAGCCAAAACGTCCGTTTCCGGCGGCTGGATATGTCGGCATTTCTTTTTCCTGTGCTGGCGGCGTGAGCGGCTGTGGGATATGGATGGCGGTAACGGTGGTCGTTATTTTTTAGTCACATTGAATTTTCATTTTAAATTCTCATTTTAAATTTTCTGTCTCATGAGTTGATTATGCAATGCAAATGTCATATAATATATATGCAGCCAATTAAGAAAGGAGTCAGTCCCATGGCAAATACAACAAATTTCAGCGTCCGCATGGACAGCGACATCAAGAAACAATGTGAGAGCCTTTACAATGAACTGGGGGTCAACCTTACCACCGCGATCAACGTCTTTCTGCGCCAGTCCCTCCGGGCAGGCGGGTTCCCGTTTGAAGTGCGGCTGGATCAGCCCAACAAAGAAACGATTGCCGCCATGTTAGAGGCAGAACGGATTGCGCGTGACACAAATGTAAAGCACTATTCCGATGTGGAAGAAGCACTCCGGGAGCTGAAACGGTGAACCGGGATATTGTCTGGACTACCAGGTTCAAAAAGGACTATAAACTGGCAATGAAACGCCATCTCGACATAGAGCTGCTGGATGACATTATCCGGGCGCTGTCGCGTGGCGAAACACTGCCGGAGAAAAACAAAGACCATGAGCTGAGCGGCGATTGGGCAGGGCACAGGGAATGCCATATCCAGCCGGATTGGTTACTGGTCTACCGCATTGAGGACGATGTGCTGGTGCTGACGCTGGCCCGCACCGGGACACACAGTGACCTGTTCGGGAAATAAAGATGCCGCCGTATGGGGAAAAACAATCCATACAATAGGTACAGGAGACGGCAGAAAGGCGGCAATGACATGACACAGGCCGAAAGACGAACATTTCTCATTCAAAAGCTGTTAGACGAACAGCCCCGGTATCGGAATTGGAAGATGCCCTCTGACGAGACAGAGCAGAAAAATCTGCTCCGCTCCCTGATGAACGTCCGCACGCCGCGGCCCATCGGAGAAGATTTTCTGGCGGTACAGGACGAATACCTGCAGGAGGAGACCGCCCGGAAAGGCGTCACGGATCTCGCTGATCTGACGCCAGTGGAGCCTGGTATCTATCTCTGGCAGGGGGATATTACAACCCTCAAATGCGGCGCTGTCGTAAACGCCGCAAACTCCGGCATGACTGGCTGCTATGTTCCCTGCCACGGCTGCATCGACAATGCGATCCACACCTATGCCGGAGTGCAGCTGCGGCTGGCCTGTGCGGAGATCATAGAGAAGCAGGGACAGGAGGAACCCACCGGGCAGGCCAGGCTCACTCCCGCTTTCAATCTTCCCTGCGACTTTGTCCTTCATACCGTGGGCCCCATCATACACGGCGTTGTGACCGAAAAAGACCGGGCACTGCTGGCCTCCTGTTACCGCTCCTGTCTGGAACTTGCACAGCAGAACGGAATCGGGAGCGTGGCGTTCTGCTGTATTTCCACCGGGGAGTTTCATTTCCCGAATGAAGAGGCCGCAAAAATCGCTGTGGACACGGTGCGGCAGTATAAAAGGAACACGGAGGTGATCTTCAATGTTTTCAAGGATGTGGACGCCCAAATCTACCGCGCATTCCTCGGACGCGCCCATTGAATCGGAGCCTGTCCGGCAGCTCCGGGAGGCGCTTGACCAAGCAGACGCTGTTGTGATCGGCGCGGGCGCAGGACTCTCCACTTCGGCGGGCTTTACCTATACCGGAGAGCGTTTCCAGCGGTACTTCTCCGATTTTTCCGAAAAATACGGCTTCCGGGATATGTATTCCGGCGGTTTTTATCCGTTTTCAACACTAGAGGAATTCTGGGCGTATTGGAGCCGTTATATCTTCATCAACCGCTATATGGATGCGCCAAAACCGGTCTATGATAAACTGTTTGCGCTGGTTCAGGACAAGGACTATTTTGTCATCACCACCAATGTGGATCACTGCTTTCAAAAGGCCGGTTTTGACAAAAAGCGGCTGTTCTACACGCAGGGTGACTATGGACTGTTTCAATGCGCCGGGCCATGCCGTCAGGAAACCTTTGACAACGAGGACGCGATCCGGCGGATGATGGAAAGACAGAAGGATATGCGGATTCCCTCTGAACTTGTGCCGGTCTGTCCCCATTGCGGAAAGCCCCTGGTCATGAATCTCCGTTCCGATGATAAATTTGTGGAGGATGAGGGCTGGCATCAGGCGGCAGAGCGATATGAGTATTTTCTGCGGACGCGGGAAAACCGGCGGATTCTGTTTTGGGAACTGGGCGTCGGCTACAACACCCCGGGCATTGTCAAATATCCCTTCTGGCGGATGACGGCACAAAATCCGCAGGCAATGTATGCGTGCGTGAATTACGGCGAGGCGTCCTGCCCGGAGGAGATCGCGGCTCGAAGTATTGTGATCCGGGCAGATATCGGGGAGGTCGTAAGCGCATTGCTCGGTGAATCAGACGGTTTGGGTGAGCTCAGTCCCTCTTCTGAAAGTAAAATACAATGAAAAAATCTGCTTTTGGGACGATGCTTTCTTACCGGGTGATTTATTCCAACCATTCTAACCAAAAAGTTGACAAGAACAGTTAGAATGTGGGTAGAATAAATTCAAGAGGCGATCAAATGACTTTTCAAGAAAGTGAAACGGTAGAACTGAAAGCAATCGTAACGGAAGACATCAAAAAAGAAATCCTTGCTTTGGCAAACTGCAAAGGCGGCAGGCTGTATATCGGCGTCCAAAATGACGGAACCGTGTCGGGACTGGATGATCCGGATCGTGCTTCCCTTCAAATCAGCAATATGGTTCGGGATGCCATCAAACCGGATTTAACCATGTTTCTCCATTATGAGACCTTGACGATAGACGGGAAAAAAATCATTGCCATTGATATTCAACAGGGAACAGAACGGCCTTATTACATTGCGAAAAAAGGCCTGCGTCCCGAAGGCGTCTATGTCCGTCAGAGATATTCCTCTGTGCCGGCTACCAATATGATGATCCGAGACATGATCAAAGAAACCGATGGGGACCACTTTGAAGAAATGCGATCCATGGAGCAAGATTTAACCTTTAGAAAAGCTGGAAAAGAATTTGCAAATCGGAGTATTAAGTTTGGGCAGGCCCAAATGAAAACTCTGGGGCTTATGATACAGGATGGCGTTTATACAAATCTGGGACTGCTGCTTTCTGATCAATGCGTGCATACGATCAAAGCTGCAGTTTTTGAGGGAGTGAACCAGAACCAGTTTAAGGATCGGAAAGAATTTACCGGCTCTTTGTTCCAACAAATGGACGATGTTTATGATTTTATTGATTTTCGGAATCAGATCCATTCGTCTTTTGAAAAACTGCGCCGTATCGACAGACGTGATTATCCGGAGGCAGCTGTCAGAGAGGCACTTTTAAATCTCCTGATCCACCGTGAATATTCCTTCCGTGCCAGCAGTTTTGTCAGCATTTATACAGACAGGATCGAGTTTACTTCCATAGGCGGGTTGGTAAACGGCGTGACCTTAAAAGATGTGACAATGGGAATATCTGTCTGCCGGAACGTAAAACTGGCAAATGTATTTTACCGCTTGGAGTTGATCGAAGCCTATGGCACAGGAATCTTGAAAATCATGGATGCCTATGAAGGAACCGGGCTGACGCCGAAGATTGAAACGTCCGATCACGCATTTAAGATTACCCTTCCTAACCTAAATGTAACAAGAGAACAGGAAGAATCGCATGATCCAGATTTCAAAAACAGCACAGAAGAAGAAAAAGTGATTGCATTAACAAGGAAACAGGGGAGTGTCACAAGAAAAGAAGCGGAAATATTGTTGGGGATCAGCCAGACGGTATGTGGGCGGCTGTTAAAGCAAATGGTGGGAAACGAGCTGCTCGTCCCGGAAGGCAAAGGAAAGAATACGCATTATTGCCTTCCAAAATAAAAGTGGTGCGCAATAGATACAACACCCCGGGCATCGTCAAATATCCCTTCTGGCGGATGACGGCGGAGAATCCCAGGGCGGTGTATGCCTGTGTAAATTACGGCGAGGCCGCCTGTCCGGAGGAGATTGCGGATCGAAGTATCACGATCCGGGCAGATATCGGGGATGTCGCAAGCGCATTGCGCGGTGAGTCAGACTGTTGGGGTGAGCGGTAATATGAAAGGTATGTAAGTAGCTAAAATACAAAAAAGCAACAGCTCATATCCATCTCTCTTCTGAGAACAAAAAGCAATGAAAAATATATATAATTCGTTGCAAATACAAGATCTTGTTTTTGGCAAGGTGTGTAAAATGTCCCGAATTTTATATAAAATTCGGGACAAACTCTTTTAGTACATCTTGAAAAATCTGCGTTTGAAATAGGATTTCGCACACAAAATTCATTTTAAAATACTTATCACAACTCTAATGTTTACTTATGACATAAAATAAGTTATAATACAAATTAAAGTAAATAAAAGAGGCGGTAATGATGGAATATCTTAAGTCTGTACTTGGAATTCATGTTGTATATGGTGATAGTGACATAATGGATATCCCCAATTATATTCACGCCAGGTATCGTTTACAAGAGGTAACTCTTGATGGCAAAAAAGCAGTTTTCGTTTATCCGCAAACGGAGTTGGATGCCATTGATGTTATAAAAAAGCATCTGAAAAGAATACAGGCGGCGATGGAGGCCTCAGTCATACTTGTGTTGGATCATCTCACTTATCGCCAGAAGCAATATCTTTTGCGTGACCACATTCCATTTATCGTGGATGGCAAGCAAATCTATCTGCCGTTTATGGCGGTTTATCTGCAGCAGCGCGCCGATTCCGAAAAACCTGAGATGACAGAAATTCTTCCGTCAGCGCAGCTATTGTTTCTTTACTATGTTTATCATGGCTGCGGAGAATTGTTGACAAGCGACGCCGTAGATGCGCTTTTTCTAACAGCTACATCTATCTCCAGGGCGTCCAGACAGCTTGAAGATCTGGGCCTGGTACAAACAGAAAAACGAGGTGTGCAGAAGGTCATTTATTCCGAAAAACCCCCGCGGGAACTTTTTGAAGCGGCGAAAAATTATCTGGTAAATCCTGTCAAGAGAACAATTTATGTGCCAAAAGCGGAAATAAGAGAAAAACTGCTCATGAGCGGATACCCGGCACTCTCCGAGTATTCCATGCTAAATCCGCCTGCCATAGAATGTTATGCTGCAAAGAGTATCACAGCATGGGAAAAAAACGCATCGGGCAAACTGCAAAATTCGGAGGATCAGTGTGCAGTGGAACTTTGGCGGTACGATCCCAAAAAACTGAGCAATGGGGAGAGCGTCGACCGACTTTCCCTTGCTGTAGCGCTTAGGGAAGACACGGATGAAAGAATAGAAGAAGCCGTAGAAGAAATGTTGGCTGACGTTTGGAGAGAAATAGATGGTAAGAGGAATTGAAAATTTCAGAGAATGGTTTCGCGGATACGAGGATCAATATGTCATCATCGGCGGCACTGCCTGCGATCTGCTGATGGCGGAGGAAGGTCTGGATTTTCGGGCTACAAAGGATATTGATCTTGTTTTAATTATAGAGGCAGTAAATGCTGCCTTTGGCGGCAGATTCTGGGAGTATATTATTGCGGCTGGATATGAACATCGCAATAAAAGTACGGGTAAGCCACAATTATATCGTTTCACAAATCCGCAGTCAAAAGAGTACCCAGCCATGATAGAATTGTTTACAAGAAAACCGGATGCCATTATCTTACCGAAAGATGCCGTGCTTTCTCCGCTTCCGATGGATGAAGATATGTCAAGCTTATCGGCAATTCTCCTGGATGAGGATTATTATGAATTCCTGCGGCAGGGAAAAATTCAGATTTCAGGCGTTACAGTACTCTCTGCGCCGTATTTGATCCCGTTCAAGGCAAAGGCCTGGCTGGATCTGTCGCACAGAAAATCGGATGGCGGGCAGATTGACAGCCGGAATATACGGAAGCACAAGAACGACGTATTTCGCTTAACAGAGCTTCTTGATCATAATATGGCCCCACTTACCTACATACCGGACGCAATCAGCGCTGATATAAGTGAATTCACAGAACGAATGCGAGCAGAGGATGTTGATTTGAAACAAATTGGCATTCGCAGCAAGTCCAAGGAAGCCATACTTGACGAGTTAAACGCCATTTATAACAAACCTAAGGCCATCAGATCATAGAGGTTTACCACAAGGAATCATTTCCGTTCTCAGTCAAATACCCCGCAGCAGGCTGGCGGGACATTCATTGTGTGTCACACAGCAAAACTGCGGGTATTTGACGTTTTCTATTCGGTCTGCAGATAAGCAGGCAAACTGCCATTTTATGGTTTCAGTTTCAATCTGTCGCAAAAATATCCCTTGTATACACTTTATCCTGTACGCACTGCAGTTCCGGCGTCATCCGGTTGGCGAGGATCAGGGAGCTTTGCTGCACAAACACATCAAAATCATGGATCACTTCACAATCCGCAAACCTGTCCATTTCCAGCGTGGGTTCATAGATCACGACAGAGCCTGTCTGTCCTGCCTGCAGAAACCGGATCACATCCTGAAGCGCAGACTGTCGGAAATTGTCCGATCCAGCCTTCATAATCAGACGGTATATGCCTATCGTGCAGGATCCCCTTTGGTTTTCCGTCTCACAGGTTCTGGCTTTCTGGGCAGCCCGCTCCGCAATATATTTTTTCCGGGTTGTGTTGGACGCAACGATGGCCCCGATCAGCTCGTTGGGGATCCCTTGGAAGTTGGCCAGCAGCTGCTTTGTGTCTTTCGGAAGGCAGTACCCTCCATACCCAAAAGACGGATTGTTGTAATGCAGCCCGATACGGGGATCCAGGCCCACACCCCGGATGATGGATTCTGTGTCGAGATCCTGCAGCTCCGCATAGGTATCCAGTTCGTTAAAGAATGCGACCCGAAGCGCCAGATACGTATTGGCAAAGAGTTTCACCGCTTCTGCCTCCGTGGGCGCCATGAGCAGCGTCTCTACCTTTTCCTTCTTTGCCCCCTCCAGAAGGAGCCTGGCGAAGACAGCGGCCTGCCCTTTTGCTTCAGAGTTGTCTTGATCGGCTCCCACAATGATTCTGGACGGGTAGAGATTATCATAGAGCGCCTTTCCCTCCCGCAAAAATTCGGGTGAAAACAGGATATGGCTTGTCCCAAACTTTTCCTGCATCCTCTCTGTAAATCCAATGGGAACAGTAGACTTCACCACGATGTACGCCGCCGGGTTTACCTCCAGAGCCTGCGCGATCACGGCTTCCACGGAAGACGTGTTGAAATAATTCTTTTCCGGGTCATAGTCTGTGGGCGTGGAGACGATCACAAAATCCGCATCCCGGTAAGCAGACGCCCCGTCCATCGTTGCAGTCAGGGACAGCTTCCCGCTGGCAAGGTACTCCTCCAGCTCCTTGTCCCGAATGGGGGACAGGCCGCTGTTGATCATGTCTATCTTTTCAGGGAGGATGTCTATTGCGTAAACTGCATTGTGCTGCGCCAGCAAAACTGCCAGCGAAAGTCCTACATATCCGGTTCCAACAACTGCGATGTTCATTTGTGCCTGTACCTGTCGTGATTCCTTTCTCTCATATTTTCGGTTTTTTCATTCAGTGCGCTATTTCAATTGAGTATGCTTTCTTCGGTTCAATGTACTGGATCTATACTAAATAAGTAGACACGATCATGCACTACCTGTTACAATAAATCAGACACCAAAAAGGAGGCAC
>CANQEH010000031.1 GCA_947594835.1 uncultured Acetatifactor sp. | reverse complement strand
ATTTGGTTGTGGTGACTAAAATATAACACAAAGGCAGCGTCTCTGCTTTTTAAATATTCAGTTGTAACAGATGTATTATAATCCTACAAAACTGTTCTGGATCTCCCATGGGGCGCATATACATAAAAAGTACGCTTGCGGGGCGGCCTGCGCAGTTATCGACAAAAATTTTTAACGGAACATTAAATTTTTCTGAAAATTACACGTTTCCGTTGGCCTTTTTGACAAAATGTGATAAAATGTTCACGATAGGCACAGCCCATAATCCAACAAGGAAAGCGAGCCCCCATTCAACCCCTGTAAAGGAGCAGTCATGGAATTAAAGGCAACGAGCGGAGAGGGAATCGACAGCTGGAGAGAGGTCATTCTCATTTACAACGCTGCGCTGAAACAGGTGCAGACAAAGATCGAGATTTTAAACGATGAGTTTCAGCACGTTCATCGTTACAACCCCATAGAACATATCAAGGCCCGCATTAAGACGGCGGAGAGCATTGTCAAAAAGCTGAAGCGCCAGGGATACGAATCTACCATTGACAACATGGTGAAGTATATCAATGACATTGCGGGGATCCGCGTCATCTGTTCCTTTACCTCCGACATCGAAAGGATCGCCTCTATGATCGAAAAGCAAAGAGACATCCGGGTGCTGGCGGTGAAGGACTATTTGACGTTCCCGAAGGCCAGCGGTTACAAGAGCTACCACATGATCGTGACGGTGCCCGTGTATCTGTCTGACCGGATCGTGGACACAAAAGTGGAGATCCAGATCCGCACAGTGGCGATGGACTTCTGGGCCAGCGTGGAGCATAAGATCCACTATAAGTTCGAGGGGGACGCCCCGGAACACATCCGGAACGAACTGGTAGAGTGCGCCCGCATGGTGTCTGATCTGGATGCGCGGATGCTCCAGCTGAACAATGAGATTCTGGCCATTATACAAGAGCGGGAAAAAAAGGACGAGACATAAGGCGGCAGAAAAAATCGGAAAAAGAAAATAGACGTAAAAATGAGGAGTGCCCAGACGCTTAAAAGCGCCTGGGCTATTATGAAAAAAATATCTGGTCTGCTGATTCACGAAAGCGGTTCCTTATCTGTAAAAACAGTATAGCAATGAAATGTGAATAAAGTATGAATAAGCTGTTAATAGTTGATAAAATCTACGAAAAACAGACGCAGATGTGTATTATTGTATACAAATTGCACAAAAGCCAAAAGGCCGCGGCGCGAAGCAACTTTCCGCTTGAGACTTACGGGAAAAGATGATAGAATGACCATAGACAGCAGTGGGCGAAAAGGAAGCCAACGGCTCGGACAGTGAGACGGGAAAACGTCTGGAGGAAGATGATAGATGGATATGTTTATGGATAAGCTGGCACAGCGGCTGACAGCGCAGGAGATCATCAAGGCAAACAATTCGGCTGATGTGGAAGAAATGAACCGGCTGCGCGGGCAGGTGGCGGAGTATAACAACTGCCTGGCCAAGCTGCAGCAGCTCATCGAGGAAGGGGCGGCAAGGATCCAGGGCGCCCAGGTAAACAGCGGGGAGATCGACCGCTTAGTGGAGGAGAGCATCGCCAAGATCCAGGCCATCCAGCAGGACACCGCGGGCTTAGAGCAGCTGCAGCAGCAGTTGATCGAGCGGATGGACGAGGCGGACAGAAGGCAGGGCGAGCGCTTAAGCAGCGTAAACCGGATGCTGGACGAGAAGCTGGACGGCGTAGACCAGACCCTGGAAGAACGTCTGGAAAATGTGGACCGGCTGCTGGAGCAGAAGCTGGCCCGGCTGGAGCGGCAGATGGAGAACAATCCGGAGGCCCGGCTGGCGGAGCTTCTCTCGGAACAGACCGGCATAACGGAGGAGAATGTACATAAGGAGTGCGTGAAGGTATACCGCAACGTGCAGGCGGTGGTGACCGAGGAAAGCAAGAAGCAGGCGGAAAGCCTGGAGGAGATGCAGAAGCGCACGGAGGGATCGGATAAAAAGCTCAAAAAGCTGTTTGGCATTTCCGTGGCGGCCCTGGTTCTTTCCGCCGTCAGCGCTGTGGCAGGGATTGTGCAGTTTTTGGCCGTCTTCAACATCAAGTTCTTTTGAGAAGAGGCAGTTATGGCAAAGGAAATCTGGAAACCCGGCAATATGCTCTATCCCCTGCCGGTGGCCATGGTGAGCGTGGCGGACAAAGAGGGAAAGGCGAATATCATTACCATTGCATGGGCGGGGACGGTTTGCACCAACCCGCCCATGGTTAGTATCTCCGTGCGCCCGGAGCGGTACTCTTACGGGATTTTGAAGGAGACGGGAGAGTTTGTGCTCAACCTGACCACCCGGAGCCTGGTTTACGCCGCGGATTACTGCGGCGTAAAGAGCGGCCGGGAGGTGGACAAATACAAAGAGCTGGGACTTACGCCTGTGGCGGCAGAGCAGGTCAAAGCCCCTCTCATCGGGGAGAGCCCTGTGAACCTGGAATGCCGGGTACAGCAGGTGCTGCCTCTGGGCTCCCACCATATGTTTGTGGCCCAGGTCGTGGCGGTGCAGGCCGACGGGAAATACATGGACGGGCAGCGCAAGTTCCATCTGGAGCAGGCGGATCCCGTGGTCTACTCCCACGGGGCTTACTTTGCCTGCGGCGAACAGCTGGGCACTTTTGGATACAGCGTGAGCAGAAAGCCGGTGAAAAAGTGACGGCACGCTGGAGGCGGAGGGCGCTGTTTTGGCTGATTCTGGCGGGGGCTGTGCTGGTGCGCTGCGCGGGATTTCCCGCCATCCCCGGGGGCATCAATCAGGATGAGGCAATGGCGGGGGTGGACGCCTGGGCGCTTGCAAAATACGGCACAGACCGCTACGGCACGTTCCTGCCCGTGCACTTTGCCGCCTGGCAGTACGGCCAGATGAGCGTGCTGCTGTCCTACTGTATGGTTCCCTTCCTCAAGCTGTTCGGATTTGGAAAACTGGCCATCCGGCTGCCCATGCTGCTTGCAAGCTGCGGCTCCGTGGCCTTGGTGTACCTGATCGGGAAAAAGCTGTTCTCCGTCCCCAGGGCGTTTCTCCTGATGGCGCTTACCGCCGTCAATCCATGGCATTTCATGCAGAGCCGCTGGTCTTTGGACTGTAACCTCTTTCCCCATGTGTTCCTGCTGGGGTTTTATCTGCTCCTGCTGGGGCTTGAAAAGCGGCCCTTCCTGTATATCTCCATGTTCTTTTTCGGTCTTACCTTTTACTGTTACGGCGTGGCGGTGTACTCGGTGCCCCTCTTTCTGCTGGGATACGGCCTCTGGTGCGTAAAGCGCAGACGGCTGCGGGTCCGGGAAGTGGCGCTCTGCGGGCTGGTATTTCTGGCAGCAGCCCTGCCGGAAATCCTTGTGATGCTCATAAACTTTTTCGGGTGGCCCTCCATCGAGACGCCCCTTTTTACCATGAGCTATTTCCCGGAGAGTGTAAGGAGCCATGACATCCTGTTTCTGGATTTTTCCATGGGACAGTTTTGGAAAAATGCGGCGGCTCTTGTAAAGATTTGCTTTTTGCAGTGCCCGGATGCGCTTTACAATGCCCTGCCTGCCTTCGGCCCCCTGTATCATCTGTCCATCCCTTTTTTGGCCATAGGGCTTTTTTCCGGCTGGAAGCGCATGAGGAGGGAGACAGATCCGGCGAAAAAGGCCGGGCAGGCGGCACTTTGGGCCTTTTTCCTGATGGGCGTCTGGGTGGGCCTTGCCACGGATCAGGTAAACGTAAACCGCGCCAACATTCTCTTTTTCCCGCTGATCTTTTTCTGCGGGGAAGGGATTGCTTTCGTGTACCGCAAGTCGAAGGCGTTTGGCTGGGGAACCCTTGCGGCCTACGGCGTGTGCTTCTGCCTGTTCCTCTCGGCGTACTTTACGTCCTTTTCCAAAGAGATCCTGCTTTTGTTCAACGACAATTTCCTGCGGGCGGTGGAGCGGGCCGACGGGCTGGAGGGATATGAGGCGCTGTACATCACCTCCGACATGGACTGGCAGGACAACTGGCAGATGGCGGAGATCCTGACCCAGTATGCCTGCCGGATCGACGCGGCCTATTATCAGGGAAAGACCTGCATATCGGGGGGGCGGACGCTTCGGCCCTATGCGGAGCGCTATCATTTCCTGTGGGAGGAGGAGATCTGGCAGGCGGATCCGGAGGGACTCTATGTGATGCACTGGACGCAGCTTCCAAAGCTGCATTTCCCCTATGAAATTCTGGAGACGGAGGGCAGTTATGTGCTTCTGAAACCCCGGCGGGAGGACGGCTGAGGGCGGCAGCTTTTGGTTCATCTTGAAATGCCGCTTTACAAGCCCGGAAAATACTGATAGAATGATGGTGGCTCAAATGTTACAAAATTGTTAAAAATGGATCGGCGATGAAAAATAAGAAAACAGCTCATAAAAAATACAAGTTTACATATATTAAGACCACCGTGTTTACTCTTTTTTTCTGCACTCTGTTTATGAAAGGGTATATTCCTTTTGAGAGGACGGGGGAAAATTATTTCCACATCCAGGTGAATGGCCGGGAAGTGGGGACGGTGGGGCAAAGGGAACAGGCGGAGGAGCTTTTGACCCTGGCCCGCCGGAATGTGGCATCAGAAAGCGGCGAGCTTGTCTTTATGGAGGCGGATCTTGCGCTGGAAGGGGAGGAAGTCCTCTGGGGAAAGATCGACAGCCGGGAAGACATCGTGGCCGGTATGGAGGAGGCGCTGCGGGCCGGTATCCGGGAGACCATGCACCGCTCTTATACCATGAAGGTCAACGAGTATATCGTGAACCTGGCCAGCGTGGACGAGGTGGCCCAGCTGCTCCAGGCGGCGGTGGACAAGTATGACAGCGAGGGGAAGTTCCGGGTGGATCTGGTCTATGACAACAACCGGGAGTTCAGCGTGCTGACCACAAGCATGGTGGACACCTCCCTGCGCACGGAGGAAGCGGAGCCGGAAAAAGCGGGCGTCCAGAGCTTTCTCGACAGCCTGGGCCAGGAGACGGACAGCGGGGAGGAAAAGGGATTTGAGGATTACGCCCGGGGTATCCTGACCATGGATTTCTCGGAGAAGGTGGAAATCGTGGAGTCCTATCTGCCGGCAAGCCAGCTGACGCCGCTTCCGGAGGCCATCGAACAGGTGACAAAGGATCAGGAGGTGGCCAGCGAATATGAGGTGGTCTCCGGTGACACGCTCTCCGAGATCGCCATCAAGGTCAATATCCCCATGGACGATATCGTGGCCATGAACGACAGCTTAGAGAGCATCAACTCCACTCTCCAGATCGGCCAGAAGCTGGTCATCACGGTGCCGGAGCCGGAGCTCTCGGTGACGCGCATGGAACAGAATTATTATGAGGAAAGCTACGACGCCGACATCATTTACATTGACCGGGACGACTGGTACACCTATCAGACCAAGGTGGATCAGCAGCCCTCTGCGGGCTTCCGCAAGGTCATTGCGGACGTTTCCTATGTGAATGACAAGGAAGTGGCCCGGGAAATCTTAAAAGAAGAAATCCTCAAGGAGGCGGTTCCCAAGATCGTAGAGCGGGGCACCAAGACGCCGCCCAGCTATATCAAGCCGATCTCCGGCGGACGCCAGACCTCCGGCTTCGGCCCCCGCAAAGCGCCCACCAAGGGAGCCAGCACCTACCACAAAGGCGTAGACTGGGCGACCCCTACGGGCACGCCGGTGTATGCTTCCTGCGGCGGAACAGTGGCCAAGGCAGGCTGGGGCAGCGGGTATGGCTATGTGGTGTATATCAACCATGAGGACGGCAGCCAGACCCGTTACGGGCACCTGAGCAAGGTGCTGGTGAAAGTGGGCCAGACGGTGAAGCAGGGGGAGAAGATTGCCTTGAGCGGCAGTACCGGCGTCAGCACAGGCCCCCATCTGCACTTTGAGATCCTCTTAAACGGCAGGCAGGTAAATCCTCTGAACTACCTGTAAGGAAGGGAAACGGAGAGAACGCGCGTTCTGTTTACAAACACGGGAAAATATGGTAACATCATGGGTAATGGATGAAAAGGCTTTATGCGCTTTTTTCGTGCGACTTTCCCCTGGGACAGAGGTAAAGATAGATGGAACAATATGTGATCAAAGGCGGGAACCCGCTGGTGGGAGACGTAGAGATCGGCGGCGCAAAGAATGCGGCGCTTCCCATCCTTGCGGCATCCACGATGACGGATGAAACCGTATATATAGAAAATCTCCCCGATGTGCGGGACACGAATGTGCTTCTGGACGCCATGCAGGCGATCGGCGTCATGGTGAAGCGCACGGAGCGCCACAAGGTGGCGTTAAACTCCGGCAACATCACCAGCCTGGTGGTGGACACGGAAGGAATCAAGAAGATCCGGGCCTCCTATTATCTGCTGGGGGCCATGCTTGGAAAATATAAGCACGCGCAGGTTGCGCTGCCCGGCGGCTGCGACATCGGATGCCGGGCCATCGACCAGCATATCAAAGGCTTCCGCGCACTGGGGGCGGAGGTTGTCATTGAACACGGCCTGATCAAGGCCAGCGCCCAGCGCCTGGTGGGAAGCCACATTTATATGGACGTGTCCAGCGTGGGAGCCACCATCAATGTGATGATGGCGGCGGCCATGGCGGAGGGCGTGACGATTATCGAAAACTCGGCCAAGGAGCCCCATGTGGTGGATCTGGCCAATTTCCTGAACAGCATGGGCGCCAACATCAAGGGGGCGGGCACGGATGTGATCCGCATCAAGGGCGTGCCCAGACTGCACGGTTCGGAATATACCATCATCCCCGACCAGATTGAGGCGGGCACTTTCATGTTCGCCGCTGCGGTGACCAAGGGGGATGTGACGGTAAAGAATGTGATCCCGAAGCATCTGGAATCCATCACCGCAAAGCTTCTGGAGATCGGCTGCGAGGTGGAGGAGGCGGACGACTGTGTCCGGGTGGTGGCCTCCAAGCCTTTGGCCCACACCCAGGTAAAGACCCTGCCGTATCCCGGTTTTCCCACGGATATGCAGCCCCAGATCACCGTTGCGCTGGCGCTCTCCAAGGGAACCAGCATTGTGACGGAGAGTATTTTTGAAAACCGTTTCAAATATGTGGACGAGCTCACCCGCATGGGGGCGAACATCAAGGTGGAGGGAAACACTGCCATCATAGACGGGGTAGAAAAGTATACGGGAGCCAGCATCTCCGCGCCGGATCTGAGGGCGGGAGCGGCTCTTGTGATAGCGGCCCTGGCGGCGGAGGGGATCTCCACCGTGGACGATATCAAGTATATTGAGCGGGGGTATGAGGACTTCCACCTCAAGCTCAAGAATCTGGGCGCCCAGATTGAACTGGCGCAGACGGAAAAGGAGTTTCAGAAGTTTAAGCTGCGGGTGGGATGAACGCCCGGTGAAAATAAAATAGAGTTCTCTTATTCAGAGCTGGCAGAGATACATAGGATCGATGAAGCCACGGCAACCCCTGAAGCAGGAAGGTGCCCACCTGAGCGAGTAAAATCGAGCAATAAGAGGATTGAAAATCGTAAGATTTAGGTCCGCTTATCCTCATGAGCGGATCTTTTTCTATTATAAAAATCATAACCCATAAAAACCACAAAGGAGACAAAACCATGGAAAAACATTTATTTACCTCGGAATCCGTGACGGAAGGACATCCCGACAAACTCTGCGATGCCGTTTCCGACGCCATCCTGGACGCCTGCATCGCCCAGGACCCCATGAGCAGGGTAGCCTGCGAGACGGCGAGCTGCACCGGCTTTGTGCTGGTGACCGGCGAGATCACCACCAAGGCCAATCTGGACGTGCCCGCCATCGTGCGCCAGACCGTCAACGAGATCGGCTACAACAGCTCTGCGGTGGGCTTTGACGGCAATACCTGCGCGGTGCTGGTATCTCTGGATAAGCAGTCCCCCGACATTGCCATGGGCGTGGACAAGGCGCTGGAGGCCCGGGAGTCCAAGATGAGCGACGAGCAGATCGAAGCCATCGGCGCCGGCGACCAGGGTATGATGTTCGGCTATGCCACCAACGAGACCCCGGAGCTGATGCCCTATCCCATCTCCCTGGCCCATAAGCTCACCAGACAGCTGACCAAGGTGCGCAAGGACGGCACTCTCTCCTATCTGCGCCCCGACGGGAAGAGCCAGGTGTCTGTGGAGTACGATGAAAACGGCAGGCCCGTGCGCCTGGAGGCGGTGGTGCTCTCCACCCAGCACGACGAGAACGTGACCCAGGAGCAGATACATAAGGACATCAAACAGTACGTCCTTGACCCCGTCCTGCCAAAGGAGCTGGTGGACGAGCACACCAAATTCTTTATCAACCCCACCGGCCGCTTTGTCATCGGCGGGCCCCAGGGAGACGCAGGCCTGACCGGGCGCAAGATCATCGTGGACACCTACGGCGGATATGCCCGTCACGGCGGCGGCGCTTTCTCCGGCAAGGACTGCACCAAGGTGGATCGGAGCGCCGCTTACGCCGCCCGGTATGTGGCGAAGAATATCGTGGCAGCAGGGCTGGCGGAGAAGTGCGAGATCCAGCTCTCCTACGCCATCGGCGTAGCCCAGCCCACCTCCGTGATGGTGGATACCTTTGGCACCGGAAAGATCAGCGATGAGAAGCTGGTGGAAGTGGTGCGGGAGAATTTCGATCTGCGTCCCGCCGGCATCATCAAAATGCTGGATCTGCGCAGGCCCATCTACCGCCAGACCGCCGCTTACGGCCACTTTGGCCGGGACGATGTGTCCTTGCCCTGGGAGGCGGTGGACAAGGCAGAGGCCTTAAAGAAATACCTGTGACCTATGTGGGAGCGCCCCTTTGCGGGGCGCTCTTTTGAAGTTTGTCCTTCACAAATAAACATGGTTTCGGTATAATAAATCCGAAAGCATTTACGACAAGAGGTGACACCTATGGCATTTGCCCATCTTCACGTCCATACCGAGTACTCCCTTTTGGACGGCTCCAATAAGATCAAAGAATATGTCGCCAGGGTAAAAGAGCTGGGGATGGACAGCGCCGCCATCACAGACCACGGCGTCATGTACGGCGTGATCGACTTTTACAGGGCCGCTAAGGCGGAGGGCATCAAGCCCATCTTAGGGTGCGAGGTCTATGTGGCACCCCATTCCCGGTTTGACCGGGAACTGACGGGAGGGGAAGACCGCTATTACCACCTGGTGCTGCTGGCGGAAAACAACACAGGCTATGCCAACCTGATGAAGATTGTGAGCAAAGGCTTTACAGAGGGCTATTACTATAAACCCCGGGTGGATATGGAGGTGTTAAACCAGTACCATCAGGGCCTGATCGCCCTGTCTGCCTGTCTGGCGGGAGAGGTGCAGCGGTATATCACAAAAGGCCAGCCGGAGGAAGCCCGGGAGGCCGCCCGCAGGTACGAAGCCTGCTTCGGGAAGGACAATTTCTTTTTGGAGCTGCAGGATCACGGGATGCCGGCACAGCGGATGGTGAACACAGAGCTTCTCCAGATGAGCCGGGAACTGGACATCCCCCTGGTGGCCACAAACGACGTCCATTACACTTACGCAGCCGACGCGGATTCCCACGATATCCTGCTGTGTCTCCAGACAGGCAAAAAGCTGGCGGACGAGAATCGGATGCGCTATGAGGGCGGGCAGTATTATGTCAAGAGCGAGGAGGAGATGAAGGGGCTGTTCCCCTATGCCTGGGAGGCGGTGGAAAACACCCAGCGCATCGCAGACCGCTGCAACGTGGAGATCGAATTCGGCGTGACCAAGCTGCCCCGCTATGAAGTGCCGGAGGGGTATGATTCCTGGAGCTATTTAAACAAGCTCTGCGACGACGGCTTAAAGGAGCGCTACGGCGACCCGGACCAGGCCGCGGCAGACACGGGGCAGACTCTGCGGCAGCGGCTGGACTACGAGCTCTCCGTCATCCGCAGGATGGGCTATGTGGACTACTTCCTCATCGTGTGGGATTTTATCAATTACGCCAGGCAGAATGGGATTCCGGTGGGCCCGGGCCGGGGCTCTGCCGCCGGCAGCATGGTGTCCTACTGCTTAAAGATCACAAACATCGACCCCATCCGCTACCAGCTTTTGTTTGAGCGGTTTTTAAATCCCGAGCGGGTCTCCATGCCGGATATCGACATCGACTTCTGCTTCGAGCGCAGGCAGGAAGTCATCGACTATGTGGGGAGAAAATACGGCGCAGACAAGGTGGTGCAGATCGTCACCTTCGGCACCCTGGCAGCCAAGGCCGTGATCCGGGATGTGGGCCGGGTGATGGATCTGCCCTACAGCTTTGTGGACTCCATCGCCAAGCTGGTGCCAAAGGAATTAAACATCACGCTGGATCTGGCGCTGGAGAAGGAGCCGGAGCTGCGCCGGATGTACCGGGAGGACGAACAGGTACAGCATCTCATCGATATGTGCAAGCGCCTGGAGGGACTGCCCAGGAATACCTCCATGCATGCGGCGGGGGTGGTGATCTGCCCCGAGGCGGCGGACGAGTTCGTGCCCCTCTCCCGGGGCGGGGACGGCGCCATCACGACCCAGTTTACCATGACCACGCTGGAGGAGCTGGGCCTGTTGAAGATGGACTTTCTGGGGCTGAGGACACTGACGGTGATCCACGACGCCACAGAGTTTATCAAAAAGAGCAAGGGCGTGTCCGTCGATATGGACCGGATTGATTACAACGACCCCAAGGTGCTGGCCTCCATCGGCACGGGCAGGACGGAGGGGGTCTTCCAGCTGGAGAGCGGCGGGATGAAAAGCTTTATGAAGGAGCTGCGCCCCCAGAATCTGGAAGATATCATCGCCGGGATCTCCCTCTACCGCCCCGGCCCCATGGACTTTATCCCCAAGTATATCAAGGGGAAGAACAGCCACAGCGAGGTGGTGTACGCCTGTCCGCAGTTAGAGCCGATCCTGGCTCCCACCTACGGCTGTATCGTCTACCAGGAGCAGGTGATGCAGATCGTGCGGGACTTAGGGGGCTATACCCTGGGCCGCAGCGACCTGGTGCGCCGGGCCATGAGCAAGAAAAAACAGGCCGTCATGGAGAAGGAGCGGGCCAACTTTATCTACGGCAATCCCGAGGAGGGGGTGCCGGGCTGTGTGTCCCGCGGGATTGACGAGAAGACGGCGGGCGGCATCTACGACGACATGATGGATTTTGCCAAATACGCCTTCAACAAGTCCCATGCGGCCTGCTACGCCGTGGTGGCATACCAGACCGCATACCTGAAGTATTACTATCCCGTGGAGTTTATGGCGGCGTTAATGACCTCTGTGATCGACGCGCCAAAGAAGGTGTCCGAGTACATCCTGCTCTGCCGCAGCATGAATATTGAACTGCTTGCGCCCGACATCAACCAGGGGGAAAGCGGGTTTTCTGTGTCCGGCGGCAGCATCCGTTACGCTCTCACGGCGATCCGGGGCGTGGGCCGCCCCATCATTGACAGCGTTGTGCAGGAGCGCGAGGCGAGAGGGCCTTTCACCAATCTGAAGGATTTCATCACCCGGATGGCGGACAAGGAACTGAACAAGCGCGCCATGGAGAGTTTTATCAAGGCGGGCGCACTGGACGGGCTGGGGGGCACCAGAAAGCAGTTCATGAGCGTCTATGTGCAGATCATGGAGAACATCTCCAGGAATAAAAAGAGCAATCTGGCCGGACAGATCTCCCTGTTTGACATTGCGGAGGACTCCCAGAAGGAGGAGTTTGACATCAGGCTGCCCCAGGTGGGGGAATACTCCAAGGAAATGCTTTTAGCCTTTGAAAAAGAAGTGCTTGGGATCTATTTAAGCGGCCATCCCCTGGAGCAGGATCAGGCGCTGTGGGAGCGGTATATCACCAACACTACCAATGACTTTGCGGCGGACGACGACACGGGGGAGGTTCCCGTGGAAGACCAGGCCGTGGTCACGGTGGGCGGCATCATCACGGACAAGACCGTCAAGTACACCAAGAACAATAAGGTGATGGCGTTTTTGAATCTGGAAGATCTGGTGGGGAATGTGTCGGTGCTGGTGTTCCCCAGCGACTATGAGCGCTATGGGGCCATCCTGCAGGAGGACGCCAAGGTCTTTGTCAGAGGGCGCGTTTCCCAGGAGGAGGAGAAAGACAGCAAGGTCATCTGTGACCAGATCGTCACCTTTGACGAGGCCAGGCGCAGGGAGGGGCAGCCTCTGTTTGAGGAGAGGAAGAGCCGCGGGGGCGTCTTCTCCCCCCGGGCGGGCCGGGAGCACAACAGCGCAGGCGGGGAGGGGATTCCCCGGGGCGTGTGGATCCAGTTTCCCACACTTTCCGCCTATGAAGCCAGGGAGAAGGAGCTTTTGGACGCCACTGCCGATTCCGACGGAAATGACAATGTTGTCATCTTTTTGAAGGAGACAAAACAAATCAAAGTCCTTCCGCCAAACCGAAGGGTGGAGGCAGACCAGGCGCTGGTGGAAAAGCTGGCGGCCATTTTCGGCGGGGAGAATGTGAGACTGCGGTGAGCACGGCTGCAGTGAGCCGGGAAAGAAAAAGCGGCCGGGAGGGCGCGAAAGTTATTGAAATGCACTGATAAATGGATTAAAATGAAGGGGCAGGGCATCCGGGAAGGCTGTCCTCCGGGAGGTACATGATGGCAGGAAAGATAAAAACGATAGCGGTGATGACAAGCGGCGGCGACGCGCCGGGCATGAATGCGGCCATCCGCGCAGTGGTGCGCACCGCCATTTTCAGAGGAGTCAAAGTCAAGGGGATCAAGCGGGGCTATATGGGGCTTTTGAACGAGGAGATCGTGGACATGGAGGCCCGCAACGTGTCCGACATCATCCAGCGGGGCGGCACCATTCTGGGCACAGCCAGATGTCTGGAGTTTAAGCAGCCGGAGGTGCAGCAGCGCGGCGCCGACATCTGCAAGGCCCATGGCATCGACGGGATCGTAGTCATCGGCGGGGACGGCTCCTACAGAGGCGCACTGGCCCTTTCCAGACATGGGATCAACACGGTGGGGCTGCCCGGCACCATCGATCTGGACATCGCCTGCACAGATTACACCATCGGGTTTGACACGGCGGTCAACACCGCCATGCAGGCCATCGACAAGGTAAAGGACACCTCCTCCTCCCATGAGCGCTGCAGCATCATCGAGGTGATGGGGCGGAACGCCGGTTACATCGCGCTCTGGTGCGGCATTTCCAACGGGGCGGAGGACATTCTGCTCCCGGAAAAATATGACTACAACGAGCAGGAGATCATCAATCACATCATCGCCAGCCGCAAGAAGGGAAAGACCCACCACCTGATCATCAACGCGGAAGGCATCGGCCACTCCATGTCCATGTCCCGCCGGATCGAGGCGGCCACCGGCCTGGAGACCAGGGCCACCATCTTAGGCTATATGCAGCGGGGCGGCAACCCCACGGCCATGGATCGCTACTATGCTTCCATCATGGGGGCGAGGGCAGTGGATGTGATGCTGGAAGGCAGGACAAACCGGGTGATCGGATACAAGAACGGCCAGTTTGTGGACGTGGATATCGAAGAGGCGCTGCTCATGCAGAAAAACATCGACGAGTATCAATACGAAGTGGCAAAAATGCTCACCGTATAACAGGGTTTTGGAAAAACCGTGCGGCTCTCCCTCCGGGGAGAGCCGTATCTGTAAGCGGGAAGGCAGGCGGCGGGAGGGAATATGATCACCAGCGTTTCCAACGGGAAAATCAGACAAGTGGCGCAGTGGCAGGCAAAGGCGAAGGAGCGCCGGGAGGCGGGCGTCTTTCTGGCGGAGGGGTTTAAGCTCTTTCAGGAAGCGCCTCTTTCCTGGATCCGGGAAGTCTATCTGTCCGAGGAGGCAAAGGAGCGGGCCAGGGGGGAGAAAGCCCTGTGGGACAAATTAAACGCGGCGGGCTATGAGACAGTGAGCCCGCAGGTCTTTCAAAAGATATCCGACACGAAGACGCCCCAGGGCGTCCTGTGCGTGGTGGAGCGGCCGGTTTATGCGCTGGAACAGATGCTTGAGAGGGAAGCGCCGCTTTTTGCGGTGCTGGAGAGCATACAGGATCCGGGCAACCTGGGAACAATCCTGCGCACGGGGGAAGGCGCCGGGGTGACGGGGATCATTTTGGGGGGAGACACGGTGGATCCCTTCAGCCCCAAGGTCATCCGGGCGACCATGGGCTCCATCTTCCGGGTGCCCTTTGTCCTTGTGGAGGATCTGCAGGCGGCCCTGGGGCAGTTAAAGGCGAACAAAGTCACCGTCTACGGCGCTCATCTGTCCGGGCAGGAGGAGTATGACCAGGCTTCCTACCGCCAGGGGACAGCCTTCCTCATCGGAAACGAGGGGAGGGGGCTGAGCCGGGAGACGGCGGGACAGGCGGACAAGCTGATCCGGATCCCCATGGAGGGGCAGGTGGAGTCGCTGAACGCGGCGGTGTCCGCGGCGCTTCTGCTGTACGAGGCGCACAGGCAGAGAAAATAAAAGGGGCCGGGAAACGGCGGAAATGAGGTATAAATATGAAGATCGGATTCATCGGGCTGGGCAATATGGCGACCGCCATGATCAACGGGATGCTGAAAAAGGGCGTGGCGCGTCCGGAGGACATTTTGGGGGCGGAGAAGAACCCGGAGGCGGCCAGACGCGCCAAAGAGCGGTTCGGCATCCGGGCGGGCACGGACAACCGGGAGACTGCCAGAGAGGCAGACATCCTGTTTTTAGCGGTGAAGCCTCAGTTTTTGACAGAGGTCATAGAGGAGATCCGCGGTCAGGTGCGGGAGGAGACAGTGGTGGTCAGCATTGCTGCCGGAAGATCCCTTTCGTATCTGCAAAAGACTTTTGACAGGCCCGGGTTAAAACTGATCCGCTGTATGCCCAACACCCCTGCCCTGGTGCTGGAGGGCTGTACCGGCGTGTGTCCCGGCGAAGGGGTGCCGCAGGAAGATCTGGAGAAGGTGCTTGTGCTGCTTGGCTCTTTTGGCCGCGCCAGCGTGGTGCCGGAAGGGCTGATGGACGCGGTGGTTGGCGTCAGCGGAAGTTCCCCGGCCTATGTGTTTCTGCTGATCGAGGCCATGGCGGACGGGGCGGTGGCAGGGGGGATGCCGCGGCAGCAGGCTTATGAGTTTGCGGCCCAGGCGGTGCTGGGCAGCGCCAGGATGGTGCTGGAGACCGGGATGCACCCCGGGCAGCTCAAGGACATGGTGTGCTCTCCCGCAGGAACCACCATCGACGCGGTGAAGGTGCTGGAGGAAAAAGGGTTCCGGGCGGCGGTGATGGATGCGGTGGCGGCCTGCATCGAAAAATCCAAAGCCATGCAGGAAGCCGAAAAATAGAGCTTTCCATAACGACCAGCCGTGCACTGCAGGCCGCTTTCGGCCTGGGACAGGGCAATTCCAGAAAGGAATGTTGACAAAGTCTTTTGCTTCTGCTATTATCATTCTGTAATAAATGTAACAAGTTTGTAATAAAATAATGAAGAATGTTAAGGCAGAATGTGAGGGACTATGAAGCAGAATAGAAAACGGATTGCCGGGCTGGCGGGAATCCTCCTGGGCATCCTGATCCTGCTGCAGGACGGACTCAGCGTCTGTGCGGCAGGGGAATTGGGAGATCTGCGGGGAGGCGTGGCGGCGGTGCTGTATCCGGGCACGTCCAGCACGGCGGATATCCTTCATGCCACGGCGGCACAGCTGAATTTAAAGCTTGCCCAAGAGGCCAGGCCCCAGGAGGAAGAGAGCACATTGGTGATGGCGAACGTACAGAACGCTCTGAATGTGCGAAGCGGGGCCAGCGAAGAGGCCGAAAAGGTAGGAAAATTGTATAAGGACTGCGGCGGGACGATCCTGGAGCGGCAGGACGGCTGGACAAAGCTCCAGTCCGGCAATATCATCGGATGGGCTTCCGACGAGTATCTGCTCTTTGGGGAGGATGCTGCGGCGCTGGCCAACGATGTGGGCAGAATGATAGCAACAGTGGGCACGGGCGCCCTCCGGGTGCGGAAGGAGCCCAGCACGGAAGCGAAAGTCCTGGGCAGCCTGCCCAGAGGGGAAATCGTGGAAGTGCTGAGCGAGGGCGAAGACGGCTGGGTGTGCATCGATTATGAAGGCGAAGACGGCTGGGTGTCTGCGGAATATGTGACGCTGGATTTTATGATCGACGCAGGAGAGACCATGGCTGAGATTGCGGCCAGGGAGGCGGCTGAGCGGGAGGCAAAGCGCCATGTGAACTACGGCGAGTACACCACGGATGCAGACACCACGCTGCTTTTGGCGGCGCTCATCTACTGCGAGGCGGGCTGCGAGAGCTACGAAGGCCAGCTGGCGGTGGGTGCGGTGGTGATGAACCGCGTGCGCAGCGCGGCATACCCGGACAGCATACACGGCGTGATTTACGCCTCCGGCCAGTTTACGCCTGCGTTAAACGGCAAGGTGAACCGGGTCTACGAGTCCGGCAACATCCAGGCAAGCTGTGTCCAGGCGGCCCAGGAAGCTTTGTCTGGCGTCTCCAACATTGGGGGTATGACCCATTTCAGAAGGAACAACGGCCGGGATGGCATCGTGATCGGAAATCATGTGTTCTATTAAAAAACAGAGAAAAAAGGCGCGGCTCCAGGCGCCTTTTTGTCGTTGAAAGGGAACAGAAAGGCAGAAATGGATTGCCCTGAAAGCATATTTGTAGTAAACTATGGTTACAGTGTAAATAGACTGTGTCTGGAGAAAAGGAGGGACAAATGGACGAGATGATGATATTGTGGCTTCTTTTGCTGATCGTTGCCATCGGAGTGGAAGTATGTACCATGGGCCTTACCTCCATCTGGTTTGCGGGGGGAGCGCTGGTGGCCATTCTGGCGGCCTTGCTGAAAGCTCCGGTTGTGGTGCAGGTGCTCTTGTTTTTTGCGGTCTCCATCCTCCTTCTGATTTTTACCCGGCCTGTGGCCGTGCGGTATTTTAACAAAGACCGGGTGCGCACCAACGTGGAGGGCATGGTAGGGCGGCAGGCTGTGGTCATCAGCGAAGTGGACAACATCCAGGGCACGGGCCAGGTGACGGTGGGCGGCCAGGAGTGGAGCGCTACCAGCTGGGACGACAATGTGCGGATCCCCGTGGGCAACGTGGTGGAAGTCCTTGCGGTCAGCGGCGTCCGGCTGATTGTCAGGATTGACGAACAGATGAAGAAGGTGGATCCCCATGGGCAGGAAGGGCACATTCCTGCGCCCATGAGCGTATCGCAGATTGAGGAGATGGAATCCCGCCAGAGACAGGAGTGATGGGCAGGATGACAAAAATGCGGGTGCTGCCGCTGTAACAGCACAGAAAGGGAGGGAATATGGGTTTCTTTATCTTGGTTTTGCTGTTGGTGCTGGTTCTCTGGATCGTGGTGTCCTGCTTTAAGATCGTGCCGCAGGCCCAGGCGTATGTGATTGAAAGGCTGGGCGCTTATCAGGGCACCTGGTCGGTTGGGTTTCACCTGAAGATGCCCTTTATTGACAAGATTGCAAGGAGGGTCAACCTGAAGGAACAGGTGGCGGATTTCCCGCCCCAGCCCGTGATCACAAAGGATAACGTGACCATGCGGATCGATACCGTGGTCTTTTATCAGATTACAGACCCCAAGCTGTTTACCTACGGCGTTGAGAATCCGATGATGGCCATCGAGAACCTGACGGCCACCACCCTGCGAAATATCATCGGCGATCTGGAGCTGGATCAGACGCTGACTTCCCGCGAGACCATCAACACCAAGATGCGCGCAAATCTGGACATTGCCACCGATCCCTGGGGCATCAAGGTAAACCGGGTGGAGTTAAAGAACATTATCCCGCCTGCGGAGATCCAGAACGCCATGGAGAAGCAGATGAAGGCGGAGCGCGAGAGGCGTGAGGCCGTGACCCGTGCGGAAGGCGAGAAGAAGGCCAAGATCCTGGAGGCAGAGGGCGCGAAAGAGTCTGCGATCCTGCGGGCAGAAGCCGACAAGGAATCCGCAATCCTGCGGGCAGACGCAGAGAGAGAGAAGCGCATCCGCGAGGCGGACGGCGAGGCGCAGGCTATTCTGAAGGTACAGCAGGCAAACGCAGACGGTATCAGGATGTTAAAGGAGGCCGGAGCCGATGCGGCAGTGCTGAAGATCAAGAGCCTGGAGGCATTTGAAAAAGTGGCGGACGGCCAGGCCACAACCATTCTGCTGCCCGCAGAACTGCAGGGCATCGCAAGCCTGGCAGCGGCATGGAAGGAAGGCGCAAAGATGGCGGAGTAAGCCGTCGGGCCCAGGAGGGCGGTCAAATGAGCGTGACAGCAGTGCGTTTGGCGCTGCGGCCACGCTCATTTCAGGGTTGTCACAAAATGGCAATTGGGTTACAATGTATTTTATCAGAGGCTGTACTGGGGGTCTGTGCCGGGAAATCGTATGCACGGGTTTTCCGCCGCCCCGTCTGACAGGCGCTTCGGAAGGGAGATGAAGATGGACTTAAAGGGACGCGATTTTTTAAAGCTTTTGGATTTTACCCCGGAGGAGATCCTCTACCTTTTAGATCTGGCGGCGGAACTGAAGGAGAAGAAAAAGAAGGGGATCCCCGTGGACACGCTGCGGGGGAAGAATGTGGCGCTGATTTTTGAAAAGACCAGCACCCGCACCAGATGCGCTTTTGAGGTGGCCGCCCATGACCTGGGGATGGGGACGACTTATCTGGATCCGGCAGGCTCGCAGATCGGGAAGAAGGAGAGCATTGCGGACACCGCCCGGGTGCTGTCGGGGATGTTTGAGGGCATTGAATACAGAGGCTTCGGGCAGGAGATCGTGGAGCAGCTGGCAGAGTATGCCGATGTGCCGGTCTGGAACGGGCTGACCAACGAATTCCATCCCACCCAGATGCTGGCAGATCTGCTCACCATCCGGGAGCAGTTCGGCTGTCTGAAGGGCATCCGCCTGGCCTATCTGGGCGACGCCCGCTATAATATGGGCAATTCGCTGATGGTGGCCTGCGCCAAGATGGGAATGCACTTTACGGCCTGCACCACGTCCCGCTACTTCCCTTCCCAGGAACTGACGGCACAGTGCCGGGAGATTGCGGCCCAGACAGGCGGCAGTATAACCCTCACCGAGGATGCCCTGGAGGGGACGAAGGGAGCCCATGTGGTGTACACGGACGTCTGGGTGTCTATGGGAGAGCCGGAGGAAGTGTGGGAGGAGAGAATCCGGGAGCTGTCCCCTTACCGGGTGACCCAGCAGATCATGGACAATGCGGGAGAGGACGCCATCTTTCTGCACTGTCTCCCGGCCTTCCACGACCTGAAGACAAAGATAGGCGCACAGATGGGAGAGCGTTTTGGCATCCAGGAGATGGAAGTCACCGACCAGGTCTTTGAATCGGCCCGGTCCAGAGTCTTTGAGGAGGCCGAAAACCGGATGCACACCATCAAAGCGGTGATGGCGGCCACGCTGGCCTGAAGGGAAAAGGTGGGAGCGGTTGGAGATGAAATCGGAGATACTGGCGCTGCTGAGACAAAGGGGGGACTTTGTCTCAGGGCAGGAGCTGTGCGAGCGCTTCCAGGTGTCCCGCACCGCCGTCTGGAAAGCGGTGGGACAGTTGAAAAAAGAGGGCTATGAGATCCAGGCGGTGCAAAACAAGGGGTATCTGCTCACAGACGGGGGAGAGTTCTTCGGGCAAAACGAGCTGGAAAGCCGTATGGCCACCCGATGGGCGGGGCATCCGCTGACCTACTATGAGACCATCGGCTCCACCAATCTGCAGGCCAAGATGGACGCAGAGAACGGGGCGCCCCAGGGGGCTTTGGTGGTGGCAGATATGCAGACCGCAGGCAGAGGGCGCAGAGGCAGGAGCTGGAACAGCCCCCCGGGTACCAACGTGTACTTTACCCTGTTGTTAAAGCCGGATTTTTCACCGGATCAGGCGGCCATGCTGACGCCGGTGATGGCGCTGGCGGTGGCGGAGGGCATCCGCAGAACCTGCGGGCTGACGCCGGGGATCAAGTGGCCCAACGACGTGCTGATCGGGGACAAAAAAGTCTGCGGCATCCTGGCGGAGCTGAGCGTGGAGCAGGATTTCATCCACTATGTGGTCATTGGGGTCGGCATCAATGTGGGGCTGCAGGAATTTCCGCCCGAGGTCGCCCCAAAGGCGGCCTGTCTCCAGCAGGAATGCGGGCGGCGGGTCGACCGGGCCCAGCTGGTGGCAGATGTGATGGACGCCTTTGAAGCGTATTACCAGGTGTTTCTGGAGAGCGGGGACTTATCCGGCCTGGCAGGGCAGTACAACAGCCTTTTGGTGAACGTGGACAGGGAGGTGAAGGTTCTGGATCCGAAAGGGGAGTGGAGCGGGATTTCCCACGGCATTACCCCGACGGGGGAACTGCGGGTAGAGCGGGCGGACGGCGTTGAGACGCTGGTCTATGCCGGGGAAGTTTCGGTGAGAGGAAGGAACGGATATGTCTGAAAAGAAGCGGACGGTTCTCTGCGGTGCAAATGCTTACGAGATGAAATATTATTTTAACGAGCAGTTTCGCAGCCTCCCGGAATCGGTGCAGAAGGAGTTACATATTTTATGCGTGCTCTTTACGGAGGAAGTGGGCGGCGTGTTCACCATTGCCTTTGAGGAGGACGGCAGCGTGGTACTGGAGACGAACGCGGACGACGACGATATCTACTACGACGAGATCAGCAGCGGCCTGATGGTGGCGGAAGTGCGCCGGCGCAGGAAGGAACTGTTTGAATCCCTGAAGCTGTACTACCGCGTGTTTGTCTTAAAAGAAGATCCTGACGGATGTCAGGAGGAAGATAAGAAGGAGGAAGATTGAAAATTAAAATTTTCAATCGCGAGATTTGTGTCCGCGCGCTGCTTGACACAAACTCGTTATGCGCAAAGAGCAGCGCGGAAATGAGGTATAGATATGAGTAAGATCATCTGTCCGCAGTGCGGAACGGAAAACGACGGGAGCGGGAGTTTCTGTCAGGAGTGCGGCTGTCTGCTGCCTATGACGGAGCAGGCGCCGCTTCCCCAGACAGAAGAACTGCCTAAAAAGGCGCCTGGAAAGGCTGTGAGAAAAGGGGTGGCAATCCCCATCCTTCTGAGCGTTGTGCTCTTGATTGCCTTAGTCTTTTCCAGCGCTATTTTCCTGATCCGGAAGGGGTTTGGGGGAGACGCTTTGGAGAACGTTATCACAAAGATCGACTTTACCGAACTGGAAGTGGGCAGGCTGGTGGACGCAGCAGACAAGCACGCGACGATTCCGCAGCTGATCTATCAGCAGATCTCGCCGGAGTTTAAGGTGTTTTTTGGAGAGGAAGAGGAGGCGGTGGAATCCATCGGTGATCTGATGGAGGAAGACTTCGTCAAGGAGTTTATCGCACAGAAGGCGGACGATTACGTCACAGCTGTGTTTACCGGTTCCAAGAGCGGAAAGATCAAGCCAAGTGAAGTCAGGGACTTTCTGGAGGACAATCAGAAGGAGATTCAGGACCTGGCCCAGATCGAATATCAGCTGACAGATGAAGATTTTGATGAGGTGGAGCGGTATCTGAAGGACAATGAGGATATTCTGGATCAATTTTCCCTGTCTGAGATCGAGAAGGAGAACGACGATCTGGAGGCGCTTTTGGGACTTGTGCGGAAGCTTAGCTCCTATGTGACAATGGGCGTTTTCTTAGTTCTGGCCCTTCTCTGCATCGCCCTGCTCGCCTTTTATGTGCGGAACGTGCAGCGCACCCTGGCCTACGCAGGGAGCAGCTTTCTCTTAGCGGGAGCGCTGGTCATGCTGGCGGCAGGCGTTTTGACGGCACGGGGGATCGCCGTGTTAAACGACGCCTACCGGCTGGGGGAGGAAGTGTATGCCACGCTGCTTTCCCCTCTGAAAACGGACAGCCTGATCCTGGGAGGGATCCTGCTGGCTGCAGGGTGTGTGGCAATCGTCCTGCCCCTTGTGATGCGGGCGGTCTCAAAGGGAAAGTAACCAGTACCTTTCCGAGGGCGCAGGGGCAGAAAGGAATGCAGATATGATCTTGGCAATCGACGTGGACAACACCAATATGACTCTGGGAGTGTACCAGGGTGATCTCCTGAAGGCCACCTTCCGGCTCACCACGAAAGCGTTGTACACTTCCGACGAATACGGCATTTTGCTTCTCCAGCTTCTCGCCAATCACGGCATAGCGCCCGGGGAGCTGGAGGGGGTGATCGTGGCCAGCGTGGTGCCGGATGTGATGCACGCTTTAAGCGGTGCACTGGATCGCTACCTGGGGAAAAAGCCCATCCATGTGGGGCCCGGAATGAAGACGGGGCTGCGCATTGTCACGGAAGATCCAAGGGCCATCGGGGCGGGCCGGATCGTGGATGCGGTGGCTGCCTATGAAAAATACGGCGGCCCGGTGCTGGTGATCGATTTCGGCACGGCCACCACATATGACCTGATCAGCCAGGCGGGAGAGTTTGCCGCGGGCATCACCGCCCCCGGGATCCTCATCAGCGCGGAAGCCCTCTGGACGCAGACGGCAAAGCTGCCGGGCATTGAGATTAAGAAGCCTAAGAGCATCCTGGCCCAGGAGACGATCAGCAGTATGCAGGCGGGGCTGGTGTACGGCCAGATCGGCCAGACGGAATACATCATCAAAAAGGTAAAAGAGGAGAGCGGCATCGGCCGTTTGAAGGTGGTGGCCACCGGCGGCCTGGGGCGTCTCATCGCGGATGAGACGGACGCCATCCAGGTGTATGACAGTTCCCTGTCCCTGGACGGCCTGCGTATCCTCTATGAAAAAAATCGAAAAGGCAGCGCGGAGCGGGCGAAAAACAGCTGACGTCCTCCGGGCGGATTGGAAAGAAGCATGAAACTGGCCATCGGAACGGTAACTTTAGATAACCCTGTCATCCTGGCCCCTATGGCAGGCGTCACCGACCTGCCATTTCGTCTGTTGTGCCGGGAGCAGGGAGCGGGAATGGTCTGCACGGAGATGGTCAGCGCCAAGGCTATTTTTTACGGAAACAAGGGTACGGAGGCTTTGCTGGAGATCCATCCGGCGGAGCGCCCCGCGTCGCTGCAGCTCTTTGGCTCGGATCCGCAGATTGTGTCAGAGATGGCGAAACGCATTGAGGAGCGGCCGTTTTCCGTTCTGGACTTTAACATGGGCTGCCCGGTGCCAAAGGTGGTGAACAACGGCGAGGGCTCGGCGCTCTTAAGGGAGCCCGGGCGGGTGGAGGAGATTCTGAAGGCCCTGGTGAAAGCGGTGAAAAAACCTGTGACGGTGAAGATCCGAAAAGGGTTTGAAGCGGACAATGCGGTGGAGATCGCCAGAATTGCAGAGGCCTGCGGGGTGGCAGCCGTGGCGGTTCACGGGCGCACCCGTGCCCAGTATTACAGCGGCAGGGCGGATTGGGACTGTATCCGCCGGGTCAAGGAGGCGGTAAAGATCCCTGTCATCGGAAACGGGGATGTGGACAGCGCCCAGGCGGCGGTACAGATGCTGTCCCAGACCGGCTGCGACGGGGTGATGGTGGGCCGGGCGGCCCAGGGGAATCCCTGGATCTTCCGGGAAATCGTCTCTTTTCTGGAAACCGGGAAGGTTCCGCCCAGGCCGGACAGCCGTGAGAAGCGGGAGATGATCCTGCGCCATGCCAGGCTGCAGCAGGAGACCAAGGGAGAGTACACCGCGGTGCGGGAAATGCGAAAGCACCTGGCCTGGTATACGGCGGGGATGCCCCATTCCGCGCACTTTAGGCAGACGATCAACACCATGGAGACCATGGAGGAGCTGCGGGAGGGTGTGGAGCGCATTTTTGCAGGATAGCATTTTTTGGGATGCCGTGCATAAATATAGTGCATGGACACTATCCTATATTTTTATAAAAAGAGAGAACTGGAAGGCCCTGTCACAAATTTTCAAAAGATGCAGGGATATCTGCTGGTGCGGACGGCGGTGGACGTGGGAGAAAACAGATGGTTTTCCCATGTATTGATTCTGCCGGAGGCGCCCGCAAAGGGCAGGGAAGCCGGGGAGAGCCGGTGGAAGGCTTTCTGGAGGCGGAAAAAACAAAAAAAGATGTATCGCAGGCAAAGGGCACAGTATCGGCGGGAGGCAGCCCAGGTGCGCCTGGAAATCCGCCGCTTCCTGTGGGAGCTGACGTCCGGGCTGGACGAAAGCGCCGGGGTTTTCTGCGTGTATGACGATTCGGTGCGGAAAAGCCTGTTTGGGGGAAAAGCGGGTGAGGCGGCCCGGGAAGAACGGGCGGACGCGCCGCTCCAGGGGCTGAAAGAGCTCTGGGGCGAGCTTTGGCCGTTTCCGGAATTTAACGGCTATTTTCAGCCGGAGTGGGCCAAGGTACTGCTGCCCTACGCAAGGCTCCACCACTTTGTCCTTTTGGGCACGTCGCCCTGCGCGGGCTTTGTCCTCTCCCGATGCGCCAGGGGTATGAAAAGCCTGCGCTGGTTTCTGCCGGAAGGGGCGTATACGGAGGAGATGGAGGAAGCGGCGGAAGCGTTTTACATGGACTGGGGCGTGGCGGTGGATCTGCAGCTTCTGCCCGGAAAACGGGCCTATACCAGGCTGCTTCTGGAGACGAAAGAGCCGGTCTGCGTGCTGGACTTTTCCGGGGAACCCCGTGTCCCGGCGGCAGGGCTGGCCGACGGGAGCGTCTGGCTCGATTTTTCGTCCCTGGAGGAGAAGGCCAGGGCATTTTGCGCCGGGCGTCGGACGGCGGCGTATTTCTCGCTGAAAGAAGTGTGGAAGAAAGCCTGCAAACCTTGACACAGATGGGAAAAATGAGTATAATACGGTAGTCAAAAGAAAGGGAACCGAAAACCGCTGGACATCGGACGAACAGGGGTTGAACGCAATAGAAAAAAGACAGGAAGGGACGCAAAAATGCAGGAGAAGAAGAACATTTTAACTTATGAAGGACTGAAGAAGTATGAAGACGAGCTTCATGAGTTGAAGGTAAACCGCCGTCAGGAAGTGGCCCAGAAAATCAAGGAGGCCAGGGAACAGGGCGATCTTTCCGAGAACGCGGAGTACGATGCGGCAAAGGACGAGCAGCGCGACATTGAGGCAAGGATCGAGGAGCTGGAGAAGATCTTAAAAAATGCAGAGGTGGTGCTGGAGGACGAGATCGATCTGGATAAGATCAGCATTGGCTGCAGGGTGCGGCTGCTGGATGTGGAATTCGGCGAGGAGACGGAGTATAAGATCGTGGGCTCCGCCGAGGCAGACAGCTTAAACGGCATGATCTCCAACGAGAGCCCGGTGGGCTCGGCTCTGATCGGCAAAAAGCGGGGGGATACCGTGAACGTGGAGACCGCCGCAGGCGTAATTGCCTACAAGGTATTGGACATCCAGCGGAGCAATTAGTGTGCAAAACGACACTGATGTGCCGGTGATTTCGCAGAACGGACTTTGTCCGTCCGGGAATCTGTGGCGCTTCGGAATGGAGATTAAAACGAAAAGAGAGGCATAAGACGTGGCAGAGACGAACAATGCAAATGTACAGGAACAGGATATCAGCCAGCTTCTGCAGATCAGGCGGGATAAGCTGTCCGCCCTGCAGGAGAGCGGGAAAGACCCTTTCCGGCACACCAGATATGAGGTGACCCACCACAGTACGGACATCAGGGAAAACTTTAACAGCCTGGAAGGGAAAACGGTCAGCGTGGCGGGCCGCCTGATGGCAAAACGTATTATGGGGAAGGCATCCTTCTGTAATGTTCAGGATCTGCCCGGAAACATCCAGGTCTATGTGGCCCGTGACAGCATCGGCGAGGAGGCCTATGCGGACTTTAAGAAATATGATATCGGCGACCTGGTAGGGGTGGAAGGAGAGGTTTTTCAGACCAAGACCGGGGAAATTTCCATCCATGCTTCCTCCGTCACGCTGCTGGCAAAGAGCCTGCAGATCCTGCCGGAGAAGTTTCACGGCCTGACCGATACGGACTTGCGCTACCGCCAGCGGTATACGGATCTGATCATGAACCGGGAGGTACGGGATACCTTTGTAAAGCGCTCTAAAATCATCAGCGCCATCCGGCGCTATCTGGAGGGGGAGGGCTTTTTAGAGGTGGAGACCCCCATGCTGGTATCCAATGCCGGCGGTGCGGCGGCGAGACCCTTTGAAACCCATTACAACGCCTTGGATCAGGATGTGAAGCTGCGCATTTCCCTGGAGCTTTACTTAAAGCGCCTGATCGTGGGCGGCCTGGAGCGGGTCTTTGAGATCGGCAGGGTGTTCCGAAACGAGGGCCTGGACACCAGACATAACCCGGAATTTACCCTGATGGAACTGTATCAGGCCTACACGGATTACTACGGCATGATGGAGCTGACGGAAAATATGTTCCGCTATGTGGCGCAGGAGGTCTGCGGAACCACCCTGATCCCTTACGGGGAGGAGATGATCGACCTGGGCAAGCCCTTTGCAAGGCTGACCATGGTGGACGCGGTGAAGCAGTATGCAGGGGTGGATTTTGACCAGATCCCTGACACGGAAGCGGCAAAGAAAATTGCGGACGAGAAGGGCGTCCACTATGAGGCGCGGCATCAGAAGGGGGATATCTTAAACCTGTTCTTTGAGGAGTTTGCGGAGGCGCACCTGATCCAGCCAACGTTTCTCATGGATCACCCGGTGGAGGTCTCTCCCCTGACCAAGAGGAAGCCGGACAAGCCGGATTATGTAGAGCGGTTTGAACTGTTTATCTATGGGCGCGAGATGTGCAACGCCTACTCCGAATTAAACGATCCCATCGATCAGCGGGAGCGCTTCAAGGCCCAGGAGGCGGCGCTGGCAGCAGGGGACGAGGAGGCCAACACCACCGACGAGGACTTCATGAATGCCCTGGAGATCGGTATGCCGCCCACAGGCGGGATCGGCTACGGCATCGACAGGCTGGTGATGCTTCTGACCAACGCGCCGGCGATCCGGGATGTGCTGCTGTTCCCGACAATGCGTCAACTCGATTAAAGAAAGCCAGTAAAATCAAGGGTTTCAGGGGCTTGCGC
>CANQEH010000030.1 GCA_947594835.1 uncultured Acetatifactor sp. | reverse complement strand
ATAGGTAGATTGAAGCCTTGGGAGTGATGCAGTTGAACCATGAAAAAGTCAGCCATACGCCAAGCGGACTGGCGGATATGCTCTGGGAGGAGTGCGACCAGAAGTTCCGGATTGAGACGGTGGCCCGGCAGGTCTTTGCCCATCATGGCTATAAGATGGTGCAGACCCCGACCTTTGAATACTATGACGTGTATAACACAGCAACGCCCAACAAAGAGGAGAGTATGTTCAAGTTCTTTGACGTAGACGGGCGGATGCTGGCGCTGCGGCCGGATTTCACCCCCTCCATCGCCCGCTGCGGGGCCGCGTATTTTGCGGAGGAGCGCGCGCCTCTACGGTTTGCCTATGTGGGGAATACGTTCACAAACACGGTGAACCTCCAGGGAAAACTCAAGGAAGTGACCCAGATGGGCGCAGAGCTTTTGGGGGACGGGAGCGTGGAGGCGGACGGGGAAGTGATCAGCCTGGTGGTAAAGGCCCTGAAGGCGGCTGGACTTCGCCGTTTCCAGATCAGCATCGGCCAGGTGGAGTATTTTAAGGGCCTCTGCGAGGAGGCGGGTCTGGATGAGGAGACAGCGCAGGATCTGCGGGGCTTTGTCTGCGGGAAGAACTACTTTGCGGCCCAGGAACTCTTGCAGGAGCGCGGGGTGGACGAGCCTTACCTGGGGCGGCTTTTAAAGGCGGCGGAGCTGTCCGGCGGCATGGGTTCCCTGCAGGAGGCGGGGGCTCTGGCGGGAAACGACCGCTCGCTTTTCGCCGTCCGGCGGCTTGAGAAACTCTATGAAGTCCTGAAATGTTACGGCACGGCGGAGTACGTCTCCTTTGACCTGGGGATGTTAAACCGATATTACTATTACACGGGCGTGATCTTTCGGGCCTATACCTACGGCATGGGGGACGCCATCGTCAAGGGCGGCAGATACGACAATCTGCTCAGCCAGTTTGGAAAGGAGTCTCCGGCGGTGGGCTTTGCCATGGTGGTGGACAGCATTCTGGAGGCGCTCTCCAGACAGGATGTGGAGCTTCCCCTTCCCCAGGGGCCCCGGACGATCCTCTATGGCCCCCAGGACTATGGGGAGCGGCTAAAGGAGGCGGAGCGCCTCCGGGCGCAGGGAATCTGTGTTGCCCTGCAGCCCAGGGATATGGGACAGCCCAGGGAGGAATGACAAGATGCGGGAAGACGGATATCTGACCTTTGCCCTGTGCAAGGGACGGCTGGCCTCCCAGACGCTGGAACTGTTTGAGCGGATGGGCGTGGCCTGCGGGGAGATAAAGGATAAGTCCACAAGGAAGCTCATCTTTGAAGACAAAGAGCGGAAGATCCGGTTTTTTCTGGCCAAGGGGCCGGATGTGCCCACCTATGTGGAGTACGGCGCGGCGGATATCGGCGTGACGGGCCGGGACACGGTGTTAGAAGAAAATCGGAACGTCTATGAGGTGCTGGATCTCGGCTTCGGGAAGTGCCGGATGTGCGTCTGCGGGCCCAAGGAGGCCGGACAGCTTCTGCTCCACCACGAGCGGATCCGGGTGGCCACAAAATACCCCAATATTGCCAGGGATTATTTCCAAAACAAAAAACATCAGTCGGTGGATCTCATCAAGCTGAACGGCTCCGTGGAGCTGGGGCCTCTGGTGGAGCTCTCGGACGTGATTGTGGATATCGTGGAGACCGGATCCACCCTGCGGGAAAACGGCCTGGAGGTATTGGAGGAGATCTGCCCCCTGTCCGCCAGGATGATCGTCAACCGCGTGAGTATGCAGATGGAGGCGGAGCGGATCCGGGAACTGGTCAGCCTGCTGCGGAAGCTGTGCTGACGATGTATGCAGGGAAGCGCCCGCATCCTGCGGCGCACAGAATGGAGGGAAAACATGAGGATCGTGAGATTGACCAGCCAGACAAGAAAGAGCCTTCTGGATGACCTGTTAAAGAGGAGTCCCGGCCACTATACCCAGTACGAGGAGACGGTGGCCCATATTCTGGAACAGGTCAGGGAGAGGGGCGACCAGGCGCTGTTTGACTATACCAGGCAGTTTGACAAATTCGACTTAAATGCGGAAAACATCAGGGTGTCCAGGGAGGAGATCGACGCTTCTTACGAAAAGCTGGATCCTGAGCTGATCCGCACCATGCGGCACTGTGCGGAAAACATCAGAACCTTTCACCAGAAGCAGCTGCGCAGCAGCTGGTTTGACGCCAGGGAGGACGGAGCCATCCTGGGGATGAAGATCACGCCCATGTGCCGGGCGGGAGTCTATGTGCCGGGCGGGAAGGCGGCTTACCCCTCCAGCGTGCTGATGAATGTGATCCCTGCCAAGGTGGCAGGGGTAAAGGAGATTGTGATGGTCACGCCGCCGGGGGAAGACGGCAGTGTGAACCCCGCCACCCTGGTGGCGGCAGATCTGGCGGGGGCAGACGCCGTCTACCGGGTGGGCGGCGCCCAGGCCATCGCGGCTTTGGCCTTCGGCACGGATCTGGTGCCGAAAGTGGACAAGATCACCGGGCCCGGCAACATTTTTGTGGCCCTGGCCAAAAAGGCAGTGTACGGCTACGTTGGCATAGACTCCATCGCCGGGCCCAGCGAGATCCTGGTGCTGGCCGACGAGACGGCAGATCCCCGCTATGTGGCGGCGGATCTTCTCTCCCAGGCAGAGCACGACGAGCTGGCCAGCGCCATCCTCATCACCACGTCCAGACAGCTGGCTGAGCAGGTTTCCCAGGAGGTGGATCAGTTTCTGGGGCAGCTCTCCAGGCGGGAGATCATCCAAAGCTCCCTGGACAACTACGGCTATATCCTGGTAGCGGAGGACATGGAGGAGGCGCTGGAGGCCGTCAACGAGATTGCCTCAGAGCATCTGGAAATCCTCACCGCCGATCCCTTTGAGACCATGGCGAAGGTGAAGAACGCAGGGGCTATTTTCCTGGGGCCGTATGCCTCGGAGCCCTTGGGGGATTACTTCGCAGGCCCCAACCATATCCTGCCCACCAACGGCACGGCACGGTTTTTTTCGCCCTTAAGCGTAGACGATTTCTGCAAAAAGAGCAGCGTCATCTTTTACTCCAGGGAAGCCCTTGCGAAAGCCCATGAGGAGATTGAGCGGTTTGCGGAGAGCGAGGGGCTGACCGCTCACGCAAACAGCGTGCGGGTGCGGTTTGAGGACGGTCGTTAGAAGGGCTGCCGGAAGCGGAAGACGAAAAAGGAAACGAGCCGCTTAAGCGGCGGAATGAGAGGAAAGAGAAAAGATGAAAGACAGGACGGCGGCGGTGACGCGCACCACGAAGGAAACGGACATCTCTGTTTCGCTCAATCTGGACGGGAGCGGCAATGCCCGGGTGGAGACGGGGATCGGCTTTTTTGACCATATGCTGGAGGGATTTGCCAGACATGGGTTCTTTGATCTGGACTGCAAGATCCGGGGAGACCTCTCTGTGGACGGTCACCACACGGTGGAGGACGCGGGGATTGTACTGGGGCAGGCCATTGCCCAGGCGGCAGGGGACAAGGCAGGCATCCGCCGCTATGGTTTTTTCATTCTGCCCATGGACGACGCCCTGGCGCTGTGCGCGGTGGATCTGTGCGGCAGGCCTTATCTGGAATTTGAATGCAGTTTTCCCACGCAGCGGGTGGGCGGACTGGACACGGAACTGGTGCGGGAGTTTTTCTATGCGGTGTCATACAGCGCAGGCATGAACCTGCATATCAGGATGCTCTCCGGCGCCAATTCCCATCACATGATAGAAGCCGTCTTCAAGGCCTTTGCAAAGGCCTTGGATCAGGCGACAGGATACGACGACAGAGTGACGGGGGTGCTCAGCACCAAGGGAACTCTGTGACAGAGGGGAAGACCAGACATGACGGGAAAAAAATTTGTGCCCTGTATTTATCTTCATAACGGACACGCGGTGAGAAGCTTAAGCGACAGGAGCGTGGTGGAGACGGATCCGCTGCGGCTGGTGCGGCTCTACAACGAAAACAGCGCGGACGAACTGATCGTCTTTGACTTATCCGAAGGGGAAGGGGACGAGGCCCATGAGGCGGCCCTGGGGATGATCAGGGAGATCTGCGCCCTGTCGGAGGTGGAAGTGACCGGGGGCGGGAACATCAGGCGCATGGAGGACGTAAAAAAACTCCTCTACGCCGGGTGCAGCCGGGCGATTCTGGACTTTGACGAGGGGAAAAACGTCTCTATTGCGGAAGAGGTTTTTCGGAAGTTCGGAAAGGAAAAACTGCTTGCCTCTTACAGCGACCCGGCGCCGCTTGCAGAAACCCTGGAATGGGCGGCGCAGTGCCTGTCCGGGCTGGTGCTGCTTAATCCCCACAAGATCCGGGAGTCAGAGGCAGTTTCACAGCTGCCCCTCTATGTGCAGGTCAACAACATCGCGCTCAACAAGCTGCTTGAGATATTTGGCCATCCCGGTGTGCTGGGGGTCACCGGCAATGCCGTCAACGATAACTACAAGGAGATTCTGACCTTAAAGAGGCTCTGCCAGGAAAACGGGATCCCGGTGGAACTGCTGGAAGCCGCCTGCCGTTGGGAGGACTTCAAGAAAAACAGCGACGGCCATGTGCCTGTGGTGGTGCAGGACTACCGCACCAGGGAGGTGCTGATGGTGGCCTATATGGACGAGGAGGCCTACCGCCAGACCATCCAGACGGGAAAGATGACGTACTTCAGCAGAAGCAGGGGACGGCTCTGGCTCAAGGGAGAGACCAGCGGCCATTACCAGTATGTGAAAAGCCTGACGGCGGACTGCGACATGGATACCATTCTGGCAGAGGTTTCCCAGGTGGGAGCCGCCTGCCACACCGGGGCAAGAAGCTGCTTTTTCAATGAGATCGTCAAAAAAGACACAAAAGACGCCGCCAATCCCCTTCAGGTCCTGAAAGAGGTGTACGACGTCATCCAGGACAGGAAGGCACATCCCCGGGAGGGCTCCTACACCAATTACCTCTTTGACAAGGGCCTGGACAAGATACTGAAAAAGCTGGGAGAGGAAGCCACGGAGATCGTCATTGCCGCAAAGAATCCCGGTACAAACGAGGTAAAGTATGAGATCAGCGACTTTTTGTATCACATGATGGTGCTGATGGCCGAGAAGGGTATCTCCTGGGAGGAGATCACCAGGGAGCTGGCGGAGCGGGAATAGAAAAAGCAAAAACGAAATAAGAAAACGGAATAACGTGAAAAAGCTGTCGGTATATCCGGCAGCTTTTTTGTACGGCTTACGCCTAATATATTATCACAGCAAAAAAGAAAAGTCTAGTATTATTTTTTGATTTCCCTATACTGGTAGGTACGAAGGACACGCTTCGGAAAGGAGACAGGTATGAAAGAGGGACGCATTCAGGGAACCTCCCGCCGTGACGAGGAGAAGCACCTGGAGGAGACGCTTGCCGTAATCCGAAAGAACATGGAGGAATACGGCAGCCAGATCCGCGCCATGCAGGCGGATATCGAAGAAATGTTCCAGCATTATCACGACAATGACCCGGAGATGTACACCATGCTCAGCAACACCGTCACCCTGCACGAACACATGAAACGTGCGCTGTCGAGAAACCAAAAGGCGGTCAACAAGCCCTACTTTGGAAGGATTGACTTTGAGGACAAGGCGTCGGGACGGATGGAATCCCTTTATATCGGGAGAGGCGGCATTGCAAAAGACGCCACGCACCAACAGGTGGTGGACTGGAGGGCGCCGGTGGCGGCAGCTTACTATGAAAACGGGCTGGGGGAGTGCCAATATCCCGCGCCGGGCGGCAAAACCGTGCCGATCGACTTAAAGAGAAAGCGCACCTACGAGATCGACCAGGGAAAACTATCAGATTACTACGACAGCGAGGTGATCTCCAATGACGAGCTGCTCACAAAATACCTGGCCCGGAACAAACAGGCGGTTCTGGGAGAAATCGTGGCCACCATCCAGAAGGAGCAAAACCAGATCATCCGCCGTTCCCCCTACCACAACACCATCGTCCAGGGCGCGGCAGGCTCCGGGAAGACGACCGTGGCCATGCACAGGATCTCATTTATCCTCTACAACTATGCGGAGCGTTTCCGGCCGGAAGATTTTTACATCGTGGGCAGCAACCGGATCCTTTTAAACTATATCACAGGCGTGCTGCCGGATCTGGACGTGTACGGCGTGCGGCAGATGACCATGGAGCAGCTTTTTACCCGGCTGCTGTACGAGGACTGGGACGAAAAGAAGGATCGTGTCAAGGCCCCTTCCGGGGTCGCTGTCGGCCAGGAGCAAAGGGGCAGCGCCGGGTGGTTTGCGGATCTGAAGAAATTCTGCGATGAACTGGAGCGAAGCTGTATTTCCACGGAATCCGTCACCCTCGATCCAGGGGAGTTTGCAAAAAGCGCACAGAGTGCGGGAAACAAAGACAGCCAGCGAATCCTTCTTGTGGACGGAGCGTCGGTGGAACGCTATCTTTCCCAGAATCCAGGCGTATCGATCCAGGGCAAGATCAATCAGTTAAACGATCGGCTGCGCATCAAAATACAGGAGGTATTTTTAAACGGGGCGGACAAGTACACGGAGGAGGAGAAAAAAGCCATCCTCAAGGCATATCGGAACAGATACGGGGGCAGAATCTGGAAACGGCCCATCCGGACGCTTTACCTGGACTTTTTGACCAGACAGAAAGACAAGGGCTTTCCGGTGGAACTGCCGGACAGGGAATATGACGTTTACGACCTGGCGGCCCTGGCCTATCTCTACAAGCGGGCCAAGGAGACGGAGGTGATCAGCGAGGCACGGCATATTGTCATCGACGAGGCCCAGGACTTCGGCATGATGATTTACCACTGCCTGGATGCCTGCATCCGCGGCTGTACCTACACGGTCATGGGGGATGTGTCCCAGAACATTCATTTCGGCGTGGGTTTAAACGAGTGGGAGCCCTTGCGGAAGCTGCTGCTTCCAGATCCCATGGATCACTTTGACGTTCTGAGAAAAAGCTACCGCAATACGGTGGAAATTTCGGAATTTGCCGCACGGATCCTCCGCCACGGACACTTTTACCCCTACCCGGCGAAACCCATCATCCGCCATGGGAAGGCGGTAAGGGTGGAGCAGGCGGCAGAAAGTCAACTGTATGACAGGGCCGCCGCAATCTGCGGGGCGTGGCAGGAGGAGGGCCTTGGCACCATCGCCCTGATCCTGCGGAATGAAAAGCAGGCGAAAGCGGCAGGAGAGATCCTGGCTTCAAAACTGCGGATTCTGGAGACGGATCCCGAGAAAACGGAATTTGCAAACGGCGTCATGGTGCTTTCGGTAGAATACACCAAAGGGCTGGAATTTGACGCCTGCCTGATTCTGGATCCCACCAGGGAGGATTATCCGATAGACGACGGCCATGCAAGGCTTCTTTATGTAGCGGCCACCAGGGCGCTGCACGAACTCTGCGTGCTGTACACAGGGCGTCTCACCGGGCTGATCGAGGATCCGCCGCCGGAGCCCGGGGCAGAAAATTGCCGGGCCCTGCGGGATGCGCTTCCGAAGCCTGTCCGGGAGGAGAGTGCGGCCGGAAAGCCTGCGGATGCGGCAAAGGCAGCCCCCCGCCCCAGGCCGAAAGCAGTGCCGAAGCTCTCCCGGGACACATCGGAGACCCCGGACTATGCCAGGCTGCGCACTTCCTATGCGGCGCAGCCCAAGACGGCCCTGCCAAAGCCGTCCAGGCAGGCACAGGCCCCCTTGGAGGATGCAGCTCCCCGGGAAAAGCCAGCCAGGCGCAGATAAAAGATCCAGATGCCAGCAGACTGTTACCGGGACGGCTGCGGCATCTGGGAGGCCCAGGCCTCGATCTGCCCCACATAGTCTGCGGAGATTGCCTGAAAGATTCCTTCCGCAGTGATTCCTGCCGCCTGGATGCCGTTTCGATCCATGGCGATGACAGCGGCCAGCAGGAGGACTGCCGCCAAAAGCCGTAAGGAGAAGGTGGAGGCAGGAGCCTGGCCGGGGACGTCTTCCTCCTCCCTGCCGGGAAGGGCCTCTGCGGGTCTGCTCACCCTGCCGTAGAGGATGCGCTCCCTGTTTGACAGGTCATATTGATCCGTGTTGTAACGGGTGCGGATCTGTTTTACCAGCCGCAGCTTTTTTTCCATGGTGGTATCGCCCATACGATTTCCTGTTCCAAAGCGTTTCAAGAGGTTATTACAGGATATGCAGTGCCGTCCGATTTAAGCCTCCTTTTTCCGCTTTAATGGTTTGATGAGAAGAAGACTGTAGAAAGCGGTGCTTTTAAAACGGTGATTCCACTGTGGTGTGTGGCAGACGAAAAAGGGTTGACAAATTCACTGGAAAGGTTATACTAAAAGAAAGGAACAACCGCCCACAAGGTGGGTTGACCTAAGTTTGAGATAGAAATACCACCCCATCACTCGGCCAAAGTTTAGGGGTGGTGTTTCTATGTAGGGCTACTTACAAAAGGTAAAAATAAATGTAAGCAACGCCAGAAGAAATATGCCAAAGGTCAGCATATCCTTGAAATCAAAGTGATTTCCCATAGGCATCACCTCCATTCATACGAAATTTCATATGAAATGAAAGGTCAGCCCACCCTGCAACACGGTTGTCCTTAAACGATATTTTATCATAGAAGTATTGTTCTTGCAATTACTTATAAAATAAAAATATAAAAAATAATATAATCAAAATATGGGCACGGCGGGCAGGCCGTGACAAAAAAGAATTGAGGGATCGGCTGTTTCGTGGTATGATGGGAACGGAAAAACGCAGCCGGCGGCAGAAGGACGCCGGCGGAACGGAGATTGCCATGAGGAAAGCAGCAGAGCTTTTTTTGGAGTATGTCACCATAGATACCCAGTCGGACGAAACGACGAAGACCACTCCCAGCACGCCGGGACAGAGGATTCTGGCCAACATTCTGGCGGCGCAGCTGGAGGAGATGGGGGCGCAGGAAGTGGTGCATGACGAGGCGCACGGCTATGTCTATGCCACCGTCCCGGCTTCCCCGGGCTGTGAGGACTGGCCGGTGCTGGGATGGATCGCCCACATGGACACTTCTCCCGCCGTGTCCGGCGCGGGGGTGAAGCCGCAGATCGTGGAACAATACGACGGGGGAGACATCCTGTTGAACGGGGAACAGCAGATCTATTTGAGGACGGAGGAGTTCCCGGAGATCAAAGCCTTAAAGGGGCAGGATCTGATCGTCACCGACGGCACCACGCTCCTGGGAGCGGACGACAAGGCCGGAGTCGCGGAGATCATGGCCGCCGCCTCTTATCTTTTAGAGCACGAAGAGCTGCGCCACGGAAAGATCCGGCTGGGCTTTACCCCGGACGAGGAGATCGGGGAGGGCGCAGACCATTTCGACGTCTCCCTCTTTGGGGCGGATTTTGCCTACACTGTGGACGGCGGCGCCTTTGGGGAGCTGGAGGACGAGACTTTCCACGCGGCGGGGGCAAAGCTCACCGTGCAGGGCATCAGCGTCCATCCCGGCTCGGCCAAGGGGAAAATGAAAAACGCCATCCTGATCGCGCAGGAATTCCAAAGCCTTCTGCCCGTCTTTGACAATCCCATGTACACGGAAGGGCGGGAGGGATTCTATCACCTGGATGCAATCTGCGGCACGGTGGAAAAGACGGAGGCGGAATATATCATCCGGGATCACGACCGGAAGCGCTTTGAGGAGAAAAAGGAGTTTTTCTGCCAGTGCGCCGCCTTTTTAAACGAAAAATACGGGGCGGGCACGGTGTCCGTCCAGATGCAGGACTCTTACCGCAACATGAAGGAAGCGCTGGAACCCTACCCCCAGCTGATCCAGGCTGCCGGGCGTATCTTAAGGCAGTTGGGGGCGGAGCCCAGAATCGTGCCCATCCGGGGCGGCACCGACGGGGCAAGACTTTCCTTTATGGGGCTTCCCTGTCCCAATCTCTGTACCGGCGGCGCCAACTTCCACAGCCGGTATGAATACGTCAGCATCCAGAGCATGGAGAAGGTGACGGAGCTTCTGATCCGGCTGGCGCAGGTGGATTTCAGGGAAAGCGGGGAGGCATAAGAGCGTATGAGCCAGAGTATGGATTGGAAAGCGGTCGATCTGACGCTGCCGCCCCCGGCGCAGGAGCCGGAAAGGCAGTATTATTTTCTGGCCAGGTGCCGGGAGCAGGTGGAAAGGCTGCGGGAGGAGAACGGCAGGCAGCCCACCGCCTGTGTGACGACATTCGGCTGCCAGATGAACGCCAGGGACTCGGAAAAGCTTCTGGGAATCCTGGGGCAGGCGGGATTTTTGCTGACGGAGGAGGAGAACGCAGATTTTGTGCTCTTTAACACCTGTACCGTCCGGGACAATGCAAACCAGCGCATTTACGGAAGGCTCGGGGAACTAAACGGCTACAAGCGCCGCAATCCGAAGATGAAAATCGCTCTCTGCGGCTGTATGATGCAGGAACCGGCGGTCATAGAGAAACTGCAGAAGAGCTATCCCTTTGTGGATCTGGTCTTCGGCACCCACAACCTCTACAAATTTGCGGAACTGCTCTGCGCCTGCTATGAGTCGGAAGGGATGCTCATCGACATCTGGAAGGACACGGATCAGATTGTGGAGGAGCTGCCCACGGAGCGAAAATACCCCTTTAAGTCCGGCATCAACATCATGTTCGGCTGCAACAATTTCTGCAGTTACTGCATCGTGCCCTATGTGCGGGGCAGGGAGCGGAGCCGCAAGCCTGAGGATATCCTGCGGGAGATCCAGGCGCTGGCAGAGGACGGGGTGGTGGAGGTCATGCTGCTTGGACAAAATGTGAACTCCTACGGCAAAAACCTGGACAAGCCCGTTTCCTTTGCGGAGCTTTTGCGGGAGGTGGAAAAAATCCCTGGGATCCAGAGGATCCGGTTTATGACTTCCCATCCAAAGGATCTCTCCCCGGAACTGATCCAGACCATCAAAGAATCCGACAAGATCTGCCGCCATCTGCACCTTCCTCTGCAGTCGGGCTCCACCAGGATCTTAGAGAAGATGAACCGCCGCTACACCAGGGAGCAGTACCTGGAGCTGGCCCAGCGCATCCGCCGGGAGATCCCGGATATCGCCATCACCACAGACATCATTGTGGGCTTCCCTGGGGAGACGCAGGAGGATCTGGAGGAGACGATCCAGATGGTGCGGCAGGTGCAGTTCGACAACGCCTTTACCTTTATCTATTCCAGGCGCACGGGAACCCCGGCGGCCTCCATGGAAGACCAGGTGCCGCCCCAGCAGGTGAAGGCAGGGTTTGACAGGCTGTTAAAGGTGGTGCAGGAAACCGCCAAGGCACAGGCCGCAAAATACCAGGGCCGGGTCATGGAAGCACTGATTGAGGAGATCAATGAGGCCAGCCCCGGGATGGTCACGGGGCGTCTCTCCAACAATACCATCGTGCATCTTCCGGGGGGCCCGGACATGGTGGGAAAGCTGTTTCCTGTCCTTTTGGACGAGTGCCACGGCTTTTATTACACTGGCCATCGTGTGCCGTAAGGGAGCGGTTTTGTGAGAACTTCCAGATTTACACAAACAAGATTTTGTGGTAAACTGAAGGCAAATGCGCAATCACTTGTGCGTTTGCCTTATTTTCTGGGGAACCAGCGTACCGAAAGAAGGAGTACATACCGATGGCGGATCAGATTTCCATGGAAGATTTAACGCCCATGATGCAGCAGTATATGGAGACGAAAAAGCAGTACCCGGACTGTATTTTGTTTTACCGCCTGGGCGATTTTTACGAGATGTTCTTTGAGGACGCCGTCACTGTCTCCAGGGAGCTGGAGCTGACCCTGACCGGAAAAGCCTGCGGCCTGGAAGAGCGGGCGCCCATGTGCGGCGTGCCCTACCATGCGGTGGAGACATATCTGACCAGACTGGTCAATAAGGGATATAAGGTGGCCATCGGCGAGCAGGTAGAAGACCCCAAGCTGGCCAAGGGGCTGGTGAAGCGGGAGGTGATCCGGGTGGTCACCCCGGGCACCAACTTAAACGTCCAGTCTCTTGAGGAGGGCCGGAACAATTTCCTGATGTGCGTGGCCTATACGCCCAACAAGATCGGCATCTCCGCGGCGGATGTGACCACCGGGGACTACTATCTGACGGAAGTGGACGACTTAAAGAAGTTAAATGATGAACTGATGAAATACGAGCCCTCGGAGATCATACACAACGAGGCTTTTCTGGTCAGCGGCTTTGACCTTGCGTCGCTGCGGGAGAAATACCACATCTCCGTCAATGCCCTGGAATCTCATTTTTTTGACGACGAGAACTGTAAGCGCGTGCTCCTTAAGCATTTTAAGGTAAAGACGCTGGCGGGGCTTGGGGTGGAGGATTTCCCGGTGGGGCTGGTGGCGGCGGGGGCGCTGCTTTCGTATCTGTATGACACCCAGAAAACCGACCTGGCCCATTTTACCCGCCTTTCCCCCTACCTGACCAACAAGTATATGCTGCTTGACAGCGCGACCAGGCGCAATCTGGAGCTGACGGAAACGCTGCGGGAGAAACAAAAAAGGGGCTCCCTTCTCGGCGTGCTGGACAAGACCAGAACCGCCATGGGCGGAAGGCTTCTCCGGAGTATGCTGGAGCAGCCTTTGATTGACAGGGGGGAGATGGAAAAGCGCCTGGACGCCATCGAGGAGCTAAACGCCGACAGCGTGTCCCGGGATGAACTGCGGGAGTATTTAAACCCCATCTACGACCTGGAGCGGCTTTTGAGCAAGGTGACCTACAAGACGGCAAACCCCAGGGACTTCATCGCTTTCCGCAACTCCCTGGAAATGCTGCCCGCCATCAAAAAGGTTCTGAAGGGCTTCAAAAAGCAGGAGCTTTTGGACATTGAGAGAGAAATAGACGGCCTTCAGGATGTGTATGAACTGATCCGCGCCTCCATCGAGGAGGAACCCCCTGTGACCATCCGGGAGGGCGGCATTATAAAGGACGGTTTCAACGAGACCATCGACACTTTGAGGAGCGCCAAGCGGGACGGGAAACAGTGGCTGGCGAAACTGGAGGAAGAGGACAGGGAGCGCACCGGCATCAAAAACCTGCGCATCCGGTACAACAAGGTGTTCGGCTATTACTTTGAAGTGACCAATTCCTACGCCAGCCTGGTGCCGGAGGACTATATCCGCAAGCAGACCCTGGCCAATGCGGAGCGCTACACCACGCCCCGGCTGAAGGAGCTGGAAGACACCATCTTAAATGCGGAAGACAAGCTGACTACGCTGGAGTACGACCAATTCTGCGAGATCCGGGAGGCGATTGCCGGGGAACTGGAGCGGATCCAGCGGACGGCCAGGGCCATTGCCCGGCTGGATGTGTACGCCTCCCTCTCCCTGGTGTCCGAGCGCAATCATTATGTGCGCCCCAGGCTGAATGAAAAGGGGCTCATCGATATCAAGGACGGGCGTCATCCTGTGGTGGAGCAGATGATTACCAACGATATGTTCATCGCAAACGACACCTATCTGGACAACGGCAGCCACTGCATCAGCATCATCACCGGGCCCAATATGGCGGGAAAATCCACTTATATGCGCCAGACGGCCCTGATCGTGCTGCTCGCCCAGATCGGCTGCTTTGTGCCCGCAAAGAGCGCGGACATCGGGATCGTGGACAGGATCTTTACCCGGGTGGGAGCTTCCGACGACCTGGCCAGCGGCCAGTCCACCTTTATGGTGGAAATGAACGAGGTGGCCAATATCCTGCGGAATGCCACCTCCGACAGCCTGTTGATTCTGGACGAGATCGGGCGGGGCACCTCCACCTTCGACGGCTTAAGCATTGCCTGGGCGGTGATCGAACACATCAGCAACCGGAAGCTTTTAGGTGCAAAGACTCTCTTTGCCACCCACTACCACGAGCTGACGGAGCTGGAAGGCAAGATGGGCAATGTGAACAATTACTGCATCGCCGTGAAGGAGGTGGGGGACGATATCGTCTTCCTGCGAAAGATCATCAAGGGCGGTGCGGACAAAAGCTACGGCATCCAGGTGGCCAAGCTGGCAGGGGTGCCGGATATGGTCATCGAGCGGGCCAAGGAGATCGTGAGGCAGCTGTCGGACAACGACATCACGGAGAAGGTACAGAGCATTGCGGTGGATGGGAAAGAGGATGCAAAGCCTGCAAAACAGCCCAGGCTGGACGAGGTGGATCTGGCGCAGATGTCCCTGTTTGACACGGTGACGGACGAGGATGTGATCAAGGAGCTGATGGAGCTTGAGGTAAACACCCTGGCGCCCATCGACGCGCTGAACGTGCTGTACCGGCTGCAGAACAAATTAAAGAACCGCTGGTAGCGCGCGCTTTCGACGGCCGGGCTGTGCCAGGCGGCAAGAGGAGGTTTCGATGGCTTTGATTCGGGTCCTGGATGAGGAGACGATCGACAAAATCGCGGCGGGAGAGGTGGTAGAGCGGCCTGCCAGCGTGGTGAAGGAGCTGGTGGAGAACGCCATTGACGCGGGGGCGGACGCCGTCACCGTGGAGGTGAAGGACGGGGGCATTTCCCTGATCCGGGTCACCGACAACGGCTGCGGCATGGAGCGCGACCAGCTGCGCACGGCCTTTCTGCGCCATGCCACCAGCAAGATCACAGATGCGGAGGATCTGGCGCGGATCTCCAGCCTGGGGTTTCGCGGGGAGGCGCTTTCCAGCATTGCCGCCGTGTCCAGGTCGGAGGTGGTCACGAAGACGCGGGAAAGCCTCACCGGAAGCCGCATCCTGTTAGAGGGCGCGGCCGAGATGGCCTTTGAAGAAGTGGGCGCCCCGGACGGCACCACTTTTCTGGTGCGGAACCTGTTTTTCAACACGCCGGTGCGCCGGAAATTCTTAAAGCAGCCCCCCACGGAGGGCGGCTATGTGGCGGATCTGATGGAGCATCTGGCCTTATCCCGCCCGGACATTTCCTTTAAATTCCTTCTGGGGGCCCAGTTAAAATTCCACACCTCCGGAAACGGGGATCTGCAGGAGGTCATCTACCGGCTCTACGGCAGAGAGGTGGCCAGCGCCCTCGTCCCCATCCGGGCGGAGAGAGACGGCATGAAGATAGAAGGCTATCTGGGGACGCCGGAGGCGGTGCGCTCCAACCGGAATTTTGAGATTTACTTTTTAAACGGCCGCTTTGTCCGCAGCAATCTGGTGGCAAAGGCCATAGAGGAAGGGTACAGGGAGTACCTGATGCAGCACAAATTCCCGCTTTGCGTGCTGCACCTTGCGATCGACACATCGCAGGTGGACGTGAATGTCCATCCCACCAAGATGGACGTCCGCTTCAGCGACGGAATGGCCGTGGCCGGATTTTTGACGGAGGCAGTGCGCCGTACCCTGCAGAGCCGGGAGATGATCCCCCAGGCCAGCCTATCCCCTGACCGGGAGAGAAAGGCCAGGGAGCGCACAGAGCGCAAGGAGCAGGAAAAGCGCCGCACCCCGGAGCCCTTCGAGACGAAACGCTCGGAAAGCTACCGGGTGCAGGAGGAGACAAAATTTGCCGCTGTCTCCCTTCCAAAGCCCTCCAAAGTGCAGGATTTGCTGCAGAATATGCCGAAAACAGGGGAAAATCCCCGGACATTGGCCGAAAAAGAGGCGCAAAAGGAAGAAAATCCTGCATCTGCGGCCATTCAGCAGGATTTGTTTGAAGAAAAGCTGCTCACCCCGGACAACCGCGCCCGGTTCCGGGTCATCGGCCAGGTATTTGAGACGTACTGGCTGGTGCAGTTTGAGGACAAGCTGCTTTTGATCGACCAGCACGCCGCCCACGAGAAGGTTCACTACGAGCGCCTGATGAAGCAGTTTCACGAGAAGAAGGTGGCTGTCCAGGGGCTGCTTCCGCCCATCATCGTCACGCTTTCCGCCCAGGAGGAGCAGGCCCTGAAGGAGCACTGGGAGGTTTTTGCCGGGCTTGGCTTTGAGATTGAAGCCTTTGGCGGCAGCGAGTATGCCCTGCGGGGCGTGCCCGTGGATCTCTACGGCTGCGGGGAGCGGGAAATGTTTCTGGAGGCGCTGGATCAGCTTGGCGAGGGCGGCAGCTTCGGCGGCATCCGGGTGGTGGAGGAAAAAATCGCCTCCATGTCCTGTAAGGCGGCGGTGAAGGGCAGGCAGCTTTTGTCCCTGCCGGAGGCGGAGACGCTGATCGACGAGCTTCTGGGGCTGGAAAACCCTTACAACTGTCCCCATGGCCGCCCCACCATCATATCCCTGTCCCGGTATGAGCTGGAGCGGAAATTCAAGCGGGTGGTCAGCTGAGAAAGGCGCAGGTGAAATGGCAAAGGAGACAGGTGAAAAAGACATGGTGGTGCTGGCCGGGCCCACCGCCGTTGGGAAGACCAGGCTGTCCATCCGGCTGGCAAAGGAGGTGGGCGGGGAGATCCTCTCCGCCGATTCCATGCAGGTCTACCGCCAGATGGACATCGGCACGGCAAAGATTACCCGGGAAGAGATGGAGGGTGTCCCCCATCATATGCTGGACATTCTGGAGCCCTGGGAGAGCTTTAACGTGGCGCTGTTCCAGCAAAAATGCAGGGAATGTCTGGCCGGGATCTATGAGAGGGGGCGCATCCCCATTGTGACGGGGGGAACCGGGTTTTACATCCAGGCGCTTCTGCGGGATATTGATTTTACGGAAAACGAGGAGAATACGGCGTACCGCCGCAAGCTGGAAGCCCTTGCCGGGGAGCGGGGCGCAGGGTATCTGCACGGGCTTTTAAGACAGGTGGATCCCGCCTCCGCCGCATCGATCCACCCAAACAACAAAAAGCGCGTCATCCGTGCGCTGGAATATCACCACCTGACCGGGGAAACCATCTCCGCCCACAATGAGCGGGAGCGGGAGAGGGAAAGCGCTTACCGCTTTTGTTATTTTGTGCTGGACGACGACAGGGAGCGGCTTTACCGAAGGATCGACGAGCGGGTGGACGAGATGCTTTCCCAGGGGCTTCTGAACGAGGTAAAAAAGCTGCGGGACATGGGCTGCACCAGGGAGATGGTGTCCATGCAGGGCCTGGGCTACAAGGAGCTTCTGGCTTTTTTGGACGGGGAGTGCACCTATGAGGAGGCGGCAGCCGCCATCAAGCAGAACACCCGGCATTTTGCCAAGCGCCAGCTCACCTGGTTCAAGCGGGAGAAGGACGTGATCTGGGTGGAGAAAAGCGCCTTCGGGTACGACGAGGACAACATTCTTGCGTTTCTTTTGGAGCGGCTGGCCGAAAAGGGCATTGTGCCGGCAGGCTGAGACGCCAAGAGGCGCGTCTTGTTTTTGGAAAGGATACGGTATGGACAATCTGAAAAATCGGTATGCCGCAATGGGCGTCGGGGAGGCCGTATATGAATACGGCAGTAAAATCTTAGAAAAGCTGAAAGACCGTTTCCGGGAGTTTGACGAGACGGCAGAATACAATCAGCTGAAAGTCTTAGACGCCATGCAGAAGTGCATGGTCAGCGAGGCCTGCCTTCTGGGCACCACCGGCTACGGCTACAACGACCTGGGCCGGGACACCCTGGAGAAGGTTTACGCAGACGTCTTCCACACCCAGGACGCCCTGGTGCGCCCCCAGATCACCTGCGGCACCCACGCCCTTTCGCTGGCGCTGTCCGGCAATTTAAGGCCCGGGGACGAGCTGCTCTCCCCGGTGGGGAAGCCCTACGACACCTTGGAGGAGGTCATCGGCATCCGGCCCTCCCGGGGCTCCCTTTCCGAGTACGGCGTCACTTACAGGCAGGTGGATCTTCTGCCGGGGGGCGGCTTCGACTATGAGGCCATCGAAAGGGCCATCACGCCCAGAACCCGCCTGGCGACCATCCAGCGCTCCAAGGGATACCAGACCAGGCCCACCCTGTCGGTGGCCCACATCGGGGAGCTGATCGCTTTTATAAAGGCGAAAAAGCCGGACGTGATCTGCATGGTGGACAACTGCTACGGCGAGTTTGTGGAGCGGGTGGAGCCCAGCGACGTTGGGGCCGATCTGGTGGTGGGGTCCCTCATCAAGAATCCGGGCGGGGGCCTTGCCCCCATCGGCGGCTATCTGGCGGGCACGAAGGAATGTGTGGAAAACGCGGCCTGCCGTCTCACCTCCCCGGGGCTTGCAAAGGAGGTGGGGGCCTCCCTTGGGGTGTTAAAAGACTTTTACCAGGGGCTTTTTCTTGCGCCAACCGTCACCGCCTCCGCCTTAAAGGCGGCGGTCTTTGCCGCAAACCTCTATGAAAGCCTTGGATTTGCTGTGGTGCCGGACGGGAGGGAGAGCAGACATGACATCATCCAGGCTGTTACCTTGGGCACGCCGGAGGGCGTCCTGGCTTTCTGCCGGGGCATCCAGGCGGCTGCACCCGTAGACGGCCATGTGACGCCCGAGCCCTGGGATATGCCCGGGTATGACGCCCAGGTGGTCATGGCGGCGGGGGCTTTTGTGTCCGGCTCCTCCATCGAGCTGTCCGCCGACGGCCCCATCAAGCCGCCCTACGCAGTGTACTTCCAAGGGGGGCTTACCTGGCAGCACGCCAAATTCGGCATTATGAAGTCGCTCCAGTCCCTGGTGGAGAGCGGTGTGGTGGAAGAACGTGCGCTTTTATGCTGAAAAAGGTCAAAATAAAATCTATGATTTTTGTGTACAGGCCTTGCAAATTGTGGTAGTATAAGAAAGTGTATGGGACATTGGGCTTCTGGGCAGTCCCATACAGGGAGACGAAAATCAGATAAGCCCTTTGTGCGTCGGAGAAGATCGGAAAGGAGACGCATGGCGGCAGCCGTCAAAAACGGGGCTGGGGAACAGCCCTATGAGAGATTTTTGCGTTTTGGGCCGGAGACACTGACGGAGGCAGAGCTTCTGGCCATCATCATCCGCACGGGCACCCGGGAACAGAGCGCCCTGGAGCTGGCGGAGCAGGTGTTAAAACTGGCCAGATACCCGCAGGAGGGGCTTTTGGGCCTCCACCATGTCACCCTGCAGGAGCTGCAGGGGATCAAGGGCATCGGCGAAGTGAAGGCGGTGAAACTGAAATGCCTGGCGGAACTGAGCAAGCGGATGAGCCGCGCCCAGGCAAGCCAGGGCTTAAATTTTCACAGCTCCGGCCAGGCGGCCGGATACTTTATGGAGGAACTGCGCCACCGGGAGACGGAGTGCGTGGTTTTGGCGAGCCTGGACGCCAAGGGCCAGCTTCTGGCGGAAAAAAAGCTTTCCGACGGCAGCGTCCGCATGGCCCTCATCTCCCCCAGGGAAATTTTTTTGGAGGCCCTCTGTGCAAAGGCGGCCAACATCATCCTGGCCCACAACCACCCAAGCGGCGACCCTACGCCCAGCCGGGCGGACATCGAGCTGACGGATCATGTGCGGGAGCTGGGGGAAAAACTAAACATCCCGCTTTTGGATCACATTGTCATCGGCGACAACCGATATGTGAGCTTTCGGGAAGCATCCTGGTTTCAGGCCGGGTAAGGACTTAAGAGAGAAAGGGGTTTATCACTTTGGCTAACAACGCATTTGGTATCGACCTTGGTACCAACAACATCAAAATTTACAGCAGGAGCGACGACAGCATTCTGGTGGAAAAGAACATGATCGCCATCGAAAACAAGAACACGCTGTTCGCCTACGGAAACTCCGCTTTTGAAATGTATGAGAAAGCGCCTGCGAATATTCATATCTCTTACCCCCTTTCCAACGGGGTGATCGCAGACATCAAAAATATGGAGACGCTGGTAAAATATTTTATCACGGATCTGCAGAAGGGGAGCAGCAAGCCCGCTGATTTCTTCATTGCCGTGCCCACGGACGTGACGGAGGTGGAGAAAAGGGCTTTTTACGATCTTGTCCGGGACGCCGGAGTCAAGGCGAAAAAGATCATGGTGGTGGAGAAAGCGGTGGCCGACGGCCTGGGCCTGGACATTGATGTGAAAAACTCCCAGGGCGTGCTGGTGGTGAACGTGGGATACGAGACCACGGAGATCTCCATCCTCTCCCTGGGCGGCATCGTCTTAAGCCGTCTCATCAAGACCGGCGGCTTAAAGTTTGACGAGTCCATCCGCGCGGCGGTGAGAAAGGAATTCAGCCTGATTATCGGCGGAAAGACGGCGGAGGCAGTCAAGATTTCCCTCTGCGAGCTGGAGCAGGAGGGACGGGGGGCCGTGGTCTACGGCAGGGACATCGTCACCGGCCTGCCTGTGGAGCGTGAGATCCCCACCCGTCTGGTGGACGAGTGTCTGGAAGAGCATTTCAACACCATCATCGACAACGTGAAGGTGATCTTAGAGCGCACCCCGCCGGAGCTGGCGGCAGACATCTACCGCCACGGCATCTACCTCACCGGAGGGGCTTCCCAGGTGAGCCATCTGGCGGAGCGCCTGGGCGTTGGCACGGGGTTAAAGATCAATGTGGCAGAGTCCCCTGTCACCAGCGTGGTGGAGGGGCTGGGCAAGATCATCAAGGACGACAATTATAAATCCGTAGCGTATGCCATCGAAGGAATGAGTAAATGAGCCCGGTAATAAAACGAAAAGGGGAGAGATTTACGTTGCCGAGTAAATACCTCCTCTTAATTTTAACAATCCTATGTACGCTTTTGATGCTGGTCACCTTTGGCACGGACGTGTTCAACCGGCCCTTCAACGCGGCGGTGGGCTATGTGGTGGTGCCTTTCCAGCAGGGGGTGGGAAAGCTGGGGGAGTGGCTCTCCAACCGCTCTGAGGAGCTGGTGCAGATCCGTTCCCTCCTGGAGGAAAACACCCGGCTGAAGGAGGAGATTGCATCCCTGACCGAGGAGAACACCCTGCTGCAGCAGGACAAGTATGAGTTAAACCAGCTGCGCAGCCTGATGGAGCTGGACGAGCAGTACGGTTCCTACCACAAGGTGGGCGCCCGGATCATCGGACGGGACGCCGGGAACTGGTATTCCTCCTTCACCATCGACAAGGGAGCGGACGACGGCCTGGCGGTGGATATGAACGTCATCGCGGGCGGCGGCCTGGTGGGGCGCATCACGGCGGTGGCTCCCAACTGGGCCCGGGTCACCTCCATCATCGCCGACGACAGCAATGTGAGCGGCATGACCCTCTCCACAGAGGACAATCTGATCGTCTCCGGCAACCTGCAGCTGATGGCGGAAAACTGCATCACCTTCAGCCAGCTGGTAGACAGCCAGAACACTGTGGTGGCGGGGGATAAGATCGTCACCTCCAACATCAGCGACAAGTTCCTGCCAAACATCCTGATCGGCTATATCAACAGCATTGAGCGGGATGCAAACAACCTGACCAAGTCCGGGCTTCTGACCCCGGCGGTGGACTTTGAACATCTGCGGGAAGTACTGGTGATCACCGACACAAAGCAGACCGTGGACGAAGCGGATCTTTTGGAGGATTGACGGATGCTGCGCAAGTTTACAGTGGCCTTTTTCATCTTGTTTTGTTTTGTGATGCAGTGCAGCGTGTTTGACGCCCTGTCCTTTGCGGGGATCATTCCCAACCTGATGATCGTCCTGACAAGCGCCTTCGGCTTTATGCGGGGGGAAAAGGAAGGCCTGGTCATCGGCTTTTTCAGCGGTTTTCTGATCGATATCTTCTGCAACAGCTTTTTGGGGTTTTACGCGCTGTTGCTCATGTACATCGGATTTTTAAACGGCAAGTTCAGCAGGATCTTTTATCCCGAGGATATCAAGCTCCCCATCGCGCTGATCATCACCAGCGATTTATCCTATGGGATCGTCTGCTATGTGCTGCTGTTCATGCTTCGGGGCAGGTTCCAGTTTTCCTATTATTTTTTACATATCATCCTGCCGGAGGCGCTGTATACCATCGTGGCGACCATGTTTTTATACCCACTGTTGTTAAAGGTCAACGAAAAACTGGAGGCCCGCGAAAAAAGGAGAGCGCAGAAATTTGTTTGACGAGTTGAAGGAAAAACTGATCGGCTTTTTCACAAGCCGCCTGACGGTGTATACGATCTGTTTTTTTGTGCTGGGCGGTATTCTGATCTACCGCTGTTTTGAACTGCAGATCATCCACGGGCAGGAATATCTGGACGAGTTTGTGCTGGAGGTGGAAAAGACCCGCGACATTGCCAGCACCCGGGGCAATATCTATGACAGAAACGGGAACATTTTAGCTTACAACGAGCTGGCCTACTCCGTGAAGGTGGAGGACGTGTTTGAGTCGGGCCGCAGCAAGAACGAAAACATCAACGGGATGCTGCGCCGCCTGATCGGCATGATCGAAAAAAACGGGGACAGCGTGATCACAGACTTTAAGATCGTCATCGACGAAAACGGCGATTTTGCCTACACGGTGGAGGGCACCAGCCTGCTGCGCTTTCTGGCGGACGTGTACGGCTATGCCACTGTGGACAAGCTGGACGACGAGGAGCGTTCCTCCACCCCGGACGACGTGATGGCGTACTTAAGCCGTCCCAAAGGTTTTGCCATCGGGGCCTATGAGGATCCGCAGGACACAGATTCGCCGTTTGTGCCGGGCAAAGGCTGCACCAAAAGAGAGTGGCTGCAGCTTGTGACCCTCCGCTATGCCATGAACCTTACTTCCTTCCGCAAATACATCGGCACTACGGTGGCCACCAACGTCAGTGAGCAGACGGTGGCGGTGATCATGGAAAATTCCGTGGATCTGCCGGGGGTCACCATCGTGGAGGACACCATCCGCCGGTATGTGGACAGCAAATATTTTGCCCATGTGCTCGGCTACACGGGCAGGATTTCCTCCGAGGAGCTGACCCAGCTGAACGCACAGGCGGAGGAGCTGCATCTGCCCTACACCTATGACATCAACGACATGGTGGGAAAAAGCGGCATCGAGGCCTATCTGGAGACCACCCTGCAGGGCGTCAAGGGGTATGAGACCGTCATCGTGGACAATATGGGAAAGGTAAATTCCATCCTGGAGAGGAAGGAAGCCCAGGCCGGGCAGGACGTGTACCTGACCATCGACAAGGATCTGACCATCGCCGTATACAACATTCTGGAACAGCGGCTGGCGGGCCTGGTGTCCAAGAAGATCATCGACGCCAGGGAATACAGGGCAACGGAGAACTCAAGCAGCTCCGACATCATGATCCCCATCTACGATGTGTACTTCGCCATGTTCAACAACTCCATCATCAACATGAAGGCTTTGGCGCGGGAGGACGCCGGGGAGACGGAAAAAGAGGTGTACCAGGCCTATCTGCTCTACAAGGAGGAGACCTACGGGAAACTGTTGGAAGAGCTGACGGACACCCTGACCCCCTATGAGAAGCTGTCGGAGGAGTACCAGATCTATCAGAGCCGTATCGTCACCCTGTTAAACGAGCAGGGCGTGATCCTGTCCGAAGCGGTGGACACCTCCGACGCCACCTATATCGCCTGGGCCAAGGAGGAGGTCATCAGTCTAAACGAATATCTGCACTACTGCATTGCACAGAACTGGATCGATACCAGCCGCCTGGCGCTGGACGACAAATACTCGGAATCCGACGAGATCTATCAGAAGATGCTGGACTATATCGTGTCCATGATCGACAACAACGCAGAATTCCAGAAGCGGCTGTACAAATATATGCTGCTCAACAACCGCATCACGGGAAAGCAGGTCTGTCAGGTCTTATGCGAGCAGCGCCAGATCGAAGTGCCGTTAGAAGAGGAGGATGCGCTGTATGCGGGGCGTCTGAGCGCCTACCGGTTCATGAAAAACCGCATCGACAATCTGGACATTACCCCGGCACAGCTGGCCCTGGATCCCTGCAACGCCTCCGTGGTGGTCACGGATGTGAATACAGGGGATGTGCTGGCCATGGTATCCTATCCCGGCTATGACAACAACAAGATGGCGAACTCCGTCAACGCGGATTACTACGCCATGCTGAATGCGGACAAGTCCCGGCCCCAGTATAATTTTGCCACCCAGTACGCGGCGGCGCCGGGATCCACCTTTAAGATGGTGACCTCCACGGCGGGGCTTTTAGAGGATGTGATCAGTCTGAGCACGCGCATCGACTGCACCGGGACTTACACAAACATCTCCGATTCTCCCCGGTGCTGGAACCGGAGCGGCCACGGCTATGAGAGCCTGACCAGCGCCATCCGGGATTCCTGCAACTTCTATTTTTACGATGTGGGATACCGGCTGGCCACCACAAGCGGTTCCTATGTGGAGGACGACGGCATCGACGTGCTGTATCGGTACGCGGATCTGTTCGGCCTTACGGAGCGCTCCGGGGTGGAGATTTCCGAGACGGCCCCCCAGGTGTCCGATTTCGACCCGGTGCGTTCCGCCATCGGGCAGGGCAACCACAGCTATACCACCGTGGGTCTGGCCCGTTATGTGACCACCGTGGCAAACGGGGGCACCTGCTTTGACTTAACGCTGCTTGACAGGATTACCGATTCCCAGGGGAATGTGGTGGAGGAATTTGCGCCAAAGGTGCGGAATGTGATCGATATGCCGAAAGAGTACTGGGACGCCATCCACCTGGGGATGCGTCAGGTGGTGGAGAACAAGGTTTACTTTAACGACCTGGCTGTGGACGTGGCGGGAAAGACCGGTACGGCAGAACAGACCAGATCCAGACCCAGCCACGCGCTGTTTGTGTGCTATGCCCCCTATGAAGAGCCGGAGATCGCCATTGTCACCAGGATCCCCTTCGGGTACTCCTCGGATTATGCGGCCCAGTTCACCCGGGATATCATCGCGTATTATTACGGGCTGGAGGAGGATCTGATCACCGGGACGGCGGATATGCCTGACGGCGGCGTGACAAATGAACTGTAACCCTGGAGCACAGGAGGAGATTTTTATGAAAGACGCGGTACTGATCAAGAGTTTTCCAAACGGCATCACCCTTCATCTGGATCCGGAGGCTTCTTTTGAGGAAGTGCTCAATGAGGTCGCCTGGAAGTTTTCCGAGGCCAGGGCTTTTTTTGGGCGGGCCGCCATGGCGCTGTCCATCGAAGACCGGGAGCTGTCCGCGGCCGAGGAGATGCGGGTTCTGGACGCCATACACGCAAACAGCGGGCTGCGCATCATCTGCCTGGTGGGGAAGGATGAGGCGACCAACAAAAACTACATCAAGGCCCTGGCCCATATGGAGAAAAAGCTGGCCGGGGATGCGGACGGCCAGTTCTTCAAGGGGAGCTTAAAGAACAAGGAAGTGCTGGAGACGGAAAACAGCATCATTGTGCTGGGGGACATCTACCCGGGAAGCGCCGTCATCAGCGCAAAAAACGTGATCATCCTGGGCGGCCTTTACGGGGAGGTGTACGCCGGGGGTAACGGGCAGGAGGGGGCTTTTGTGGCAGCGCTTGAAATGGAGCCGGAGAGGATCAAAATCGGCGATTTCAAATACAAACCTGGCGGAAAACAGGGGAAATGGGGGATCCGCCCAAAAATACAGCCGAAGATTGCAACCGTAAAAAACGGAAAGATTGTGTTTGACACCCTTACCAAAGAGATGCTGGGCAGCTTTTAAAGGAGCGCCCGGTTGACGACAAATCAAAATGGAGGGTAGGAAAATGGAAAATCAATTTTCCCAGGAGCAGCAGAACTGCTGCGAAGTCATTGTCGTCACATCCGGTAAAGGCGGTGTGGGAAAGACCACCACATCTGCAAACGTAGGCACAGGCCTGGCAAAGCTGGGCAAAAAGGTCTGCCTCATCGACACGGACATCGGACTGCGCAATCTGGACGTGGTCATGGGGCTGGAAAACAGGATCGTCTATAACCTGGTGGACGTGGTGGAGGGGAGCTGCCGGGTCAAGCAGGCCCTGATCCGGGACAAGCGCCATCCGGGGCTGTATCTGATGCCCTCGGCCCAGACCAGGGACAAGAGTTCGGTGACGCCGGGACAGATGGTGAAGGTCATCGAGCATTTAAAAGAGCAGTTCGACTACATTATCCTTGACTGTCCCGCAGGCATTGAGCAGGGCTTTCAAAACGCCATCGCCGGGGCGGACAGGGCCCTTGTGGTGACCACGCCGGAGGTGTCCGCCATCCGGGATGCAGACCGCATCATCGGCCTTCTGGAGGCAAACGGCTTTAAACAGATGGATCTTGTGATCAACCGGCTGCGGATGGATATGGTGCGGCGGGGCGACATGATGTCCGCCCAGGATGTGGTGGATATTCTCGCCATCCCTCTCATCGGCATCATCCCCGACGACGAGAACGTAGTGGTCTCCACCAACCAGGGAGAGCCGCTGGTGGGAAGCGCAAGCCCTGCGGGGCAGGCATATGCCAACGTGGTCTTAAGGGTTCAGGGAAAGGAGGTACCCTATCTGAATTTTGACAAGGGGATTTCCTTCTGGACCAGGGTTTCCGGCATTTTTCACAAAGCGTAGGGGAGGGGCTGTGTATGAGACATTTTTTTCGCAGAAAGAGCTCCTGCCAGGTGGCGAAAGACAGGTTAAAGATTCTGCTCATTTCCGACAGGGTAAACTGTTCTCCGGAGATGATGGAACTCATCAAGGGGGATATCGCCAAAGTCATTTCCAAATACATGAAGATTGATGCAGAGAATATGGAAATCCAGATCAACACCAAGGGTTCCAAGACCGGGCGCGGCGGCAAGCCAAGCCTTTTTGCCAGCATCCCCATCGTGGACGTGTCCTCCATGGCGGATCTGAAGCCAAACAGATGAGCGGAGATAACAAGATACCATGTTCAGCCATTTTCGGATAAGAGACTATGATTTCAAACTGTTCCTGATGGTGACGGCGCTGGCCCTTGTCGGCGTCATCGCCATCGGAAGTGCCGAGGAGTCCCTTCAGGCCAGACAGCTGGCCGGAGTGGCTGCTGGCGTTTTTTTGATGCTGATCATTTCGCTGTTTAACTATTCCTGGGTCTTAAAGCTCTACTGGGTGTTGTACGGGCTCAACATCGTGCTGTTAGTGCTGGTAAAGGTCATGGGGGAGGACTCAAACGGCGCCCAGCGCTGGCTCAAGATCGGCGGTCTCCAGTTCCAGCCTTCCGAAACTGCTAAAATCTTATTGATTTTATTCTTTGCACAGTTTATTATGAAATATAAGGGGAAATTGAACACCTTCCGGGTGATCGGGCTGAGCGTCCTTCTGGCGGCAGTGCCCTGGTTTCTGGTGTTCACACAGCCGGATCTGTCTACCAGTATCGTGATCATTGTACTCTTTTGCGTCATCATGTTTTCCGGAGGCATCAGCCTGAAGGTGGTGTTCGGCGCTTTGGCGGTGGGGGTTCCTGCCATGGCGCTTTTAGTGTCGCTGGCGCTGCAGCCGGACAACGAAATCTTAAAGCAGTTCCAGTTAAACCGCATCATGGCTTTTATCAGCCCGGACGAGTATGCCACCACAGAGGCCTACCAGCAGTTAAACTCTGTAAAAGCCATCGGCTCCGGTATGCTGGACGGAAAAGGCTACCGCAACAACGAGATCACTTCCGTGAAAAACGGCAATTTCATCTCCGAGGACGAGACGGACTTTATCTTTGCCGTCATCGGGGAGGAGTTTGGCTTCAAGGGAAGCGTGCTGGTCATTGTGCTGTTGTTTGCCATTTCGCTGGAATGTATTTCCGTGGCGCGCAGATCCAAGGACACTGCAGGGGTGATCATCGCCTCGGGGATGGGGGGATTAGTGGCTTTCCAGGGTTTTTTCAACATCGGCGTCGCCACGTTTCTTCTGCCGAACACAGGATTGCCGCTTCCGTTTGTCAGCTATGGCCTGACTTCACTGATGAGCCTATTTATGGGGATGGGCTTTGTTATCAATGTGAGGCTGCAGGCTCCCAGGGCAAAATAAAGAAAAAGAGAGGGTATTTCGCATGAACATTGCATTGATTGCGCATGACTCCAAGAAAAAGCTGATGCAGAATTTCTGCATCGCTTACCGGGGGATTTTAAGCCGTCATGAACTGTATGCCACCGGCACCACAGGGCGGCTGATCGAAGAAGTGACCAACTTAAATATCCATAAGTTTTTAGCAGGACATCTGGGGGGAGAGCAGCAGCTTGGCGCCCAGATCGAGCACAATCAAATGGATCTCGTGATCTTTCTGCGGGAGCCGCTGTCGCCGAAAGTGCACGAGCCTGACGTCAACAATGTGTTCCGGCTCTGCGATATGTACAATATTCCACTGGCCACCAACCTGGCCAGCGCGGAACTGATGATAAAAGCTCTGGAAAGAGGAGATTTTGAGTGGCGTGAGATGTATCGGTAGAAAACTGGCAAACCTGCTCTGCGGGGTGCTTGCGGTCTGCCTGCTTGGCGGCTGCGGGCGTCTGGTCTACGATATGCCCTATGAGCCGGATTCCAGCGTGAGCAGCTTTAACGTGGTCTCCCGGATGGACACCCGGGCGGCGGTGCCTTTTGCGGCCAATCTGTGCGTGGTCACCGAGGACGTGGAAGAGGAGGGCCTTTCCCTGGATCTGGCGGAGGCTGCCATCCTCTGCGACGTCAACCGAAGCCAGGCGCTCTATGCAAAAAATGCCCATGAACAGCTGTATCCGGCCAGCCTGACCAAGGTGATGACCGCTTTGGTGGCTCTGAAATACGGGAGCCTGGATCAGACGCTGACTGCCACGGCTTCTGTGAACATCACGGAATCCGGTGCGCAGCTTTTGCGCTTAAAGCCGGGGGATACCATGACCCTGGATCAGGCCCTGCACATTCTGCTCATCTATTCCGCAAACGACGTTGCCATGATGGTTGCGGAGGGCGTAGGGGGCAGCGTGGAAAATTTTGTGGCCATGATGAACGAGGAGGCGAAGGCCATCGGCGCCACAAACACCCACTTTGCCAATCCCCACGGGCTCACGGACGAAGAGCATTACACCACCGCCTACGATCTGTACCTGATCTTCAACGAAGCCATAAAATACGAGACCTTTCTCGAGATCATCCACATGAACAGCTATCAGACCACCTACTATGACGCCCAGGGCAAGCCAAAAGAGGTGGACAAGACCACGACCAACCTGTTTCTGCGCACGGACAGCCAGTTCAAGGCCCCCGCAGGCGTCACAGTCATCGGCGGGAAAACCGGCACTACCCAGGCCGCCGGACACTGCCTGATGCTGTTAGCCCGGGATGTGGGCGGCGCGCCCTATATCGCCGTCGTGCTGCGGGCAGAAAATGGCGACAATCTCTACGGGGAAATGATCCGGCTGCTGGAGGCGATTCCGTAATTAGTGGTTGTTTTTTCACGCTGTATCACTTATAATTGAATTATACAATAATACGACAGGAGGGTTTTCCGATGGTTCAGTTGATTGTAGGCCAGAAAGGCAAAGGCAAGACAAAACATTTGTTGGAAAAAGTAAACAATGAGATCAAAGAGGTTTCCGGAAACATCGTCTATCTGGATAAGAGTACGAAGCATATGTACGAACTGAATAATAAAGTGCGCCTGGTGGATGTTTCCCAATTCATGCTGGAGTCCAGCGATGGGTTTTTAGGCTTTGTCAGCGGTGTCATTTCCCAGGATCACGACTTGCAGCAGATGTATTTTGACAGCTTTTTAAAGATTGCCTGCCTGGAGGGAAAAGACATCACGCCTGTGCTCAACAAATTGGAAACCCTGAGCAAGAACTTTAACGTGGACTTCATCTTAAGCGTCTCCTTGGATGAGTCGGAGCTTCCCGCAGAATGGAAGGATAAAGTGATTGTTTCTCTGTAAATAAGGGAGCGTTACGAAAGCCTCGGATTTAGACCGGGGCTTTTGTTTGGGGACAGGGATGAGTGCAAAAAAGGGCAAGATCCGAAAGTATCGGAAACCAATCAATCTGAATATCGGCATGGTCATCTTCGGCGTGATCTTTGTCTATGTGCTGGTGTGCGTCATCCTGTATTTCCAGACAGGCCATATCATGCGCTATATGGTGGAGGAAGGCTCTCTGGCCACGGACAATATTTACCGGGGCATTGCGATCCGGGAAGAACACATCGTCAACACGGACACGGCGGGGTATGTGAACTATTACGCCAGGGAGGGCGGACGGGTTGCGCGAAACGATCTGGTCTATGTGGTGGACGAGACGGGGCGGCTGACAGAGGGCCTGGAGTCGGAGGGCCCGGAGGCAAACACGCTGTCCGAAAGCGACCTGGCGGAATTTCGCAGCGAGATCGTCAATTTTGTGCACGGCTTTGACAGCGCTGACTACGAGTCCACCTATGATTTCAAATATTCTCTCAAAAACACGGTGTTAAAGCTGGCCAACGCCAGTATGCTGGAAAACATCGGCGCCTTAAACGGCGGTTCGGAAAGCGGCATCGTGGACTATGCCTACGCGCCGGAGCCCGGCATTGTGGCGTACTGGATCGACGGCTACGAAAGCCTCACGCCGCAGGAGGTGACGGCGGAGTGCTTCGACGAAAAGGACTATGACAAGACATTGCTGCTGAGCAATACCCTGACGGCGGCGGGGGACGCCGCCTACAAGCTCTCCACGGACGAGGACTGGTCTGTGGTGATCCCTGTGGACGCCGGGAGAGGAGCGGCCCTGGCGGAGGAAGGGTATGTGCTGGTGCGCTTTTTAAAAAACCAGTACGAGTCCTGGGGGAAGGTGACGCTTCTCTCCAATCAGGACGGCAACAGCTATCTGCAGCTGGATTTTACCAATTCCATGCTGACCTTTCTCTCCGACCGGTTTCTGGACGTAGAGTTGATCGTGGAGGATGAGAGCGGCTTAAAGATCCCCGTCTCCGCCATTGTGGAGAAAGAGTTTTTCCTGATCCCGGAGGCCTTTGTGACAGCCAGCGGAACCAGCGGGACGGGTACGGTGATCCGGCAGTGCTATCTGGAGGACGGCACCATTTCCAGTGAAATGCTGGAGGTGGATCTGTACAATTATGACGAGGAAAACAAGGAATATTATCTGGACAGTTCTATTTTGAACACAGGCGACATATTATATCAGTTGGACAGCCAGAATTCTTTCACTGTGAGCAGACGGGCTACGTTGATCGGCGTTTACAACATGAACAAGGGGTATGCGGACTTTAAGCAGATCAATATTCTCTATCAGAATGAGGAGTATGCTATTGTCCGTTCCAATACCCGGTATGGGTTGAGCGTGTACGATTATATTGCGCTGGATGCGTCTGCGGTCAGCGACGATCAGTTGATTAAGCAGAGGATAACGGGGAATTAGGCTGGGGACGGCCAGCGCTGTCAATGCCATCCCGGCAGACGCGCTTTCGCTCGAGTCCGCACGCAGCGGACACTAGGCTCGAAAGAACCTCGCCAAGTGCCGGCGTGCTCCCACGGTCTGCCGGGATGGCATTGGCAGCGCTGGCCTGAGTGCAGAAGCGTCAACAGTACGTTATGGTACTGGCTCGAAAGAATTTCGGCAGGCGCGGCGTGCTCCCACGGTCTTACGGGATGGCATTGGCAGCGCGGGCCTGGGGACAGGAGCGTCAACAG
>CANQEH010000029.1 GCA_947594835.1 uncultured Acetatifactor sp. | reverse complement strand
CAGTCCTTGATGGCAAGGGTCACCGCCGTGTCCCGGTTCATTCCGTCTTCCATGTAACGCCGTACCCGCTCGATAAACCAGGAGTACTCATACAGCGGCATACATTCCCCCAGAAGCCTGTGCCCCACCGGGAGGTTGATGTTGATCATCCTTACTTTCAATTCTAACATGGGTTCTTTTGTTTTGGCAATATATGCATCCGAAAGTTTTAATACTATTTCGTCAGGCACGGGTTTTGCCCCGTTGTAGAATAAATAGAACTCCGGCGTGGGGATGGGGATGAGCTTTTCCCGGTAGAGATCCTGGTTTTTCAGCAGCTTTTCCATGGTGCGGCCATAGTACAGGATGCTCCGCAGGGGCATATTCTGATTGACAGTGGACTGGTGTTCGCTGATGACAAGTACCCTGTCATTTACGAGAAAGCCCAGGTCGTTTTTCCGTGCCAGGAACAGCACGCCCTCCAGGGTAGCAATCTCGATGTCCTCCGGGGCTGTCGCTTCGCCGGATAGGGCAGTATATAACATGGCAGCGTTTTCCGGCTCACTGAAAACGGCAGTAAAGACATCGGATTTTAATTCCCGATTGGACAGGGCTTTCGAGTTGTTGCCAGACTTTTCTGCCAACTTGCGCCTTGATTTTCCTTCTTGCTTTCCTTCTGTCATAGGCAGACTCCTCCTGTGAAAATGAATTTTAATCTTGAAAAATTCCGCAGAAATGCGTGATAGATACGATCGGTCAGAATGTCCAATTTTTCAATGGCAGATTCATTATAACAGGATAAAGCCGCTTTGTCCAGTTTTCTTTTGTTTTACTTTTAGTTCTTTTAAAAAACAAAATCCCGGGAGACCCCGGGACTTTGTCTGCATTCTGCCCCCACGAGTGCCAGCTCATGGGGATTTTACTCTTTTGGGCGGCAGGGCATCCGCCAGGCTGATTGCCACTGTCGCCCCCGTCTATCCATTTGTAGATATAACAATTAACTACACCAGTCAACGATGGACACCAAAAATAAGCTGGCACTCAAAGGGCCGTCCACACCTGCATCTCCCCCTCGCCCCGGTTGTTCCAGGCGTAATAGGGCACGAACACAAGCTTCGTCTCCTCCATTGCAGGCGGTACATAGTCGCTGTACAGCCCTCTGCCCTTTGGGGGAAGGAGCCGCAGCCCCGGCAGGATGAGCCTGCACATTTTTTGCCCCTGGATGGAAAAGCTTTCCACAGACACGGCCTGAGGCTCCACCGCCCCCTGTGCCGTGAGCAGCTTATCCGCGCAGAGTTTCAAAAGGTGCAGGTCTTTCCCGTTGTCCGCCTCCTCCAGGCAATAGCAGAGAGGGCCCCTGGACACGGCAGCTTTTCCCACGTCCTCCCGCACGTTTGCGTCTGCGGCCAGAAGCCGCACTTCCATGGGAAAAGTAAGAGAGATCTGGGCGCCGTCCCGCCACTGCCCGGTCAGATACAGATACCCTTTTTCCAGCCGTACCTGCACCGCTCCGGTTCCCAGACTGCCGTCCCCTGCTCCAGGGGCAATCTCTCCCGCCGCCAGGATGTTTTCTCCCTCCTGCACCCGGAAAACGGCCTTCCTGCACCAGCCGGGAAGCCGAAATGCCAGCGTGCCGAAAGCCGCCTCCTCTGCGTCCACTGTCACCTTCACATTTCCCTCCCAGGGAAAATCGCTCTCCATCCGCAGGCCGATGGTAGTTCCCCCCAGTTCAAACCGGGCGCTGCTCCCCACATACAGATGGGTATACAAAATCTGTTCCCCCAGGGTGTACACATATTTCCCCAGGGAACTGACAATCCTTGCAATGTTGGGCGGACAGCAGGCACAGCCAAACCATTTCTGCCGCCTTGTCTTTATGTGGTGTTTGCGCTCGTCCCGCTTTGCCGCCTCCGGCACAACCTCCAAGGGGTTCACATAGAAGAAGCTCCTGCCGTCCAGCGCCATGCCTGCCAGCACAGTGTTGTACAGGGCCTGCTCCATCACGTCCCCGTATCCGCTGTCCGCCTCTATCTCCAGCATCCGCCTGGCGAAAAAGGCAAGGCCGATGGCTGCGCAGGTCTCCGAATAAGCGGTGTCGTTGGGCAGGTCATAGGGGAAGGAAAATGCCTCCCCCAGATGGGTTGCGCCGATGCCGCCCGTCACATAGAGTTTTTGCCCTGTAATGCTCTCCCAAAGCCGCTTACAGGCCGCATACAGGGATTCGTCTCCCCGCAGCCTGGCGATATCCGCCATACCGCTGTATAGATACACAGCACGCACCGCGTGGCCCACTGCCTCCGTCTGCTCCCGCACCGGCTGATGGGCCTGGTGATAGACATACCGCTGTCCCTCCCCCGGCTCTTTCCAGGGGCGTCCCTCATACGCCGCCCGCTCTTTTTCCTCCTGATCAAAATAGTAAGGGCGCTGTCCCCGCATCTCCAAAAAGAAGCTGGCAAGCTCCAGATAGCGCTTCTCTCCCGTCACCTCATAGAGACGAACCAGCGCCATCTCCGCGATCTCATGGCCGGGGTAGCCCTTGCACTGTCCCTCCTCCGGGCCAAACCGTTCTGCGATAAAGTCCGCATACCGCCTGGCCGCATTTAACAGCCTGTCTTTTCCGGTCGCCTGATAATAGGCTGCGGCGCCCTCCGCCAGATGGCCGAAACAATACAGTTCGTGGTGATCCCGCAGATTGGTAAAGATCCGGTCCATGCCGTTTATAATATAGTAAGTGTCCAGATAGCCGTTTTCAGCCTGGGCCGCACAAACAATCTCTATGGCCTCGTCCGCGATTCTTTCCAGCGCCGGATCCGGATGGACGGTCAGAGAGTAGGCCACCGCCTCGATCCATTTGGAAAAATCGCTGTCCTGGAAGACAAACCCGTAAAATCTGTCCGGCTCCGGCTCCATGCCTTCTTCCGGCAGCACTTCAAAGCCTCTGAAGGTGTAGGCAGGGGGGACAAAGGCGTTTCCTTCCCGCCGCTTTTTTTGCATCAGCGCTCCCGCCACCTTAAAATTGCGCATACAGTAGCTGGGGGCCGCTCCCTCCACCCTGTCGTTTAGGGCCTCCCATTGATAGGGGATCACTTCGCGGCGCACCAGCTCCTGCTCCCTCCCCCAGAATCCGTCCGTGATCTGCACCTGCCTTAAATCCAAGGGCCTGCTGAACTTTTTTGTTTCCATCCCGTGATTTCCTTTCTCCTGCCCGGTTTCTGGCTGCCGCCCTGCCAGGAAGACTGTTGTCCCCGCGGCGTCTCCTCTTCTTTATTATTTTCTGCGTCCTGTTTTTTTGCAACAAAAAAATGGTATTTATTTCTTAAGATTTCGACGACACTATTGTCATGTACTAGATATAGTGGTATAATTTGAATAATTGATACGAAATGTTGACTTGGGATTTTCATCCCTGGGAAGCGAGATACGGATGAACCAATCTGATCGAAAGAGAAATGCACAGATGCTGCGGGGCTCTCTGGCCAAAAAAGGCTATATGCGCTGGTGGCACTCCTTTTCGGGAGTACAGGCGGATAGCGGAGAGACTCGCACCTTTTTTATTGAATTTTTTCTTGTCAACCCTGCCCTGGGCGGGGATCTGCCCATCCTGGGCCGCCATCCCTTTTACCGCAGGCGCAGGATGCGCCCTTCTTATGTGCTGGTGAAGGCCGGCGTCTTCCCGGATGCTCAGGGGCAGGGCGGCAAACAGCTGCACGCCTTCTATCCCATCTCCGCTTTCAAGGCGGCTGGCAGCCCTCTGGCCATGGAGGCAGGCGATTGCTTTTGCAGCGAGGACAGGCTCACCGGCTTTGTAGAAGTAAGCCCAGAGGAAGCCAGGCACCGCAGCCTGATGACCGATGCTGGGTCTATGGAATGGGATCTGGAAGTGCACAAGGCAGTATCCTGCCACACAGGTTTTCTGGCCTCCCCTTTGTGCCAGCTGTTGAACGGGATGGACAGCTACTGGCACGGGGAAGGCATCCGCAGTTTCTTCCAGGGCACTGTCATCTTAGACGGCGTTTCCTACCAGATTCTGGGGGATAAGAGCTATGGCTATGCAGACAAACACTGGGGCCGGAGCTTCAACCGTCCCTGGATGCAGTTTGCCTGCGGCAGGCTTACCAGCAAGCGCACGGGCCAGCCGCTGCGCCATTCCGTTCTGGCCGTGAACGGCTGCTGCCCCAGGTTTTTCTTCCTCCCCCTGCGGCGCAGGCTGATGATCCAGTTCTCTTACACCGGCGAAGATTTTGAGTTTGGTCTCCATCGGCCTTTCTTTCTCTCCAAGTGCAAATGGGAGGTGAAGGAAAACGGCAGGCGCTATATCTGGCATATCCTGGCCAGAAACCGAAAGGCAGTCATTAAGATATCCGGCAGCTGTACCAAGGCGCAGCTGATGCAGATGCACTATGAAAACCCGGACAGCAGCCTTCCCAAAACGCCCCTCTGGGCGGGCGGAAACGGCACCGGCACGGTGGAACTTTACAGACGCCTGCCCGGCGGTGGCAGGGAGCTCTTAGACAGCCTCCACATGGAAGACGCTTTTTGTATGTACAGGGCGTAATGCGGTGATATTCTGCTTTCTTTCTGCGCAAAAAACAAGGACAGACGCTATTTTGTCTGTCCTTGTCATCGTAATCCTTCAAAAGTCAAAAGCTCACTTCTCCGCCCTTGCCATGGCGATCTGGAAATCCTTGGTATCCGTAAAGATCTCATTCTTATAAGGATTCTTCTTCTGCTCAATGGAGCGCTTCACAATGAAGGCAAGCGCCAGCGCGTTAATCCCAAGGGAAAGGATGGAAATGACGCCCTGGGGCACAGGATTTACCAGAGTCGGACGCACTGCAGCGTCCATGAAGCCGTCCGCGTACAGGGCGGGGATGGTGGTAAAGATGCTGGCGTCCTGGAACAGCGGGAAAACCTGTGCAAACATACACCAGGTAGCCAGGGTATTGGCGCGGTTCTGGATCCAGCCGCCCTTATTCCACAATGCGCTGGCCACGGTAGGCGCCAGAAGCAGGGCCAGCCCGCAGTACCACGCATGGGTGGGCAGGTTCAGATAGGTGTACTGGAAGTTCCAGATATCGTAGGCCACAATGTACACCCAGATCATATCGGGCCAGAGCATATCGTCCTTTTTCTTGGAGGAGTAGATACCCCACCAGCCGGTCATGCAGAAAATGTTGATAATTCCGGCGATCCCGTTGAGCCAGTTCCACCAGCCGCCGTACAGCCACACGTTCTCGCTGGAAAGCCACCAGCGGTCGCCATACTGGGCCATAGCGATGGAGCCCTTGATGGCAGACTCAAAATCGCTGCCCACGGCGATCAGGATATTGATGGCCACGATCACAAAGGGGAATGCCTTAAACCACTGGGTCTTGCCCACGCCCCATTTGTACTTGAGCATCATAAAACCGATACAGCCGGCTAAAGACGCATACAGCTTTGCGTAATGGAACCAGCTGTTCATGTACAGGTAAGTGGAATTGTGCAATGCCCACTCTGCGCCGGATGCCGCGCTGACTGCCACTACCACAAAGTAAACGGTAAGGCACGCCGGCAGGATGCCGAAGAAGAAAAGCCCTCCTTTCTTTGTGCGGCGCTCGATCTCATTGATGACGATCAGGCCAACGAACACCATCAGCCAGCCCAACAGCTGATAGCCGGCCCTGTCCCCGTAAATTTGAAACAACATAATTTATGCCTCCTTATCTTTTTTACGGCTGGCGTCATTTTGCTGCCGCCGCCGTCAAAATCGTACTTTCCCGCTGCTTTCTCAGCGGTTTTCCTTCCACTGGGCAGTTTCCTGCCTGAGCCAGTCTGCCACGGCCTGGACGCCCTCCCCCGTCTTGGCGCAGATTGGGAAAATCCTGGCCTTGGGGTTGCGCATATGGACATATTCGGCACATTTTTCCATATCAAAATCAAAATAAGGCATCACATCGATCTTGTTGACGATGACGACGTCGCATACCTGAAACATCAGGGGATATTTTAAAGGCTTGTCATGCCCCTCCGGCACGGAGAGGATCATGGCGTTTTTCACCGCCCCCGTGTCAAATTCCGCCGGACACACCAGATTTCCCACATTCTCCAGCACCACCAGATCCAGCTCGTCCGGGCTTAAGCCCTCCAGGCCCTGGCGGGTCATCGCCGCATCCAGATGGCACATCCCCCCAGTGTGAAGCTGGATCGCTTTCGCGCCAGTTGCTGCAATCGCCGCAGCATCCACATCGGAGTCGATATCCGCTTCCATGACGCCGATGCGCAGCGTGCCCTTCAAAGCCTCTATGAGCCTGGTCAGCGTAGTGGTCTTCCCGGAGCCGGGGGACGACATCAGGTTCAAAAGGTACAGCCCTTTTTCTTTCAGTTCCGCCCGGAGCTTTTGAGCCTGTGCGTCGTTGTTGGCAAATACGCTCTGCTTGACTTCCAATATCCTTACCTGATCCATGGATCGAAAACCTCCCATTCCGGCCAGACCGAATCTTCCTCATAGGGATAGTTTAATGGTTTTGCGGCATTGTGTCAATAAGCTCTTTCGTTTACTGCGTCAGCTTATGGATGAGCTCATTCAACAGGGCGTACAGCGTCTCCGCCTTTTGCGGGTCAAGATCGATGCAGGCGCCAAGCCGTCCCGGTATTGTGACCGCTTTCTCTTTTAAGGCCTGTCCGCTGTCAGTGATGGTGACGATCAGGTCCCGCTCGTCCTCTGTGGAACGCCTTCTGGTCACATAGCCTTTTTCCTCCAGCCGTTTGAGAAGCGGCGTAAGGGTGCTGGAATCCAGAAACAGATATTTCCCCACTTCCTTTACCATCAGTTCCCTATGCTGCCACATCACCATCATCGTGATGTACTGCGTGTAAGTGAGATCCAGCTCGTCGAGATACGGCTTGTATGCCTTTACAATCTCCTTGGCGCAGACATAGAGGGGAAAACAAAGCTGGTTCTCCAGTCTGAGGACGTCATATTGATCTGCCGTTTGGTCTGCCATTCGATCTGCCATCGTTCCGATTTCCTTTCTGCCCGTATTTCATGTGGAATGTTTCCAAAGCAGCCATACATTGGCTTGCAATTTAATCTTACGCTACTAATAATAGATTATACCTTGCTGCGGTGCGGCTGTCAATCCATTGGGACAAAGCCCAGCCCCATTTTGGGGACGCACAAAAAACCCGCTTTGATCTTTCGGAAATCAGAGCGGATTTGTTTTATAAAAAAGCTGTGATGGCAGATGGGAAAATATATCTGCCTCTTTGCCACCTGCTCTTCGCGGCCAGCCGCTCAGACAGGGAGCTTCATATGCAATAGTCCAGACTGCCCTCCCGCTGTTTGCGGCGGGCCACCAGGTCTGCAATGGTCACATTGTCGATGACGCCGTTGATGGCGTCGTAAAGCTGCTTCCAGACTTCCAGGGTCTCGCAGGTGTCGCACTGCTCGCAGGCGGCCCCGTCGTCCAGACAGGCCACCGGGGCCATAGACCCTTCTGTCAGTCTGAGAATCATCCCCACCGTGTATTCCTCGGGGTTTTTCGCAATGCGGTAGCCTCCCTGTGCTCCCCGGACGCTGTTCACATAGCCAGCCTTGTTGAGCATGGCGATGATCTGCTCTAAGTACTTCTCGGAAATGTCCTGCCTGGCGGCAATGTCCTTCACCTTGATACACTCCCCGGTGTTGTTCAGCGCCAGATCCAGCATGACCCGCACCGCATATCTGCCTTTGGTCGATATCTTCATCCTTTACACCCCCAGCGCGCTTTAGCACGCATATCAATCTTTCTGATGCTTTCACGGCTCATCCATCTCTGAAAGCCCTTTCCCACGTCTGGCAGGGCTTTCCCAGGCCGCTTGCCCGTCATACCCTTCTGTCCAGCTTTTTAGACAGCCAGGTTCCCAGCCACTGGATTCCCTGCACCAGAAGAATCAAAAGCGCCACCGTCACAATCATAATGTCTTCCTGATAGCGGTAGTAGCCATAGCGGATGGCGATGTCGCCCAGGCCGCCTCCCCCGATGGCGCCTGCCATGGCGGAATAGCCCAGAACAGTCCCCAGGGCGATGGTAGCCCCCACGATCAGCGAGATCTTCGCCTCCGCCAGCATCACCTTCCAGATGATCGTCCACAGGCCAGCCCCCATGCTCTGGGCCGCCTCCACCACCCCCGGATCCACCTCCAGAAGCGACGATTCCACCAGCCGGGCCACAAAGGGCGCCGCCGCCAGCGTCAGAGCCACAATGGTGGCTGTGGGGCCGTAGGATTTCCCTGCGATCAGCCGCATCAGTGGGATGAGAAGGATCATCAGGATCAGAAAAGGGACGCTTCTCACAACATTGACCGCGATATCCAGGATCTTGTACACCACTTTCTGGGGACGCAGCCCCTTCTCAGAAGTGACCACCAGGGCGATCCCTATGGGCAGACCAAGCACATAGGCAAAAAAAGTGGAAAACAGAGTCATATAGAGGGTGACGACCACGCCCTCCGCCAGCATCTGCAGGATCTGTCCCTGCATCAGATTCTCAAACATCGCTCTCACCTGCCTCTCCGCCGCCCATATAGGACGGGAGTTCCTCCACTTCCAGCTTCCGCTCCCGCAGATAATGGAGCATCCGGGCAGCCGAAGCCTCGTCGTCTGGAAGCTGCAGGATCATTTGCCCGTGCGCGACGCCGCCAATGTCCTTTGTGTCCGCAAGCAGGATATTGACCGGCGTCCTGCAGGCTAACACCATATTGGCGATGACCGGCTCAAAGGAAGAATTTTCCCGGAACACAATGCGCACACAGCGCCTGCTCTCCATGAGGGCTTCCTTTGGCTCTATCCGGAACACCAGTTTTTTGGCCGCCAGGCTCTTGGGATGGGCAAACACCTCCTCCACCGAGCCGTACTCTGCGAGTTCCCCTTCGTTTAAGATGGCCACATGGGAACAGATCTCCTGCACCACTGCCATCTCATGGGTGATGATCACGATGGTAATGCCAAACTCCCGGTTGATCTTCTGCAGAAGATGCAGGATCGCTTTCGTGGTGGTGGGATCCAGCGCGCTGGTCGCCTCGTCGCAGAGCAGGATCTTGGGATTGTTTGCCAGCGCCCTGGCAATCGCCACCCTCTGCTTCTGCCCGCCGGAAAGCTGGGAGGGATAGCTTTTTGCCTTGTCCTGTAAGCCCACCACCTCCAGCAGTTCCTTGGCCCGCTTCCTGGCGTCCGCCTTCTTCACGCCGTTTATCTCCATGGGAAAGCACACGTTGTCCAGCACGTTCCGCTGCATCAGCAGATTAAAGTGCTGGAAAATCATGGCCACCTCCCGGCGGACCTGACGCAGCTGCGCCGGGGAGAGGGATGATAAGTCCCTCTCCTCTATAAACACTGTCCCCGACGTGGGTTTTTCCAAAAAATTCAGACAGCGCACCAGGGTAGACTTTCCCGCGCCGCTCATGCCGATGATCCCGCAGATATCTCCCCGCCCGATCTCCAGGCTGACCCCTTTTAAGGCCTCCACCTGGTCATCCCTGCCGATAAAGGTTTTGGAGACGTCCTGCATCCGTATGATCGTTTCCATGCTTCCTCTCATTCTGCCGCTTCCGCAGCCCTGGTACCTTTCCTGGCTGCCCCCGGACAGGGGAGCCGCCTTGTACCGGCAGGCTTTCCCTGCCTATCTGGCAGTTTACCATATCTTTAACCTTCTGTAAACATGGGAGTGGAGAGATACCGGTCCCCGGAGTCGGGCAGTATAGCCACAATGGTCTTTCCCGCGTTCTCCGGCCTCTTTGCCAGCCTGGATGCGGCATAGAGCGCCGCGCCGGAGGTGATCCCCACCAGGATTCCCTCTGTGTGGGCGATGAGACGGCCATGGGCAAACGCGTCCTCTGTGGTGACGGTGATGATCTCGTCGTAAATCTGCGTGTTCAGCACAGCGGGCACAAAGCCTGCCCCGATCCCCTGCAGCTTGTGGGGGCCGGGAAGGCCGCCGGAGAGCACCGGGGAGTCTGCCGGCTCCACTGCGACGATCTTGATATCGGGATTTCTGGATTTTAAATAGGATCCCACGCCGGTAATGGTTCCGCCGGTGCCCACGCCTGATACAAAAATATCCACCCTGCCGTCCGTGTCCTCCCAGATCTCCGGGCCTGTGACGGCGGCGTGTATGGCGGGGTTGGCCGGATTGTCAAACTGCCCCAGGATAATGGAGCCGGGGATCTCCTTCTGCAGCTCCTGCGCCTTGGCGATGGCCCCCTTCATGCCTTTTGCGCCCTCGGTGAGCACCAACTGGGCGCCGTATGCCTTTAACAGATTCCTGCGCTCCACACTCATGGTCTCCGGCAGCGTCAGGATGGCGTGATACCCCTTGGCCGCCGCCACGCTTGCCAGGCCGATGCCGGTATTGCCGGAAGTGGGCTCGATGATGGTTGCGCCGGGTTTCAGCACGCCCTTTTTCTCCGCGTCTTCTATCATGGCCAGGGCAATCCTGTCTTTCACGCTGCCCGCCGGATTCAGATACTCCAGCTTTGCCAACAGGGTAACCTCTGAAATTCCCTGCTCCTTTGCATAATTACCGACCCTCAGCAGAGGGGTTTTTCCAACGAGCTCCGTGGCGTTTTCATAAATTTTTCCCATGTCTTCCTCTTTTCTGCGCGGTGCGCCTCTATTTCCTATTATACAAGTAGGAATATTATGAATTGATACTACTACCCCTTCCCCGCTTTGTCAATACTTTTTTTCAAATTGACAAATTTTCGCGGTTCGCCGTATACTGGAAGTATCAGATCGGAAGGAGGATGCCCATGGATACAAACAGTGCTTATGCGGTACCAAATCTCAGGGGAAAAATCAAGAGGGCTCCCGGTGCAGAGCCCCTGGCCGTCACCGTCCCGGGCTCCAAAAGCATCACCAACCGGGCGCTTCTTTTAGCCACGCTGGCAGACGGGGCTTCGCTCTTAAAAGGCGTGCTGTTTTCCGACGACTCCAAATATTTTTTGAGATGTCTTCAGACGCTGGGATTTGAGACAAAGGTATCGGAGGCAGAAAAGACCGTGTCCGTCCGGGGCCTGGGCGGCCCGCTTCCCTGCGCCTCCGCCAGGCAGTATGTGGGCAGCGCCGGCACGGCGGCCCGCTTTCTGACGGCTTATCTGGGGCTTTCCCACGGCGTGTTTTTTCTGGATGCCTCCGAGCAGATGCGCAGGCGGCCCATGGCGCCCCTGCTGGACGCCCTGCAGAAGCTGGGATGCCAGTTTTTTTACCGGCCGGAGGACACCCCGGGGCATTTCCCCTTTTTCCTGCGGGGGCATGGCTTCAAGCGGGATCACATCACCATAAACATCGACCACAGCAGCCAGTTTTTGAGCGCCCTGCTCATTGCCTCCTGCCTGTCGGAACAGGATTTTACCACAAAAATAGAAGGCCATCACGGGATGGCCTACATTGATATGACTGTAAAGATGATGGAACAGTTCGGCGTCACCGTGGAGCGGCCTTCCCCGGATTCTTTCCTGACCCGGGCGGGGCAGAAGTATACGCCCCGGGAATACCAGATCGAGCCGGACGCATCCGCCGCCTGCTACTTTTACGCCTTAAGCCCGCTGCTTGGCATTCCCGTTCTTGTAAACGGGATCCACTTTGCTTCCCTTCAGGGGGATGTGGCCTTCCTTCATCTTCTGGAACAGATGGGCTGCCGCGCGGAGGACACAGAGAGCGGCATCCTCCTGTCCCCTCCGGCGGACGGCGTCTTCCACGGCATCCGGGCGGATATGTCCGCCTGCTCCGACCAGGCCATCACCCTGGCCGCCATCGCCCCCTATGCGGCGGAGCCCACCACCATCACCGGCATCGGCCACATCCGCTATCAGGAGAGCGACCGAATCCAGGCCATGGCCACGGAGCTTGGCCGCATGGGCATCCACTGCGACGCGGGACAAGACAGCGTCACCATCTATCCCGGGACGCCGCTTCCCGCCCGCATCGAGACCTATGAGGATCACCGCATGGCCATGGGCTTTGCGCTCACCGGCCTGCGCAGCGACGGCATTGTGATCCAGAACCCCGGCTGCTGCAAAAAGACGTTCCGGGAATACTTCCAGGTGCTGGACAAAGTGGCGGCGCAGCTCACCTGAGGAAGCTCTGCACCACCGCAGCCCCCATGGGCTTTAAGGCCAGCCCTCCCTGCAGGATCTCGCCCGTGAGCAGTTCCAGGCCCGTCACACCCTCCAGCGTGACGGGATTTGGGGTGCTGTTTAAATAAAATCCGTACCGTTCTTCCCCCGCGCACCTCTCGTGGTATTCTACGCCCTGGGGCAGCTTCTTTGCGGGGATCCCCGCCTGGGCCAGCATTTTTTCAAACAGCGGCGTCATCTGCGAAGCGCTGCTTCTGGCGGCGGCGTAGTACGCCCTGCCCTGCCCGTGGGCCTTACAGGTCAGCGCAGGCGTCCCCTGGTAAAATTCGCCGGTATATACGCCCAGCACCCTGGCGTCCTTCACCTTTAAAATTTCCGCGTAGTCCCGCACCTCCCAGACGCTGCCGTCCGCAAGACGCACCCCGTTTCTGTCGGAAGGGTAGTAGGTGTCTATCTCCTCGCTGGTCAGGCCGAACAGTTCGGAAAGCCCGTCCCCGGGGAAGCCCCCCAGAAAGCACAGCTGATCCGTGTCCACATAACCTGTAAAATAAGTGGCAAGCAGCTGTCCGCCGCCGTTTACAAACTCTGTCAGCCGGGAAGCCGTCTTTGGCTGGAGCATATACAGCATCGGCGCCACCACCAGACGGTAGCCGCTTAAATCTTCTTCCGATCCCACCACATCCATGTCCACGCCCAGTCTTAAGAAAGCCCGGTAAAAGTCCAGACAGGTCTCCTCATATTTTTTCGTGCTGTCCGCCAGGGCACGGGTATCCCAGATGGCCCAGCGGTTGTCCCAGTCAAAGAGGAGAGCCGCCTTGGGGCGGCAGAGCGTCCCCGCCACAGGGGAAAGCCTGCGCAGCAGTTCTCCCACCTCCGCCACCTCCCGGAAGACGCGGGTGTCTTCCGAGCCGTTGTGATCCACCACGGCGCCGTGGAACTGTTCGTAGGAGCCCCGCCCTTTGCGCCACTGGAAGTACTGCACCGAGTCGGAACCGCAGGCCACCGCCTGCAGGCAGGAGAGCCTGTGCACGCCTGGGCGCTTTAACTTGTTCACCGGGTGCCAGTTCACCAGCCCCGGTGCGCTCTCCATCATCATAAAGGGGGTATCCCGCTTTAGGGAGCGCATCACGGCGTGCTGGAAAGAAGTCTCCGCCAGGGTATCCCCCAGGCTCTCCCAGTCGTTGTGGAAGACAGGGTAATTGTCCCAGGAGACCACGTCCAGCTTCGGCGCCATCTTCCGATAGTCCAGATGCTCATACAGGCGCATGAAATTGGTGGTGACGGGGATGTCCGGCGTCTCTGCCCGCAGCACCCGGATCTCATGCTCCATGAAGTCGGCCATATTGGCCGTGGTAAACCGGCGCCACTCCAGGGTCAGCCCCATGACGCTGGTCTCCCCGTTTGCAAAGAGGGGCTCGATCTGGTCGAAGCTGTTGTAATGGTGGCTCCAGAAGGAGGTCCACCAGGCCTTGTTCAGTTTTTCGATATCTCCCTCAAATTTTAAAGCGAGATAGTCCCGGAATTTCTGGGCGCAGAGCGGGCAGTAGCAGGCGCCGCCCAGCTCGTTGGAGATATGGTAGAGGATGACGCCGGGATGCTTTCCCAGCCGCCTGGCCAGCATCTGGTCGATGACGGCAGTCTTTTCCCGGAATTTCAGCGACGTCATGCAGTGGTTGTGGCGGACGCCGTGGCGGTTGCGGACTCCCCTGTCGTCCACCCGCATGGCCTCCGGGTAAGCGGCGTCCAGCCAGGCGGGCCTTGCGCCGGACGGGGTAGACAGGACGGTATAGATGCCGTTCTGATACAGGTTCTCTATGATATCCTCCATCCACTCAAAATGAAATTCTCCCTCCACAGGCTCACAGGCCGCCCAGGAAAAAACGCCCAGGGTCACGCTGTTGACTCCCGCTTTCTTCATCAGTCGGATGTCCTCTTTCAGGATGTCTGGCCGGTCCAGCCACTGATCCGGGTTGTAATCCCCGCCATGGATCAGTCCCTTGATCTGCGGGAAAAGCATCTTTTTCTCCATCTTCTACTCTCCTTTTCTCTCCCTGCACAGTCCAGGCGCAGGGCTTCCTGTGGGCCCGCGGAAGCGTCCGTCCTCATTGCGGCGCATCCGGCGGGATCACCGCTGCCGCCACATCCGCGTAATAGTTTTCCTGCAGGAGATAGGCGCTGAAATTGTATCTGTCTTTCACTTCCTGCCTGGCCGCCGCCAGATAGGCCTCTTTCTCCCCGTCCGGGATCAGGTCGTTCCCCTGATCGTCCTGGCGCCAGGTGGCGATGTCTCCCTTTTCGATAAAAGTGACGGAATCCGTCACAAAATCCCGGTTGTTGAAGATGACCATCCCTTCCCCTTCCGAGAAAATATCCCGTCCCGCATACATCCGGGAATCATAGTCAAACCCGAAGAGGTTTAAAAGGGTGGGCAGAAGATCCATGGCGCCGCAGACCTTGTCCACATACACCGGATTTTCTTCCATCGACACATTCCAGAGGATCAGGCTGTTGCGGAACAGGTCTTTTCCCTCCGACAAATCTCTCCCCGCCAGCTCCTCATACTGCTCTATGGGCATGGCGTACGGGTAGTGGTCGGCGCTTAGGCAGATCACCGTCTTTTCCAGCTGCCCTGCCTGGGCCAGCTGCTCAAGCAGGTACGCCATGGCCTTGTCCAGCTCGATGTTGCAGGCAAGATAGGCCTTCGCCCCGTCGGACATTTCCAGATTCGCCACCGCATCCCGGTTTTTGGCGGACATGGCGTTTCCCTTAAAGTTATAGTTCATGTGGCCGGAGACGGTCATGTAATAGACGTGGAACCGCTCTTTCCCCACATATTCCGGCACGGTAGCCACCATCATGTTATAGTCGGAGGCCGGCCACTGATCCGGGTCTTCCATGGCAAACACCTTCCCGCCCCAGGTTGCCTCCTCCAGATCCCCCAGCTTGCTGGCCTTGAAATCGTACCCCAGGTTGGGATGGGTCAGATATCTGTCGTAATAGGAGAGGGAGTTGTTGTGGTAGGCATAGGACTCCACCCCTTCCCCGGCAAAGAACCCCGGCAGGGCATAGGGCATCAGGTTGGCCGAGCTCTTAAACATACTGTGCTGCCCGTCCGGGATCAGGCCCGTCATATTGACGTACTCCCCGTCGCTGGTGCTGGTCTGCCAAAGGGGGACATAGTAATTTTCAAACACAAACCCGGAATTTGCCAGGCGGTACAGGGTGGGCGTCAGCTCCTCATCGATGGCGTAAGAGGAAAAGCCCTCCGCCGTCAGAAAGATCAGATTGTATCCCTCAAACAGCCCCGTATAGTCATTGGTGGTCACGGGAGTCTGGTTCTGGATGTAATCTGCCAGCCAGGCCTGATGGTCGTTGTCCGCCAGCTGATGCAGCAGTTCATAGTCCAGGGAAAACTTCTGGGGGCGGATCACATCCTCCTGCTCCTCTGGCTGTCCCCCGTCTTCATCCCCGCCGGATACCTGGGAGACAACCGCGTTTTCCGATTCCTGCCCGCGGGCCGCCGGATTCCCCCCGGAAACGGTGACGGCAAAGGGGCTGCCTTCCTGGGCCACATCCTGGGAAAGGGCCGGCACATAGGAGGCCCCCCCGGCGCCCTTAGAGGAAAACAGTTTTTCCAAAAAACGCCTTCCATGCGCCGCCGTATCGCCCTGCAGCGTGGCGGCTACGCCCATCTCCTCCGCCACGGTCAGAGGATCATAAAACTCATGATACTCCTCATAATAGTCAAGCCCTGCGCTCTTTCCGATGCCCATCACGGCAAAGCTGCCGGCGCAGCCTACGGCAAAGAGGGCCAGCGTGCGCAGCACCTGCAGGGAGGTAAACTGCGGAAGCGGTATGTTCCACATCCTCCGGGCAAAGGGCAAAAGCGCGGCGGGCAGAAACAGCCAGAAAAGGGACGGCAGCGTTTCCAGGACGCCCTGCAGCGCCTCCCGCCAATAGTTGGCCAGCGCATCCTGGCCGCTTCGAAACAGCATCTCCCAGAGCAGAGGCTGTCTGAAAATGTGCAGATAGACCAGCTGGACGGCTGTCCACAGAAGGGGCAGCCAGACTGCCCCATAAAAGACAATCCGCTTCACCCTGCCCCGGGCAAGCCCTGCCGCCAGCGTCCCGGCAGCCGCCCAGGCCGTGATCAGAAAGACCGCATATATGGGGTTAAATACTTCCCAGCCAAAGCCGCCGAAGTGATAGACAATCTCCAGCCACAGGCCAAGCCCCGCCAATGTGCTCCAAAGCAAAAACATCCTGCTACCTCCTGCCCCCTGTCAAGTCTTCCGGGATTTTTCGCTTGCACTATTATAGCGCGTTTGCCGTCAAAAAGCCAGAGGAACCTTTCACCGTTTTTTCTGTGAGAAATTGAGAAATATCCCTTTTCAAACCAGCCGGATATGATGTAGAATGAATTTATCAAATTGTGTCTGCATCCTAAAATCCCGCAGGCAGAAGAAAGGCATGGGTATCCGTATGAGCAAGAAAAAGGTTGTAGTCTCGCTGGGGCACGAAGCGTTGGGATATACCACAGAGGCACAGTGGGACGCAGTGAAGGTAACCGCCAGGGCGCTGGCAGACTTGGTGGAGGAAGACTACCAGCTCACCATCACCCACAGCAACGGCCCGCAGGTCAGCATGATCCACAAAGCCATGACTGAGCTGCGCCGGGTGTACATCGACTACACCCCTGCCCCCATGTGCGTCTGCTCCGCCATGAGCCAGGGATATGTGGGATATGATATCCAGAATGCCCTGCGCTGTGAGCTTCTCAGCCGCGGTATTTCCAAAACCGTCAGCACCATTCTGACCCAGGTCACCGTAGACCCCTACGACGAGGCGTTTTACGAGCCCACCAAGGTCATTGGCCGCTATATGTCAAAGGAAGACGCAGAAATTGAGATCAAGAAGGGCAACTATGTAGAGGAAGACCCCGGGAAAGGGTTCCGCCGGGTGGTCGCTGCGCCAAAGCCCATCGACATTGTTGAGATCGAAGCCATCCGCACCCTGGCAGACGCCGGACAGATCGTCATCGCCTGCGGCGGCGGCGGGATCCCCGTCATCGAGCAGCAGCATATGCTAAAAGGGGCTTCCGCGGTCATTGAAAAAGACGCCATCGCCGGAAAGCTGGCTTCCGACTTACACTGTGACGAGCTGATCATCTTAAGCGGGGTGGACTGTGTGTACCGGGATTTTGGCACAGAAAACCAGACGCCCCTGCCAGAGTTGACAGCTGCCCAGGCAAAGGAGCTGATCGCCCAGGGACAGTTTGAGGCGGGCACCATGCTGCCCAAGATCGAAGCCGCCGTCAGCTACCTGGAAAATGTACCGGACGGCAGGGTGCGCATCACTTCCTTAAGCCATGTGAAGGAAGCCGTAAAAGGCAGGGCGGGGACGCTGATCACCGCATAGGCCTGCCGCAAAATATTGCTTGTCCAAAAGGGCGGAGGGATCATCCCTCCGCCCCCAATACCACGAGAAGCGCGCCTATCAGAATACAGAAATCCGACAAGTTAAAAACCAGTCCCCGCAATTTCCCCCATTTCACCCCAAAACTCAGATAATCTACCACATACCTGCGCCGGAGCCTGTCATAGGTATTGCTAAAGGCGCCGCCCAGCAGGAGGGAAAGCCCTGCCCGCAGCAGATTGTTGCCCCGCTGCCCCAGGCTCAGCACAAACACTGCGGCCAGAGCCGCCGTAAACACCAGGGAAAGCGCCGCCACAGCCCCTCTGTGGGTCTGGCCCAGGTTTAACGCCATCCCTCTGTTGTGATGTTTCCGAAGGAGTATCTTCCCGCCGGAGAGCCGTCTCACTTCACCCTCCCGCAGCCCTTTCTCCATCTGGTTTTTGATCCACAGGTCGGCCAAAAAGATGCACGCCGCCAAAACGACGAAGACTGCCATTTCCCCTCCCTCTGCAGGCCCTGGAGGGCCGCCCAGGATAAAGCCCTTAGTCCTCCACCAGCCGCAGCCCGGCAGTGTCCGTCACAGGCAGGGAAAAGACGATGGCCTGGGCTTTGCTCTTTGTTCCCACCTGCTCCATCACCGCCTTCATAATGCTGTTTTTCTGCTCCGTCCTGGTGACGATAAAAATAATCTCTTTCTCTGCCGCCAGGGAAACGCCCATGAATTTTTCCGCGTGTTCCATGCCGGTGCCCTTGGCCTGGATGACCGTTCCGCCGTAAGCTCCGGCGGCCCTGGCCGCATCCATAACCGTCTCGATGTACCCCCTGTTTGCGATCACAACGATCAGATCATGTGCGGTTTCTTTCAAAACGGATTCCTCCTCTTTCTGATACTCGTCTTTTGCCAGTAAAAACTGCAGCGTTTTTTTCCCGCCGATGCTGCTAAGCGGCACGATAAAGGCAATCCCTCCCCCGGGCGCGTCGATCTGCAGCTTATGGCGCAAGGCGTCCTTTAAGGCCTGCCAGTCCTCTTCCTCCTGCACGGAAAAGATCACGGTTTTCTCCGTGGCCTCCAGGCCCAGATAGTCCAGCATATCCCCCCTGGCCGTACCGGCCCCCAGGGCCACAAAGGTCACGGCCTGGTTCATTTCCTTATACAGCTTTGTATACTTTACGGCGTTTTTCCTGTCCACAATGGTCGTCGTCATGTACAATTTTCCCATAGTCCCATCCACTCTCCCAGAGGCCGCCCGGCCCCAGGCTTACAATTCTATGATCTCCATATCGCCAAAGGCCTCCAGGCCCACCTTCCGTCTGCCCAGAATCCCTTTGTGCAGCCGGTTCTCCTTCACCCGGAACAAAACCCCCATGATCTGGATCGTGATCAGGGGCGTCATGGCAACCATGGCAATCACGCCGAAGGCGTCCGTGATGATATCGCCCCCCGACACCTGACAGGCGCCCATGGCAAAGGGCAGCAGGAAAGTGGCCGTCATGGGACCGGAAGCCACGCCGCCGGAGTCAAAGGCGATAGCGGTAAAAATCTTGGGGACGAAAAAGCTCAACAGCAGCGCGATCCCATAGCCCGGGACAATGAACCACATGATGGAAATCCCCGTCAGCACCCGCAGCATGGCGATCCCGATGGAGAAGGCAACGCCCACGGAAAGGCTGAGCCGCATGGATTTTGCCGAGATGGCGCCGGAGGTCATCTCCTCCACCTGTCCCGTCAGCACAAACACCGCCGGTTCCGCCAGCACGATGAAATAGCCGATGAGCATACCGATGGGGATGATGATCCAGGCGTAAGGGAGTCCCGCGATGGTCTGCCCCAGGTAGTTGCCCGCCGGCATAAAACCTACGTTCACGCCCGTCAGAAACAGCACCAGCCCCACATAGGTATAAGCCAGGCCGATGGCAATCTTAATCAAAGCCTTCTTGTTTAAATCCCTAGCAATCGCCTGGAAAATGGCAAAAAACAGTACAATGGGGAACAGGGAAACAGCCATCTCTTTTATGTAAGTGGGAAATTCCACCGCAAACAGCTGCCAGAGCTCCACCGTATTGTCAATGACCGGGATCGAGGCCGAGACGCTCTCCGTCTGGTCCGGGTGGTAGATCATCCCCAAAAGCAGGACTGCCAGAATGGGGCCTACGGAGCAGAGGGCCACCAGGCCGAAGCTGTCGTCCGCCGCGTGCTTATCGCTTCGGATGGCAGAGATACCGATACCAAGGGCCATGATAAAGGGCACCGTCATAGGGCCCGTGGTGACGCCGCCGGAGTCAAAGGCCACCGCCAGAAAATCACCCGGCACCAGCAGGGCCAGGCCGAAGACCAGCGCATAAAAGACCAGAAGCATATGGGACAACGCGACGCCAAACAGCATACGCAGAAGCGCCATCACCAGAAAGACGCCCACGCCCGCCGCCACCGCCAGAATGATCACCAGGTTGGGGATGGAAGGCACCTGCTTTGCGAGAACCTGCAGATCCGGCTCTGATATGGTGATGATAAAGCCCATGAGAAAACTGATAAAAATCATGAGAAAGACATTTTTGCTCTTTGTCATGGTGGTTCCCACCCGCTCGCCCATCTGGGTCATGGAAAGTTCGACGCCCACTGAGAAAAGCAGCATCCCCACGATCAAAAGAACCGCCCCGATGAGAAACGTCATCAGGATGCTGGGGGAGATGGGGGCGATGGTAAAGCATAACAACAGCACGATGACCAGAATCGGGAGCACCGCCTTTCCTGTCTCGGCCAGTTTTTCCTGTAGCTTTGTTCTGTTAGACTGCAAGGCACAATATCCTTTCTGGTGAAATTGTTTTAAGAAAACAGATAAAGTTACACTTTACAGTGTATCGGATGGGGCAGGGAAAGGCAAGGAAAAATTTGCGGGCGCGTCAATCATAGTCCACGCCGATCAGGCAGAGCCCCTGGGCGGGGGCGGTAGGGCCCACCTTTTGGTACTCTCCCGGCGCAAGAGCCTGCTGCACCTGGGAAAGGCTCATGCGCCCGTATCCCACTTCCAGCAGGGTTCCCACCAGAATGCGCACCATATTCTGGAGAAACCCGGTGCCGTGGAAGAAAAAGCGAAGATACCCCTCCTCCCTCACGATCTCGATCCGATCCACCCTGCGGACGGTGGATTTTTTCATCCGGGGATTGGCGCAGAAATTTTGAAAGTCATGTTCCCCCAGCAGGATCCCGGCCGCCTGGCGCATCTTCTCCAGATCCGGCGCTTCCTCCAGGCGGGTATAGTACTTTCTGTCAAAAACCGATTTCACCGGCCCGTCATGGCAGGTATAGCAGTAGGTCTTCCCGGTGGCGTTGTAGCGGGCGTGGAACCTGGGCGGGGCCTCCCGGACCTCCAGCACTGCGATATCCTCCGGCAGATAGCGGTTTAAGTAATCCCGGATCCCCTCCGGGGCCAGATCCGTCTCCAAAAGGACGCTGGCCGCCATGGCCTTTGCGTGAACCCCCGCGTCCGTGCGGCCTGCGCCGATGACTTCCACCTCTCTCCCACACAGGACAGAGAGCACCGCCTCCAGCTTCCCCTGGATGGTATTGCGGCCGGGCTGGCGCTGCCAGCCGTAGTAACGGCTCCCGTCATATTCTATGAGGAGTTTGTAATTTCTATTTTTCATGTGACTGTCTCCGTTGGCTTCTTGTTGTTTGAGACGCCTTCCTGGGCCGCTTTGCCCCGATAGGCCTTTGCCTCCCCAAACAGGGCCTGTGGGATATGGCAGTAGCCCCCGGGATTCTTTTCCAGATATTTTTGATGGTACTCCTCCGCCCTGTAAAAATTGGACAGGGGCAGTACTTCTATGGCCAGCGGCTCCCGGTAGCGTTTCTGCAGCCTGGCCAGGGATGCGTCTATCACCGGCTTTGCCTCCGGATCCACATAATAGATGCCCGTGCGGTACTGGATCCCTTCGTCGCCTCCCTGCCGGTTCACCGACACCGGGTCGATCGTCTTATAATACTGCTCCAGCAGCTCCTCTAAGGAAATCTGCTCCCGGTGGTAGCATACCTTCACCGTCTCTGCATGGCCCGTGCCCTCCCCTTTGACCTGCTCGTAAGTGGGGTTGGCCGTCCGTCCGTTGGCATAGCCTGCCTCTGTGGCCTCCACGCCGGGGAGACAGTCGAAATAATGCTGGGTTCCCCAAAAACACCCGCCCGCCAGATAAATCTCCTCCAAATCACCTTTTTTCATCTTCCTTTTTCCTTTCCAGCCATTCTTCAAAGGCCGCTTCAAATTCCAGTTCCTGCGCCGTCCCCGGATCCGGCAGCTCCACCGCCCGCCCCTGCCAGGAGGACAGATAGCAGGCGTTGGCCAGAAGCAGGCTGCAGATCGCCTCCCTGCCGGGCGCGATGGGCGCCTCCTCTCCCCGCGCCGCGGCGGCAAAATTGCGAAGCAGCGTCTCATAGGGCGGCTCCCCTTCCCTGCAGGGCACTTCGCTCCAGACGCCCACAGGCTTCTCAAAGGGGTTTACGGCATTTTCCCGATACCATTTCTCGGGCCTGTCCAGAGCGCAGATCCGAAGCTTTCCTCCCTCGCAGACAATCAGAGCGTCGTCCATGGAAATTTCCAGGCGGTTTACGCCGGGCGCCTCCCCGGTGGAGGAGATGAACACGCCTGTGGCGCCGCCCGCCCACTCCAGATACGCCGTCACCTCGTCTTCCACTGGAATGGGATGGTATCTGCCCTCCCGGCAGAAGGCCTGCACCCTTTCCGGCATCCCGCAGATCCACTGCAGCAGATCCAGATTGTGGGGGCATTGGTTGAGTAAAAGCCCGCCCCCGTCCTCCGACCAGCTCCCCCGCCAGCTTCCCGCCGTATAATAGGCGTTTGGGCGGTACCAGTCCGTCACCACCCAGTTGACGCGCTTTATCCCGCCATAGCCGCCGCCCTGCACCAGTTCACGCAGTTTCTGATAGACGGGGAACGTCCTCTGGTGAAAGACAAAGGCATAGGCAAGCTCCGGCCTTTTTGCCGCAAGCATCTGCCTTGCCTGTCTGGAATAGACCCCGGCAGGCTTGTCGCAGAGCACGTGCAGGCCTCTGGAAAAGGCGTCCACCGTCTGCTTTTCGTGGGCATAATGGGGCGTTGCGATTATCACCCCATCCAGCGCCAGTTCCCCGCTGTCCACCCCGGCGTACAGCGCGTCTGCGGAAGGGTAGACGGGCAGCTGCTCCGGCAGGATATCCCGAAGCACCTCCATGCGCTCCGGGCGCACCCTGGTGACGGCGGCCAGCTCCATGCCGGGAATTTTTCCGGCAGCGATCATCTCCGCATATTTACTTCCCATGTTTCCCATGCCGATCACGGCCATCCTGAGCGGTTTCATGCGCTCCTCCTTTCTTTCCGTCCCTCGCGGTCGCTTTCTTTTCCAAGTTTTCGGTACAGTACAAAATACATGGTCACAAAACAGGCCAGCCCGCCCACCGCGTTGGAGACAGGCTCCGCCAGAAACACGCCCTGGGTGCCAAAGCCAAGGCGGGGCAGCAGCAGGGTCAGGGGCGCCACGATCACGGCCTTGCGCAGCAGGGAGAAAAAGATGGCATACCCGGAATACCCCAGCGCCGTAAAGGAGGACTGCCCGGTAAACTGGAAGGCCATAAAGAAAAAGCCGAAAAAGTATACCCGCAGAGCGCTTTCCCCCGCAGCCAGCAGGGCCGGATCCTCCGTGAAGATGGACAGCATGAGGTGGGGGGAGCAATAGATCAGAACCCAGGCAGCCAGCGTGTAGCAGATTCCCAGCGCCGCCGTAAAGCGGATCCCCTGTTTTACCCTGTCATAGCATTTCGCCCCGTAGTTATAGCCAAGCACCGGCTGGGATCCGCTGGTCAGGCCGCTCACCGGAAGCGACAGGATTTCCCGGACGGAATTTAACACTGTCATGATCCCCACATACAGGTCGCCGCCGAATCTTTTCAGCGTGGCGTTGCACACCACCTGTACCAGACAGTTGGTTCCCTGCATGATAAAGCCGGACATTCCCAGGGCGGTGATCTCCCGCGTCAGCTTCCAGTCCGGTCTTAAATCCCTCCGCCGGATGGTCAAAAGCGCCTTTTTGCCCGTGAGGAACTTTAACACCCAGATACAGGACGTCATCTGGCTGATGACTGTGGCCAGCGCCGCGCCGCCGACGCCCATGTGGAACCCGAAGATGAAGACCGGATCCAGGATCAGGTTCAATAGTGCGCCGATGACGGTGGTCAGCATTCCTGTCCGTGGAAAGCCCTGGGCATTGATAAAGCCGTTTAACCCTGTGGACAGCATGGAAAAGGACGTGCCGAACAGGTAGATCCGCAGATACTCATCGGCGTATTGGTAGGAGTCGTCGCTGGCCCCGAACAGATACAGTATGGGGCGGCGGAAAAAGTAACACAGGAAAAACAGGATCACCGATGTGGACAAGAGCATCGTGAAGGTGTTCCCCAGGATTTTTTGCGCCCGCCCCGTTTCCCCGGCCCCGCGGGCAATGGAAAACAGCGGCGCGCCCCCGGTGCCGAACAGATTGGTAAACGCCGCGATCAATGCGGTCAGGGGGAAGACCAGCCCGATGCCCGTCAACGCCAGGCTGTCCGCCCCCGGGAGATGCCCGATATACACCCTGTCCACTACATTATACAAAAGCTGCACCATCTGTGCCAGGATCAACGGGATCGCCTGGTACACAATATTCTGCCATACTTTCCCCTTGGAAAAATCATTTGTCAAAAAACATTCCTCCCATCGAAAACTTTTTAACGATTTGATAAACTCTGAAAACCCCGAAAAATAGGGAAAAATCGGGTTCATTATAGTTATATCATAGATAGAATGGAAATACTAGATTTTCTTTTTCCAAAAAATATTATATACTTTTTGTATGGCTCCACAAGGAACAACGCAAGCCTGTGTCTGCGCTGCGCTCACAGGCCTGCAGTATATGAAGCAGCGCAGAATCGAGGCGGAGTATGCGCACTAACAAAGAAGAATTTGAAGATCTCGGGGCACAGATCAGAGATCTTCGCATCCAGATGAGGCTGACTCAGGCGGAAGTTGCAGAGGCGCTGAACGTAACTCCCGGCTATATCAGCAATGTGGAGAACAACCGCACGGCCATGTCACTGCGTATTTTGATGTATTACGCAAAACTGATGAACATTTCCTTGGACTGCCTGATCGGTAAAGTGGAGCCGGAATACCGTAGGACTGCTTTGGACAATGAAATCCTGGAGCTGCTCTCCAAGATGGATGAAAAGGACAAAGCAAAACTCATCAAAACCCTTAAAATCTGGAAGGTTTAAACTAATCAAACGGGCAAGACCAGGCGGACAATATGTCCGCCTGTTTTTGTTGTACAGTCCCCGCTTACGAGAGCTTCAAGAGATACCCGGCCAGCCCCGACAGGAGGATGAGCAGGATGGGACTGTGCTTTTTCCAAAGCTTCGTCACTGCAAAGAGCGCTGCCGCCAGCGCAAGGTTGATCCAGTCAAGCTTCCCCTGTCCCATAAACGCCACCTGGGCCACCCCAAGCCCCGCCGCTGTGATCATGGCCACGGAAGCCGCCCTCAGTCCCTGCATGATATGCTGCACCGTTTTGTTTTCCTGAAACCGCTTCAGAAACCGGAAGACCAGGAGAACACACAGCACCGACGGAGCCACCAGCCCCAGTGTGGCCGCAAGGCTTCCGCCGGCCCCGTCTGTCAGATACCCCACATAGCTTGCCATATTCACGCCCAGGGGCCCGGGGGTGGCCTCCGACACGGCGATCATATTGGTAATATCCTCCACGGTAAACCACCCCGTGCCCTTCTGCATCTCATAGAGAAAGGGAAGGGTTGCCAGGCCGCCGCCGATGGCAAAAAGCCCTGTCTTAAAAAAATCCCAGAACAATTGAAACAGCAGTCCCATACTACTCCATTCCGCTTAATATCCGGCCCTTTTCTTTTCCCGCAGGGCGCCGCACACTGCGCCCGCCAGCCCGGCGGCCACCACCAGCAGCACGCTGGAGATCCCAAAGACCATGCTCCCCAGCAGAACGATCCCGCACAGACTCCAGGAAAAGAGGCCGTGCAGCGATTTTGCGCCCAGACGCAGCACTGCGTTTAAGATCAGCACACAGACGCAGACCCGGATTCCTGCCAGGATATGCTCCACCCACGCCAACTCGGCAAAATGCACCAGAAAGGCGGCGATCAGCGTAATCAGCGCCACGGAAGGGGCAATGCACCCAAGGGTTGCCGCCACGCCCCCCAGCACGCCCTTTCTCTTACAGCCCACAAAGGTGGCGGTATTTACGGCGATGGCCCCGGGGGTACATTGGCTGATGGCATAGTAATCCGTCAGTTCTTCCTCGGTAACCCAGCCCCGTTTTTCCACGATTTCCCGCTGCAGGATCGGCAGCATGGCATATCCGCCCCCAAAGGTAAAACCGCCTATCTTGGCAAAGGCTAGAAATAACGCCGTCAATTCCCTCATGTCTTTTCTCTCTTTTCTCTTCCCGATTCCCCGCTGGGGCTGTCTTTCCCACGACACTTTGCCCGCTTATTGTAACGCAGAAACGACCGTTTGGGAAGCCGTATTTTCCCGTGCCCGTCTCCCCGGCCCTTACGGCTCCGGCTCCGCCACATAGCTCTCCACGATCATGCGCTGGGCGTCCTGGTCATAGTACAGATCCTCGTAAGCGCCGCCGCTTCGGCTGATCCTCTGGCCCATCCGCAGGCCATGCCGGAGGCCGTCTTCGGACACGGTCTTCACCATGCGCCCCTCTATGTATCGCTCCCCCGCATAGCCCAGGCTCTTCATAGCGGAGAAAATATCGCTTCCCGTGACACGCTTCACAGAGGCCGGATCCACCAGGCTCATCAGCGCCTCCGCCAGTTCCGGCGCCAGATATTCCTCCCGGTAGGGAAAGCCCTCCGCCTGCTCCCTGGTCAGGGAAAAGGCGGCCTTTTGCTGTCTCCCCCGGCGGCCCGCCGTCTTCTTTTCCTCCTGCGGCTCCCCAAAGAAAAGTTTTTCCTGCCTTCCGCCTGTAAACGCCGCAATTTCCTCAAGGAACTTTTCTCCGTAGCGCCGGTATTTGTTCTCCCCCACGCCGGTGACGTCCAGCATCTGTTCCCGGTTGAGGGGCACCTTGACGCACAGGTCCAGAAGCGTCCTGTCGCCAAAGACAATATAGGGGGGCAGCCCTTCCTCCCTGGCCAGCCGGGCCCTTAAGGCTCTCAGGCGCTCAAACAGCTCCATCCCCCGGGTTGTCAGCTTCTCAGACAGCTTTCCTCTGCCAGTTTTTCCGGCGGCTTTCCCGCCCGGTTCCCCGGCTTCCTTTTCCGCAAGGGGCGTGCGCAGCAGAAGCTTCACCGGCTCTGCGCCCTCCTCCCCCGCAATGGCCGACTCATATTTTTTCAAAACCTCATTCCCCTGGGGGGTCAGCTTCACCAGGGCATACTTGTCCGGCGTTGCATACAAAAGGCCCTCCTGCAGCAGAAGGCCGAGGACGTCCTTGATCTTTTCCTCCCCCAAATGTTCCAGCTTCCCATAGCTTTCGCAGCGCTCCAGGCCATAGCTTTTCAGCTTTGCGTTGTCTCTGCCGCGGAGCGTACCCACCACCATGTTGGCGCCGAAGCGCTGCCGCAGCTCCCTGACGCAGCGCAGCATCTCAACCGCCGCATCCGTCACGTCCTCCTCCCGGTACTCCCGCAGACAGGCGGAACAGTTGCCGCAGCGGTCAACCCCTTCCTCCCCAAAATAGCGCAGAATATGATCCCGCAGGCAGCGGGTGGAGGTACAGTAGCCGATCATCGCCCTGAGACGCAGTTCGTCCCGGCGCCGCACCGTTTCCTGCTCCTGTACCGTCAGCTCTGCAGCGTCCTCCTTGTTTTCCAAGAGAAAGCGGTTGATGACGATGTCCTGGGGCGAGTAGAGCAGGATGCACTCCGACGGCTCCCCGTCCCGTCCCGCCCGGCCCGCTTCCTGATAATAATTTTCCAGGCTCTGGGGCATATTGTAGTGGAGCACATAGCGGACGTTTGACTTGTCAATGCCCATGCCAAAGGCGTTGGTTGCTACAATGACAGGCTTTCTGTCATAGAGGAAGTCCTCCTGGTTTTCCCTCCGCAGCCCGTTGTCCATACCGGCGTGATACCGGGCTGCGGGCAGCCCCTGGCCGTTTAAAAACGTCCAGAGTTTGTCCACGTTTTTGCGGGTCGCACAGTAGATAATCCCGCTCTCCCCCGCATGGGCCTGCAGATAGTCCAGCAGGAATCGATCCTTCTGGCGCACCTGCTCCACGGCGAAGTAGAGATTCTGTCTGTCAAACCCTGTGACCAAAGTCTGGGGATTCTCAAGGGCCAGCACATTTAAGATATCCTCCCGCACCTCCTTCGTGGCGGTGGCGGTAAACGCGCTTAAGACGGGCCGCTTTTTTAAACCGGCCACAAAGTCCAGAATCTTCAGATAGCTGGGCCGGAAATCCTGCCCCCACTGGGAAATGCAGTGCGCCTCGTCCACCGTCACCATGGAAATGTCCACGGACGTGCAAAAACGTAAGAAACCATAGGTTCCCAGGCGTTCCGGGGCCACATAGACGATCTTGTAACGGCCCTGGGCCGCATATTGCAGCGCTTTGGCAATCTGCCCCTCCGTCAGGGCGCTGTTGATGTACGCCGCATGGATGCCCGCATCATTTAGCGCCCGCACCTGATCGTTCATCAGGGAGATTAGCGGAGACACCACCACCGTGACGCCGGGAAGGAGCATGGCCGGCACCTGATAACACAGGGACTTTCCTGCGCCGGTGGGCATGACGCCCAGCACATCCCGTCCCTGCAGGATGCTGTCGATGAGCAGCTCCTGCCCGGGCCGGAAGGAATCATATCCGAAATATGTCTTCAACACCTCATACTTTGTCATTGGTACACCATCCGTCAGATCATCCCTGGCCCCCCGTCACCCCAGACCCCATGACAAACTGCGCGTCCTGGGAGATCCCCTCTCCCACGTTGGGCCGCAGGGCGCAGTAGGTCGCATCCAGCACAAAGACCGCCAACAGCACAAGAGTCAGCCCAGCCCGCCAGTTCCACGGAATCCGCTGATACCACCGCTGGTACAGGGGAAGGAACCAGCAGACCAGCAGGGTGCCTCCCAGCCCAAAGAGCACCGCCCCCGCCAGGCAGACCCGCCCCCCGATCTGAAAGGTATGGCCGCTGTAATCCCACCAGCGCAGGCCCCAGCGCTTTTCCAGAAAAAAGCTGGTAAAATATTCCAGAAGGGAGCTCAGAAGCATGGAACTGACGAAAACCAGAAACGGCCTTTCCCGGATCCTCTGCAGGCAGACACACAGAAGGAGCCCTCCCGTCCCATAGATGGGCAGATAAGGCCCTCTGTAAACGCCCCGGTTGATAAGCGCATGGTCGGTGGCGAGATAGAGCAGCACTTCCCACAGCCAGCCCACAAAGGCCAGCAGGAAAAAGAGCAGAACATAATAGTCAAAAAATTTCAACTGCATTTTCGTCTTCATGCCCTTTAGGATGCCCGGAAACAGCCAGAATATACGCGCCTCCTAGCCCCAGGCGCAGCCGTCCTCCACCGCCTGATCCGGCTTTCTCCCGATCGGGCTTCCAATGTGCATCTTTTGACGCCACTCGGGCGCGTCGCCATCCTCCGCCGCCTTTTCCCGCGGCCGTACGACAGGGTTCAATCCTCCCCCGCCTGTGAGGCGCTGTCCGCCACGATCATATTCGGCCACCGGGCCTCCATATAGGCGTCGTCATACTGCCAGTCCAAAAACGCCTCCACCGCGCCGTCTGCCTCCGGCCTGGACGCCCTGGTGTGATACCGCACCATGGCCGCCGCCGTGAGCAGCCCGTTGCAAGCCATGAAAAATACAATGACCCAGGTGACGATCTTTCCCGCCAACGGAGGGATTTTCTCGATGCCCCGGTTCAGCCGGGGGCAGAGGATCTTGACCCAGACCACCGCTAAAAGCCCCCAGAAAAAGCAGAACAGCACATTCGTCCGTCCGCCGATGTTTAAGGGCATATCGCTGTAATCCCAAAATACCGTGCCGAAGACCAGTTCCGTAAAGACGCTGCACAGATACTCGTAGGTTCCGCCGATCAAAAACCCGCCTACAAAGACATAGCGGTCCGGTTTCTCCTCAAACTGGTGCAGCGTTACCGTCAGCACCACTGCGCCGATCCCCCACACAAAGCTGAAGGGCCCGTAGAGCACGCTGGAGCGGTTCATCCAGTGCCCGCCCACCAGGCCGCAGTAAAACGTTTCAATGATGTCCCCCAGCAGCGCACAGCTCAAAAAGATCCAGATGATCTTGTCCCAGCAAAGCCCTTTGGCAAACACGATGCTTTTTTCCCCTTCCCACAGGGCGCTTTCCCTCTCGATGCCCGGATACGCCCGGGAAAGGCGCTTCCAGATATGACGGGTGATGCGGTCGGCAAACCGCTGGGTCTGCGCCCGGGCGATTTCCTCCGGCGCAGAATCCGTCCGGAAACGCACCGCATAGAGCATGGCGGCAAAGTCAAACGCCAAAAGCCCCATCCCAACCCAGACCAGAAGTAGCAGGATCCAGCGCGGCATCAGAGACACCCCTGCCAGGAGCACGGGATGCACCACATAATAGATCAAAAGGCCAAAGGCCGCACGGATGAACAGCTCCAGCCAGTTTTTCCTCGACCCGGTAAAGGACGACTCGCTGTTCCAGCGGGAAAGGCGGCTCACCCTTTCGCTGAACACGCCTGTCAGACTCTGGATCACGGCAAAGACTATCGCGGCGGCAATAAACTGGAGCACATAATTTTTCCCGAGAAAAGGGAGAGCCTGGATGAGCAGGGCAAAGGATATGCCGCAGGGAATCTGGAAGGGCAGGCTGATAAAGCCGCGGTTGACAAAATGCCTGTCCTTTACAGAGTAATAGGCCACCTCCACCAGCCAGCCCAAAAACGCATACAACAGAAAATAAAATAACAGATCGTTTATCGTATAGGTAACCATGGTATCTTCTCCTCCGCGCCGCCCAAACAGCGCATCTGCACCCTGTCAGGGCTTGTCTTTTCCGTCGATGCGGGCAAACGGCGCGATACATTCGTCTATTGTGGGATACAGCGTGAAATTATCACAGTGCAGCTGATGCATCATCGCCCCGATCCGCTGTTTGTCCTCCGGGCTGTGATAAGAGATATGCCACTCCGGGAAACCCTGGGAGCCAGCGCAGTCCTCTTCCTGCACGGCAGTCTCCTGTCCGGCAGCTTCCCCCTGAGCCTGTCTCCGGGGCTTTTTGCGGCCTCGCCCGAGGAGTTTCAGAAAGGCTTTATTTCTTTGCTCGTCACGCCCGCGCTGTTCCGCAAGGAATCGGCGGCGCACCACTGCCGTCTCCAGGCGCAGCTGTCTTTCGCTTTCTTCATCCCCTTCCAGGATGGGCGGAAAGGCGTTCGGCAGGATCCCCATAGCGCGATAGCCGCCGTGAACCGCATATTGTATGTTCATGTAATACACTTCCATCGGATCCATGTGATCCAGATATTCCTTCTCCTGGCCGCTCAGATCCGCCTCGGGGTCCGTCTCAATCCCCTGGGTCGCGTTCACGATGTGCCTGAAATATTCCATGTCGGCGTCCCCGAACGAATGTCCCAGCACATAGATTTTGCGGATGGCTTTGGCCTGTACCCCGTACATGGCGAGAAAGACGCACAAATCGCCCCAATTGTCTTCCACGTGCTTGTCCGTGCGGTACAAAACATCCTCGACAAAGTACAGCCCGCGGAACCTGCCGCCAAGCCGGAACAAGCCCCCAAAAGGATATTCCGGATGGGTCGCGTGGCCGAATATGATAGAGCCCGGATGGGCCGCCTCCCCGTGGATATGGTATTCCTTTGCCGGGTCAATGTGAAACCGCTTGACCAGGGTATCCGTATAATTAAAATTGACAAACAGGCAGTTTTTCCCGAAGCGGTATCCCTCGTCTTTGTCGTCTATCTTGATGCCCGTCACCCAGTCGCAGAAAGCCTGTGTCAGGATGCGCCGGGCATTGCGGGCGCTTTTGCGCATCTCCTTTAAGCCCTCGGCTTCCTTGCCAAAGTACTCGTTCAGCCGCTGGGCGTCCAGCTGATCCAGAGAATCCTCGAATCTGTTCCAGAATGTATAGGGCAGCCTGGCGTCAGGGTCAAAAGGATCCCCATACAGCAATTCCACATCGCTGAAGGCAAGGGGATTGCCGCCCTCGTCCAGAACGGGCTTGCCATCCGCCTCAGACACCCGGTGTTTCCTGATCCGTAATTTTTTCAGGATTTCGTCCCGGTGCTTGTGATAATACGCTTCAAATGCGCTGTAACAGGTGGGAAGCCCCTGCCAGATATCGAACCCGTTGCCGATGAGGATCAGGGTGTCGATGGAGGGAGGAGGATCGCCGGATTGTGCTTTTTTGTTTTGATTTTTTGTCCTTAGCATTTTTTTGCCCTGTCTGGTACCGACTCTGCCGCTCTGCCGCAGGCCCGCCGTCACAGGCCGCTGCGGCCTGTCGCTGTGAAAAATTGACTGCCCGCTTTCTCTGTGGTGCGATAGTGCTTTCCTGTGAATATATTATACCGAAAGATTTCTTATTGGACAAGTACCTTTTTGCCCGCCGGAAAATCAGGTGATTTTTTGAGATTTGATTGACACCATGACGGAATCGTGCCATGCTGATGATACTTGAAACAGAGAAACCAGGCAAAGGCGCTCATCGCATTTGCCATCTCCATTTCTTTCCAAAGAACGGAGCGGAAAAAGACATGACAGAAGACAGCATCCACAGCAAAGCCCCGCGGCGCTGGGGGGAGCTTCCCTATCACTCCCTGGACTTTCATCTCAGGCAGACCTTTGGAGAAAAGGTCTATCGGCTCTCCTTAAACGGCGGCATGACCTGCCCGAACCGGGACGGTTCTGTCGGAACTGGCGGCTGCATCTTCTGCAGCGCCGGCGGTTCCGGCGATTTTGCCGCTTCTCCCCAGCTTTCCATCCAGGAACAGATCGCACAGGCGAAGACCAGAATCAGCGCCAAATCAGACTGCCGCAAATTTATCGCCTACTTTCAGGCCTATACCAACACCTACGGGCCGGTAGACAGGCTGCGCCGGATGTTTACGGAAGCCCTCCTCCCCCCGGAGATCGCAGCTCTCTCCATCGCCACCCGGTGCGACTGCCTGCCCCCAGAGGTGATCGCGCTGCTTGCTGAGTTAAACCGCTTCAAGCCGGTATGGGTGGAGCTGGGGCTGCAGACAGTACACGACAAGACGCGGGCCGCCCTCCGAAGCGGTTTTTCCCTGGCACAGTACGAGGAAGCTGTCGTCGCCCTGCGGGCACATGGGATCACCGTCATCACGCATCTGATCCTGGGGCTGCCGGGGGAGGATCGTTCCATGATGCGCGCCTCTGTCTCCTACGCGGCGTCCATGCCCATCCAGGGCATCAAGCTGCAGCTGCTCCATGTGCTGGATGGGACGGAGCTTGGCAGGCGTTACAGGCAGGGTCTTTTGCCCGCAGTCACGCCGGATCACATCGCATACTCCCCGGAAACCTACTGCCAGTTTGTGGCGGAATGTGTCTCGCTGCTCCCGCCGGAAATGGTCATCCACCGTCTCACCGGCGACGGCCCCCGCCGCCTGCTGCTTGCCCCTCTCTGGAGCAGCGACAAAAAGCGCGTGCTGAACACCCTGCGGAAGACCTTTGAGGAACAGGGGTTGTGGCAGGGGAAAGAAGCGAAAAGGTAAACGCACTATAGTGAGTTTACACGGTTTTGGTTCAGTTTTGTCATTATGCTCTATAAAGAAGATGCGCCCTGCCCTTAGCACACAGACAGATGCAAAGGCCCGGGCACGGGCAGAAAATTTCTCTGTTTTTCATAAAAACTTATGCCATAGGTTCAGGGGACACTTCCTTGACCGTCCAGCTGGAGGCAATGGAACTGCTGCAGAACAGATATAGGGGGCAGGAACAGGGGAACTGCCTTTCCATTAAATATTTTGCACCGCCCGCCAATACCTGTCAAATCTTTGTCGCGCGGATGTAAATTTATGTGATGCCACGCTTGCGTGCTCAACAAGCAACTCTAAATGCTCATCCTTATATATCCTGTCATTCGTGTCAATGTTAGACATAGCGTACATCCCATGCCATCCATTTTCCATATACTGAGTTTCACCGCCGCCATTGACCATTTTACTAAATTTGGGCATTGCTAAATATGTTCCGTCTAACACAACAGCCGCAGACCAAAAATGCCTTTCCATAGCGGGAATCGAAAAATCCCTATCCCTGCCCACTCTATCACGGATACTCGTTTTTGCCTGGACACATCCAAACACCAGATTACTGCCATTTACATTCACAATAGCATATATGTCAAAATCATCGCTCGCCACCATCTGCCCAATATTATCATCATCTTCATTTGTAATCTGGTTATTTTGAAGCATATTGGTTAATTCTTTCTGCAGGACAAATCGTATATTATATTGTGCCAGGCGCTCCCTCGTCTGTTCCACAATATAATGTTCAAATACATGACCACTGCACTTCTTCCAACTTTGTGCTCCAGACAAAACTTTTTCAATTATTTCTTCATTGAGATTATCAGCCGAAAAATTACCCGTCTTTCGCTTTAAATGAGAGGAGTATATTGCATTCCATATTTGGGCTGCGTTTTCCGTTTCATGATATCGTTCATACATCTCGGTAAATGTAACCAGCATTGCGCTATGCTGTGCGCCTCTTTCAGCACTCTCCATAGCACTATTTGAAGTTCTTCCATTTAACAGATTTGTATACTCATTTTCAAACACTTCATTATAACGTTGCTCAACCACTTCTCTATAAGGCATATTTATATCCCATTCCTTTCGCTTCGCTCAGGCACAAAACGTTATGAAAATGGTTTTCCTGAGCTTCTTTTTCTTTTGTAATTCTTCCTGTAGGGAACTCGGTATACTACAAATCACGGGGAGGTGAGTGGGCTGTCCGGCTTACCGGATGACCGCATATTTATATGTGTAGTCCGCCTTTTCAAGCACAAATAAGTGTGACTTTGAGAGCACGCAATCTTATCTTTGTTTAAACAATCTCGTTTATGCCTTAGGCGTTCAGTCAATGCCGTCTCTCCCTATAATCTATTTG
>CANQEH010000028.1 GCA_947594835.1 uncultured Acetatifactor sp. | reverse complement strand
TTGGCTTTTGCTTTGCTTTCATCACCATAAATGCGTGGAGTAGCCGTCATGTATAGACGCTTTTTCCCTTGGATAAAATCATTATTGTGGATTTTTACAAAGTCGCTTTCATCTTCACCGGCTAAAGTTACGCCGGTGGTACGATGCGCTTCATCGCAAATAATCAAGTCAAATACTAAACCTGTGTGCTTCTGAAATTTGGAAATTACATCAATAGACTGATATGTTGAGAAAAACAGCTTCATCCTTGTTTCTGACCAGCCAAATGTATAGTATGCAATCAGCCGTTCAACATTTGTTGTAGCTGGAATGATAGTATCAGAAACTCGCCCTCCTTCATCTGAAGACGCACTGGCCTTCGGGTCGGAGCAGACTGCAAATACACTATAATCATATTTGCACTGAGCAGACCATTCCAGCAAGGTTTGATTGAGCAGAGAGATAGAGGGCACAAGAAATAGTACATTTCCTGTCCCGTTTGTGATTGCTTCTGCAATTTTTAATGAAGTAAAGGTTTTACCAGTCCCACAAGCCATAATCAGCTTGCCACGGTCTGTAGACCGGAAACCGTTTAATACAGCCTCGATTGCTTTTGTTTGGTGAGGACGCTCCTGCTTGCGCCCATCCCGTTTCATTCCATTTATATTGTTCAGTGAAAATGAATCCCAATCAATTCCAGAATCTTTCAGATCTTTTAACCTGATACGGGTAACGGGTGGCAACTGGCCTTCAATGGTGTCTTCAGCAGTTGAACTCCACTTGTCAGTAGTTGAAACAATGATGCGTTCCGAATACCGCATAGGTTTGCCATCAATGAAAAACGGCTTCCCCGATGCGGATAAAAATGTATCTACGTCCGCTTTAGATACAGGGTAGTTTTCATCATAAAATTTGCATTGAATAGCGCAGTATTCATCATAGTCCTTTTTCTTGGCAACAAGGTCAATACCGGTATCATGCTTGCCGCCGTTATATGGAAATTCAACCCACGTCCACACAGCTTCAAAAGTTTCCGCATAGAGGGGGCAGGTCAAAAAATATTTTTTCATCAGCAATTCAAAGAGTGTTCCTTGCTGTGCCTTGCTTTGACCCATGTTTTTGAAATCAAGCAGTAGTTGTTCAAATCCGCTCATCTCTTGTTTCTCCTGTAGTCTATTTATAATTCATTATTTAATATCTGCTTCTACTTTTAACCTCGCCTCATATTGCAATTTGTCATAATCTGCTCTGTTAATAACTTGAGCTTGTATATTACCTTTCACGACATCATATTCCATTAGCCCATATGAATATCCAAAATAAATAATATCATATTTTTCATTATATTCATTCAGTACTTCATCAAAATAGTTTTTAAATGTCTCAAGCCGCGCTGGTATTGGCATACCATTCAAAAAAATAAATAAGCCAATTGTCTTAAAACCTTTCTTTTTATATCCTGGCAATTTTTTCATTTTTTTGCGTAGAGCACTTTGTATAATTATCTTTTCAAAATTACCATCTGTTACTGGATATAATAGTCCTAAATCATCTAATATTCCACCATGATTTTCAATAAGCTGTTTTTTTCTTTCTTTAATTTCCACATTGCTTTCCAAACGATATTTTGTAAATTCTCCTGCAATACATGCCTCATTTTCAGAAACAGCTTCCGTAACTTCTATTCCCACTGTTTTTGTATCATTACTGATATCCGGTGCATCGTGTACAGAAAATCCATTGTATGTATTATCATAACAATATTGTAAAACTCCAAGTGCAAGATTTTCAATAAAATCTTTTCTAAAGCGAGAAGTCAGTGGCTTACTGAACGGAAATAAAGACATTTGTACCGTTTTAGCGCGCTCTAATTTATTTAACCGAAAAAGCGCGTTAGTTTCACATTCAGCTTTATCAGCATCACCTTTACTAAAAAATGGGCTGATTGCCACTTGTTTAATACTTTCTCGCTGTATTTCATAATCAATATAATCTCTATCTTTCTCATCAAGTCCTATATCTTTTATTTTTCCTTCAATGTGACGAAATTTAATTATGTCTTTCGGGACTTTTAGCACGATTCGATATTCTTCCTCATAATCATAATTCCTGTTTTTAAAAAAGCAACGCATATAATTAACAGCTTCTTTGAACGCATATAAGAGGTAATTTTCGTACCGATCTCTCAAATTCTGTATTTCTAAATAGACTTCCTCAAGACTGTTAAACATCTTTTTTACACAATTTTTCTTTTCCTCCTCATCATATATAATCAATCCTTTATACATAATAATATTATCATCTAGTTTTTGACTGATATTTGTATCCGTTATCTTTATTCCAGCAAAAAGATTCCATGCAAAATCAAAGCAAACATTAACACCCTCTTTTGCATATTCATTCCACATTTTAATAGAATCATCATTTGTTGAAAGAGAACAAGTATATGTACAATATAGCTTTTCTTCGGGTATATGAGTTTCTTCTCCAATTTTAAAGTAAGATTGTTCATACTCCCTAAGTTCTTGCAATGTTTTACTATTAAGAATAAACTCCTTAAAATTTGAATTATAATTTTCGTCCCGAATAACAGATTCAATAATCTGCATAATCCCTACAAACTCTGTTGTGTCTTTTAAACATCTTATATCCGTAAAGCGCAGACTGCCATTGCAAATGATTTTTTCCAAAACATCTGTGGAACAATAATGGCATATCCCCTTTGTTTTCGTTTCAACACCACCTGCTTCATATAAACTAAGAATTGACTGTCCTTCATATGGTATATACAAATAATTCAATTGTGCAATAGCCATACACTTTGCTATAATTTTAGATTGATCCATTAGAAAACCTCCCTTAAATCATCTCAAAATACTCCAGTGCCGCCCTAATCGCCGCCTCTTTCTCCAGCGGGCATTGTGGCTGTTTTGCTTTCTCCGACTTCTCCTTATTGTAATTTTCCCTCTCAATAATCCCACATTTCCTTTTAACCTGCGCAATATAAAGATTACTTACCTTTAGTCCGCTATGCTCCATCACATATGTCTTGATTTCCTCATAACTAGCTTTCTTCTCCGCCGCCGTCAGATCCATCTCATCTAGGTTTAGTTCCACCTCAATATGATGCTCGACATTGAGTTTGGACAATAGGCAGACCGCCTCCACATTCCCCGTCCACGGGAACTGATCCACCGCCACCGCTTTCTCCACCCGGTAGCCCCCGTCCAAAAACACCTCCAGATCCCGGGCCAGGCTGGTCGGCTTACAGGAAATGTACAGGATGTGCTCCACTCCGTAGGATATGATCTTGGGCAGCGCCTTGGGGTGGATGCCGTCCCTGGGGGGATCTAAGATGATCAGATCCGGCTTGTCCGCGATGCCGTCCAGCACCTTCAGCACATCCCCGGCGATAAACTCGCAGTTTGCCAGGCCGTTTTCCTGCGCGTTCCTGCGGGCGGCCTCCACGGCCTCCTCTACGATCTCAACGCCGATGACCTTTTCCGCCGCAGGCGCCATCAGCTGGGCGATGGTTCCCGTGCCGCTGTAAAGGTCGTAGATCACCCCGCCGCGCTGCCGCCCCAGGCCCCGCACATACTCCCGCGCCGTCTCATAGAGCACCTCTGCGCCGTAGGAATTGGTCTGAAAAAACGAAAAGGCCGAAACCTTAAACCGCAGGCCCAGCAGAGTCTCGTAAAAATAGTCCCGGCCGTAGAGCACCTCCGTCCGCTGGCTCTTTACCACATCCGCCTGGGAATCGTTTACCATGTGCAGGATACCCGCGAATCTGCCGGACAGCCTGCCCTCCCGCTCCAGGGCAAGCAGACTCTCCAGAAAGCCCTGTATCAGCTCCTGCTCCGGCCACGGGCGCTTTTCCCCGCCGTCCTCAGACCCGGCCCGCTCTGAAGCCCCTGTGTCCGACCCGTCCCCCGCCGCCTCACAGCAGTTTCCTTCGCAGGCAGTTTTTTCCCCGCTCGGTTCATCCCCGCCAAAGCCCTGGACGCCGCCGGGCGCCTGGGAAGTGGTCACCAGCGCCGCCAGGATCTCCCCGGTGCCCGACGCCTTCCGCACCAGAAGATGCCGCAGATACCCCTGGTGGGTGAGCTTGTGATAATAGCCCACGCCCTGTTTGGCAAAATAGTCCCGCACCGTTTTTAAGATCAGGCGGTAATCCTCCTCCACGATACGGCAGTCCTCCACTGTCACCACATCGTAAAAGCTGCCCCGCTTGTGCAGCCCCAGCGTCAGGGGCCCGCCCTTTTCTTCATCCCCGAAGGAAAATTCCATCTTGTTCCGATAGGCGTATGCCCTGGGGCTTGCCTGAATGCCCTCAAAGCGCCAGGGGCTCTCCTGTCCCCTTAACGCGCCGTCCAGAATCTGCTTCACCTGGGCTTCCTTGATGCGGAGCTGTTCCTCGTAAGGCAGGGAGAGATACAGGCATCCTCCGCACACGCCAAAATGGGAACACGGACAGCCAGCTTCCAGAGGGGATTTCTCCAAAACCTCCAGCAGACGGCCTTCCGCCTTCCCTTTTCTCACTTTATTGACACAAAATCTGATCTTCTGACCGGGCAGGCTGTTCTTGACAATGACGGCGCCCTCCCCTGTCTGCACAATGCCGCGGTTGGGGAAATCCACCCTCTCCACCTTTGCCTCAAATACCTGTCCCTTTTTCATTCAGTCAGTTCTCTCCCTCGTCCACGAAGAAATCCTCCTCCGCGTCCTCGTCCTCATCCTCGAAATCATCCTCAAACTCGTCCTCGAAGTCCTCCAGATAATCGGGATTCAGATAACGGTACACCGCATAGGCAATGGCAGCCACCGCTGCAATCGCGCCGACCACCGCCAGCACCCACACCACCGCGCTGCACTTTTTCTTGGGCGGCTCCTGCTTTTTGTTCAAAAGCTCGTTTACCTTTACCAGATCCATCAAGTCTTCCAGTTTCTTCATCGGATACCTCCATCCTTGACAGGCTGCCTGTCAATCTCCTCTATAGAATATCACATTTTCACAAAAAATACTACACTCTTTTCAATTTTGCAAAGGAAGCGTACATCACCTTCTGCCCGGCCCGGTCGAAAAGCACCGTCACCTTGTAATCCCGGGGCTCCCGCTCCATTTTGAGAACTTTTCCCTCTCCGTATTTCACATGGGACACGCGATCCCCTTCCCCGTAATCCGGCTCCGACGGCGCAGACGCATAAGCGCCTTTGGAGATCCCTGCCAGCTGGTTGAGGCTGCCGATCCCCCGGGCGATGAAAGGCTTGTCCGCAGCCGGTGTGGTGCGGGGACGGCTGAGGGCCTTGGGGCGGGCATCTGCCCTCTCCCCAAAGGGCAGGCCGGAGGGCTCTCTGTCTATCGAAAATGTCCCTCCCTGGGGCTTTCCGCCGGACGGCGCATGGTCAAGCAGCGCTTCCGGGATCTCTCTCACAAAACGGCTCACCGGATTGTACTGGGTCTCCCCCCGCACCATCCGCATCCTGGCACAGGTAAGGGTCAGATCGTCCATGGCCCGGGTGATCCCCACATAGGCCAGCCTGCGCTCCTCCTCCACATCCTCCGGGCTTTCCGACGCGATGGACAAAAAGCTGGGGAACAGCCCATCCTCCATGCCCGCCAGATACACCTTGGGAAATTCCAGCCCCTTGGCGGAATGAAGGGTCAAAAGAAGCACCCTGTCGTCCCCGCCGTCCACATTGTCAATCTCCGCCACCAGCGCCACCTCTTCCAGAAACTCCGTCAGGCTGGGCTCCTCGTGGCTCTCCTGATAAGACACGGCCTTGGCCAGCAGTTCGTCCACGTTTGAGATCCTGTCCTCGGCGCTCTCATCGTCGTATTCCTGCAGATAGGCCTCATAGCCTGTCCTTTCCACCACTTCCTTGATCAGCTCCGCCACCGTAAGCTGCCCGGCCTGCCTGCGCAGATCTTCCACAAGCTGTACAAAGGGCCGTATCTTGGCCGCGGCCTTTCCCATCCCCATAATGTCCTGGGCCTGCCGCATGGCCTCATAGAGGCTGATGTCGTGGAGCTGGGCGTAATCTTCCAGCTTTTCCATGGTGGCCGGGCCGATGCCCCGTTTCGGGATATTGACCACCCTGCGCACCGCCACCTCGTCCCTGCCGTTGTCGATGGTCTTTAAATAAGCCAGAATATCCTTGATCTCCATCCGGGCATAAAAGTTGGTTCCCCCCACCACATTGTAAGGGATCCCACCCAGGATCATCCGCTCTTCTAACAGGCGGGACTGGGCGTTGGTCCGATAGAGCACCGCGCAGTCCTTATACCTCGCACCCTCCCGGCGCACGCTTGACAGGATATCGTCCGCGATAAATTCCGCCTCCTCATAGGCATTGTCAAACTGCCGGAAACGGATCCGGCTGCCCGCCCCCCTGTCAGTCCACAGCGCCTTTTCCTTGCGCCCCGTGTTGTTTTGGATCACCGCGTTGGCCGCATCCAGAATGGACTGGGTGGAGCGGTAATTCTGCTCCAGCTTGATGACCTGCGCCTCCGGGAAATGTTGCTCAAAATCCAGAATATTGCGGATGTCAGCCCCCCGGAACCGATAGATGGACTGGTCGTCGTCCCCCACCACACAGAGGTTGCGGTATTGATCTGCCAAAAGCCGCACCAGTTCAAACTGGGCTGCGTTGGTATCCTGATACTCGTCCACCATGATATACCGGAAACGCTCCTGATAAGACGCAAGCACCTCCGGGCAGCTTTGAAACAGTTCCACCGTCTTTACGATGATATCGTCAAAATCCAGGGCATTGTTTCTCCGAAGCGTCTCCTGATACTCCCGGTACACCCTGGCGTACACCGCCCTGCCGTAGTCTCCCGCCGCTTCCCGCTCATATTCCCTCACGCCGATCAGCTTGTCCTTGGCGGAGGAGATGGCGGAAAGAAGCGTCCGCTCCTTATAGGCTTTGGGGTCGATTTCCAGCCGCTTTAAGACGTCCTTCATCACCACCTTCTGATCGTCTGTGTCATAGATGGTAAACCCGTTGTCGTATCCCAGCCTGTCGATGTGCCTGCGCAGGATCCGCATACACGCGGAATGGAACGTGGAAACCCAGATCTGGTCGGCCCCAAACCCCACCAGGCGATCCACCCGCTCCCGCATCTCCCCCGCCGCCTTGTTGGTAAAGGTGATGGCCAGGATATTCCAGGGGCTGACGCCCATCTGGTCGATCAGATAGGCGATCCTGTGGGTGAGCACTCTGGTTTTCCCGCTTCCCGCCCCCGCCAGCAGAAGAAGGGGGCCGGAAACCGTGGCCACTGCCTGTTTCTGTTCTTTGTTCAAAGTATCGTAAATACTCATGCTCTGTTTATCTCACTTCCTGAAGATTGCTGAAATTCCAGATCCGAAGGTTAAACGCCACGACGGGGGAGCCGCAGTAGGCGCAGACCTTCGCCCCCAGCTGCGGAAGGGGCGCCCCGCAGTTTGGACAGTTCATGGCCAGGCCTGCCTCCTCCTGGTTCTCCACCAGATCCCTGTCCTGTATGTACAAAAGCTCCACATTGTACCTGCACTGGCGCAGCTTTTCCCGGGCTCCCTCCACGACCTGTCCGTCCCGCTCCACCCAGAAGCGGTACTGCAGGGCAGTCTGGAAGACCACGCTGCACCTGCCCCGGTCTTTCCGATAGGAGGCGATTTCCGTGCGGTGGATGCGGATGTCCTCATAGTGTTCCTGCCTGCCTTCGTCCTTTAACATCCCGATCCGAAGCGCAAGCTGCCCCTTCAGCTCGCTTGTCCCCTCCGTCAGCCGGGACTCGTCCTGTTCATCCAGGGCCCGCAGGAAGGAGGTCAGCACATTCTCTGCCCGCCGCTTCATCTCGTCGTACTGGAACTCCGGGAAATCCCGCAGGATGTTGGGCAGGCAGATGCTGGTGGCCGCCGACACGGACTTGGGCGTCACCTCACTCTCCCGCTCCACGCCCTGTAAGCCCTGCAGAAGATCCGACGTCCCAAAAGCGGCCCGGGAAAACTGCCGCACCTTCCTGCGGATGTTCCGATAGGCCGCATATCCTGCCCCAAGTGCGACAGCCGCCAGTGTAAGCGCAACGATCTTCCCTTCCATACCGCCCGATCCATCCTTCCTCTCCTGCTGCCGTTCAAACGGCTCCACAGATAGACAACTGCCCAGAGCCATCCGAAACGGCGCTGCCGCCCGGCCCTGGACAGTCAGACCGCAGCAGCCGGGCACAGCCGAAACTGTCCCAGACTGCTGCGGCATTTTTTACATTCCTTACATCCTGTCGTTGTCGTCAAAGACATCTCCGCACTCAGGGCAGAACTTGGGCGGCTTCGTGGGGTCTTCCGGCTCCCAGCCGCACTTGTCGCATCGGTACAGCGGCGCGCCCTCCGGCTTCTTTCGCCCGCACTCCTGACAGAACTTGCCCTGGTTTACATGGCCGCAGGCACAGGTCCAGCCGTCCAGCGCAGGCTTGGGCAGCCCGCACTCCTGGCAGAACTTGCCCCGGTTATCCTGTTTGCCGCAGCTGCAGGTCCAGCCTAAGACGGCGCCCTCCGCCACAGTGCTGGCGGGCTTCATGGGCTGGGGCTGCTGCGCCTGGCCCGGCTGGGGCGTCCCGAACAGGCTGCCCATGCCGTTGTTCATCATATTCTGCATCATGGCCATTCCCATCATGCCCATGGCCCCGTTTACGGCGGAAGAATTGCCGCCTTCCCCGTCTCCGCCATTCCCCATATTTTCCAGGGCTTTGGTGTAGGCCTCGGTCTGTCTCGCCGCCGCCATGCCGGCGTTTGTGAGCACCGCCGTGTCATTCCATTTGTTGATCTTATCCAGATCCTGCTGGGGAACGATGGGCGCCGCCATGGTCATGGACACCACCTCGATGCCGCGGGTCTGGGCCCACTGTACGCTCAGCCCCTCTTTCAGGGAATCGGTGATTTCCTCCATGTGCATGGGCACCTGATAGGGCAGCACGCCCTCGGCGGCGATCTTGGAAAGCGCCATGGGCAGCTTGGTCAGAAGCTCCGCCTTCATCATGCCCGACAGAGTGTCGTTTTTGTTGTAGTCCTCCTCCACATTCCCCGCCACGTTGGTGTAGAACAGGATGGGGTCTATGATCCGGAAGGTATACTGGCCGTTGCACTTTACCGTGGTCTCCAGCTCAAACCCCGTGTTTCTGGCCACAAAGTGGAAAGGGATGGGATTGGGGGTGCCGTAGAGATTGTTCATGATCTCCTTGGTATTGATGTAATACACCCGCTGATCCTTGGCCGTATTGCCCCCGAAGGTAAACCTTCTGCCAAACTGCGAGAACGTCTTCTTGATATTCTCCCCCAGATTGCCGTACAGCAGGGAAGGCTCCGTGGACGCATCGTAGACAAACTCACCGGGCTCCGCGCAGAACTCTGCGATCTTGCCCTGATCCACGATAATCATGCACTGCCCTGCGTTCACCGAGATGACGGAGCCGTTGGAAATGATATTGTCATTGCCCTTGGTGTTGCTGTTGCGCCCCTTGGTGACCTGCTTTTCGCCCTTCGTCATCAGCGTGTCGCTGTTTAAGGACGTACAGTAGAAATACTCCCGCCACTGGTCGGCCATCAGGCCGCCTAAGGCGTCTTTCGCCGCTTTGATCAGACCCATTTTTGTCTCCATTCCCGCGCTGCTCTCTGTTTTAAGCGATCCTGTGCCAGGCGATTCCCCCGCCCTGCAGCGCGCAGGCACAGCCCCCCACAACTGAAATTTTCAGAGCGCCCATTCCCCGTAAATCCTGCGGAATCAGCCATACATATTGTACCAGATTCCGGCTTCTTTCTCAATACTTTTTACTGGATGCAAACCTTTTTGCCCCCAGGAACCCCTTAAGCCTGTACCGCTTTGCTGCCCAGGTCGTAGACCTGATCGAATTTTGCCTTGCGCTCTTCTGACAGGTGGTGGCTGACCAGGATCAGCGTCAGCTCCGGGTTTGCAAGCAGGCTCTCCTCCACAATGTCTGCATTTCTTTGATCCAGCGCACTGGTGCCCTCGTCCACAAGAAGGATAGAGCGATTGTAGATCAGCGCCCTGGCAATGGCCACGCGCTGTTTCTGGCCGCCGGAGAGATTGCTGCCATTCTCGCCCACGATGGTGTCTAACCCGTTTTCAAAGCCGGGCAGATCGCCCTCCAACGCGCTCTCTCGCAGGGCTTTGTCCATCTGCGCCTCGGAAAATTTTTCTCCCAGGGTGATATTGTCCCGGATAGAGATATTGAACAGAAACACATCCTGTTCAATATAGCTCATCTGATCCTGCAGCTGTTCCGGGGTGAAGTCTTTGATATTCCTGCCGTCGAAGCAGATTGTGCCGTCGTAGTCCGAAAGCCAGCCCAGCAGGAGTTTTAGCAGGGTGGACTTCCCACCGCCGGAGGGGCCGGTGAGAGCATATTTTTTCCCGTTCTCAAAGCGGAGGGACACATTGGTCAGCACAGGTTTGGTCTCATAGCGAAAGCTTACGTCTTTTAACGTGATTGCGTCCTGCACCGGGGGAACCGCCGAAAGCCCGGAATGTTCCCCGCTTCCGTCCGCGTGGATCTGGATGCGGTCGAAATACGCTTTTGACGCGGCGATGGACAGGCGCAGGCTGGCGATTCCTTCAAAACCGTTTGAAACGGAAGAAAATAGATTGCCGGTACCTGCCAAAGCTGCCTGGAGGATGATCCCCTTGATCGACAGAAATGCTACAAGCAGCGTCGGGCCGACTCCCGTCAAGGATTTGGCATACCCGATGATTCCGGAAGCTATCACCGCCTGCCCGCGGGACTGCTCATAACGGGGCTTTTCTATCTGGTCGCTGGCATGGGAAATACCTTGGAGAAAAAGGCTGCGCCGGCCAAAGAAACAAAGGACGTCAAATCCGCCCAGCAGTTCTTTCAGCTTTCCCGTGGCTGCGGCCTGTTCCCTGGCACAGACATCCCCCAGATGCTGCATCTTTTTCGTGAACAGCCTGGGCAGCAGCAGGAGAACGAGGGCATTTACCAGCGACATCGGCAAAAGCGACCAGTGCACGGAAAACAGGGTTACCATGGCGGTGAGCGCCATACAGATATAGGCGGTGAGGCCAAAAAAGGAGTCCCACGCGGAGTTTTCAATGCGCTCGACGCCGCTCGTCAGCCAGGATAAATATTCTCCCGTATCCTGCGCATGGTAGTCCTGTCGGCCTTTGGAAAGCAGGGTAGCGGATATGTCACGGCGGATCTGGCCGTTCATGGCCCAGATCGCTTTTGAAACGGATATCCCCCCAAAAACCTGCATGAGGCATATGACTCCCCAGCCGGTGAGACTTATGCCTGTAAAAATAAGCATCCGACGGAAATCCAGTTCAATGAGACTTTGGAAAGTCTGCATCTGAATCAGGCTTTGCAGGGAGATCAGTGCGTATGTCACAAGCTGAATCACGATGACCGTCAGATTCCGCTTCCAGAATTTTTTCAGATAGTATATCATATCATGTCTTCTCCTTCTTTCCATTTCTCGCCCCGCAGGACAGGTGCTTTCCGGCCCGCCACGGTGTTGGGAAGCCGGCCCTGGGCCAGGCATCGGGCCAAATAGAGGAATGGGACAAGTGTGTTGTTTTCCCACATTCGGAAGGAGGGGATGGGCCCGTTCTCCGTCTCCAGCTCGGATAGTTCCAGCAGATCGACTTCTGCCAACGTCTCAACAGCGCGTGTAGCCTCCTCTTTACTGATCCCCAGAGCCTTTGCCACCGCCCCCGGCGTATAACGTCGGTTGTCCCGGGCAGGTTTGCTCTCCAGATACTCTAAAAGCTCCAGACAATGTGGTTCTGCCAGCGCACGAAAGATCTCCCGGTACCGATTGTTTTTCGCCAGAAACGCTTCATAGCCCGCCTCCGGCTCCGGCCATAACGTGACAAAGGACATATCCTCGGCGTTGACCCCTATCATCAGACCATCCTCTTGATATATGGACACCTGTCTGAGTGCGAAAAACGGCGTATCGTCCGCCCTGCCGATATTTCTTTCACAGCGGCTCTCCCGCGGAAATTCATACAACTCCCCGCCGCTGTCATCCGGCAGAACGACCATTCCCACAGCAGACCAGACCAGACGGCACAGTTCGTTCAGTCTCTGTCCCCGCGGGACAGTGATGATCCACCTCCGCACTATGTCCTCTGCGCTGATCTGTTCTCCGTCATTCAGACCAAAGAGGGCGTCAATCGTCACCCCCAGCTGTCTGGATAAAACAGGCAGAAGCTCCACATCCGGCGCACCGCCTTTCTCCCACTTGCCCACGGCCTGGGAGGATACGCCTGTCATTTTTCCCAGCTGCTCCTGGGTAAGGCCCCGCTCCTTCCGCAAGGCCGCAATCCTTTCACTCAAAAGATTCGCCATCTCCAACACTGTCCTTTCACTTTTTGGTTGAATTATAGCAAAAACAACGGTTGGATTCAATGGATGTATTTTTTCACAAAATCAACTGTTAGTTTCATGTAGTTTCTATTCCAGTCGGACAATGGCATCCAGTCTTGTGTCGATCAGCCCCAGATTTCTAATCAAATGATTGGCAAAATCAAATAAGATTTTATTTGCCATTATACCTTGCAAAACTTTTTCATTATGTTAGAATATATATGGGTGTTGCCAAAACGGGTAGCGGTTCGCCTTTTGCCAAAATGAGTACATTTTGAGAACTTCCTGTATCGAAGGAGGGGATACATATGGAAAATACAGTGAAAGGTAAGTACTATTGATGTTCGGAATGATTTTGGAACTTGTCGGTATTGTAGCGACGATCATCAGCATCATCGTCACGACAATCAGTATCCGGCAGACCAGAACAAATAAAAGACATCAAAAAAGCAACCGCTCCGACCAAAGTTAGGTTGCTTTTTTGATAAGTAATCATTAACCAAGGCGAACCGTTGCTTTACGGCAACACCCTTTTCATGAATATCTTAGCATTTATCAGCACTTCCGTCAACAGATTTTTCTGCGCAAGTCAGCCACAGATCAAAAACTGCGGCGACTGATTATATTCTACATATTTTTTGTCCTTTTTACCACCCATTTCAAAGTTCTTTTCCGCAGCCTATTGTTGCCGAATTGCCCCGATGTCTTGGGAAGGTATAGAAAAATCCCCTCCAATCGCTCCACAGACGGTTTCCTCTGACAAAATAGCATATTTGCCGGGGCGCCTGTACTTGTCGCCCATAACGTCTCTGTTTCTGTGATCCTTAAGACGATCCAGGTCAAGCTCTGCGACATAAACGCCAGGAGCCCCCGGCGCTTCAAAAACGCACATATCTCTGACGCCTTCCGACTGCCACGGAACACCGTCAAAAAGGGTGGAACGTCCGTTGCAATCGGGATGCCCCTCCGAATAATTACAGGTCGCCACTGCGACCATGTTTTCATACGCTCTTGTTCTCAAAGCGGACAGCCTGTTGATTTCCATCGGGCAGGCATTCGGAGCCAGAATCAGTTCAGCCCCTTTCAGCATCAGTATTCTTGCGCTCTCCGGAAACTCCCTGTCAAAGCAGATCATAGATCCGATCCTTACGGTACCTCTGCCAAAGTCTAAATCTGCGGTGTAAAATCCATCTGCGGTGTAAAATCCATCCCCGCCGTCCAATACTTTCTCGAGATCAAAAGCACAGGTGTGCACCTTGGAATAGTGGAGGATCTCCTTGCCCGTCCGATCAAAAAAGACAACGGAATTCAATGGCTTCGGGCTGTGCGCTTCCAGAAATGTTACCCCTATTGCCATCTGCAGTTTGGCCGCGAGATCCCGAAAACCGCTCAAAAAAGCGCTTTCTTTTTCCACGGCAAGATGATGCAGGCTTTCATCCTTCTGCGGCAGGTCGTACCCGTCGCTCCACATCTCTGGGAAAAGAGCGATATCCGCCCCCTTGTCTTTTGCCTCAATACAGGCTCTTTTTCCGATCAAAAAATTCTCTTCGAGGCTTTTCCCCGGCAGAATCTGCAAAAATCCTATTTTAAGGTTCATATTTTTTCTCCAATCCATTCTTTTTTCCACCGGGCAGGAAGCTGGCGTTTAGCGCGTCAAAGTAGACTGTATGGTTGTTCAATTCTGTTGCTGCCTATAATACTCTTTGGCCAATTCCTCCGTTTCCTCTATACCGCATTTTCTCCACCATTTCTCCCATTCTGAATAGTTAGGATTGTGATCAATACTTTGTTTTACTAATTCCATCAATGCCTTGACTATATCTAATTCACTCATAATCTATCCTCCTGCTTCTCAATCCGTTTGCGCTCAATTTCAATTTCACGCTGCAGTTCTTCGGCAGTAGGCAGTTCCAGCCGATACCTTGACGCAAAAATCTGCTGGGCATCGTTCAAGACAGAATATTTCACGATTGCCTCGTTCTTCTGCGAACACAGGATAATGCCTATCGTCGGATTGTCATCTGCATTTTTATAGAGGGCATCGAACATCCGAATATAGCTGTCCATCTGCCCAATATCACCGTGTGTCAGCTTGCCAATCTTTAAGTCGATCAGCACATGACACTTCAGAATGCTATGGTAAAAAACAAGATCCAGGTAAAAGTCCTCATCTTCGTAACGCATCAGTTTTTGCCTGGCCACAAAGCAGAAACCCCGCCCAAGTTCCAACAGAAACTCCTGCAGTTTGTCGATAAGTGCCTGCTCCAGATCGGATTCCCGCAGAGCCGGATAATCTTTCAGATCAAGGAATTCCAACACATACGGGTCTTTGATAAACTCTTCTGCCTCCTGCGGCGCCATCAATTCATCGGCTTCCGCTTTGACCGGCGCCTTCTCCCTGCTTGCAAGAAGGCGCTCATAATACAGTGTAGAAATCTGCCGTTCCAACTGGCGGCTTGACCATGCGGCTGCTGCCGCTTCATCCATATACCACTGCCGCGCCTGCTCGTTTTCCACCGACAAAAGCAGACGGTAATGCGTCCATGTCAATTGCGAACGCAGTGCGTTCGTATTTGGAAACATCACATAAAACTTTTTCATCTGCTGGAGTGTCCGCACGGAAAATCCTTTGCCAAATTCTTCTGTCAGTCGATTGGACAACTCCTGCAGCACAGACTTTCCATAGCCGGATCGCAAATTTCCCTTTTGCTCATGCTCCACGATGATGCGGCCAATCTGCCAGTACGCCTGTACCATTGTGAAATTCACAGCGGTGTACGCCTGGTTTCTTGAATGGATCAAGGCTTCTTTTATTTCAAAATAGATGTCCTCATAGGTTGCAAGCTCGAAATCTGCCATCTTATTATTTATCCTCCTTACCCAGGTAATGCAGTACGTTTTTCTCTAACCGGACACAACCTCTGCAAAAGATGTGTTGACGACCCACGCACCACACTTTGAATTTTCCATTGCTCCCTATCTTTAAGATATATTTCCGCCCATGCCAGTGGGGTTTCCATCTCATCTCATCCTGGTGAAATAATTGACATGATCTGTCCCATTTACTATGGCACACTTTTTCACAACTTACAATCCTATCACACAAAAACATATTTCGTACAATCTCCGCCAAAACAATAAGCTGTGCCAGGCGCCGGCAACACAGACGCAAAAGTCCTCTCACCCTATCCGCTCGCTCACATACATGGAAATCCTCGACTGGATCACGTCTTTGACTTCCTCCAGACTCTTTGCGCCGTTAAAATAGTACTCGGCTTCTTCCATCAGGATGTTGTAGATCGTCCGATCCACCATGCTGCAGATCTGCGCCGATCCGATCAGCTCCAGCAGGCTTTGTGCCTGGGCCTGGGTGATGCAGTAAATGGGCGCCGGGTCTTCTCCCTCAAAAATGACCTGCGCCTTTGCAACCGGCCTGACGGCGCCGCTTTGATCCGTTTCGTACTCTATTTCCATGGCCTGCGCCAGCTGCTCTTCCAGGGCGTTTCGGCATACGGGAAAGCCGGAGGACAGCCCGCCCTGGGCGGATGCGCTCAAACACCAGCGGATAAAGTCCCAGGCAGCCTCTTTGTGGTCACTGCTTCTGCTGATGGCCAGCACCGGCCCGCAGGGCTTTAAGATGGTTCCTGAGACGCCCTCCACCGGGAAGCCGATATAGGCGACCTCCTGCCCGTCAAAAATACTCTCCGCCCGACAGACGTCATAGACGCTGGTAAAACGGATGGGCAGCAACAGGGCTTCCCCGGTCAGAAAGGCCTGCTTTGCAGAAAAATCCTCCTCCAATTCCAGCCGTGCCGGAAAATCCCTGCAAAATTCCAGCACGCCGCCAAATTCCGTCCCCGAAAAACTACATTTCCCCGTCTCCCAGTCGATATAATAGTCCAGGCTCCCCGTCATGAGGGTCGCAAAGACGTCCCGCTGGAATGCGCCGGGGTACAAAAGCCTTTCCTCCTTCTGACTGCCGTAGCATTCCATCATTTCCCCGATATTCCAGTTGGTGCGTCCCATGAGATTTTCGGCCTTTCCCACAAGGCTTTCCAGCGTAAATCCCAAGGGTATGGCGTACAGGCCGTCCCGGCAGGAGAACGCCTCCAGCACGTTTTCAAAATAAGTTTCCCGCTCTCCGGGGCTCAGATAGGAAAATAAATCCTCCGTATAGTCCCCTGCCACATCGCTGGTGCTGTACCCGGTTCCAAAGTCGATCAGATCCGGCCCCTCCCCGGATACGGTCTCCCGCTGCAGCTTAAGGATGCCGTCTTTCTGGGGCTGGTCTGATCTCACATACTTCCTGGTCTCGATCTGCACGTCGGTGTGCGCCTGATTGTAGGCTTCTATCTGCCTGGAAAGGAATGCGTCCTCGTCAAACGACCCAAGAATCAGAGTGACCTTCCCGGAAGGAGCGCTTTCCGGGCCCCTCCCACCGCAGGCACAAAGCCCCAGGAGAAACAGTGCGCAAAAAAAGGCCGCCGCTTTTTTCTTCATATTTATACCTCATTTCCGCGCTGCTCTTTGCGCATAACGAGTTTGTGTCAAGCAGCGCGCGGACACAAATCTCGCGATTGAAAATTTTAATTTTCAATCTTCATCCCACCTTTTTATGCGTTTTCTTCACCTTCCCGAAGGAATGTAATAAAAAATTGTTTCCCCGTCTTCCTGTGACAGGATACAGGCGCGTCCGTCCGAAAGCATCCCGTATCCGTTGATCTTTTCCCCCGACACGGGCAGACTGCTTCCGGGCACCCGCAGCTGTACTTCCTGGCCGTCCCAGGCCCATATCCCGTTTGTTCTATTGAACAGCAGAAGTTCCGAATCCGTCCCGGCATAGATGCCGCTGTATATGACGTCTGCCTCCTGCAGCTTAGCGCTGCAGGGCACAATGCCGCTTTCCTCCAGCTTCGCCAGCTGCTCTGCGCCATCCTGCGTCTCAAGGATCAAAAAGACCTCCCCGGAGCGCCCTGTCCCGATGGCCTCTATCCCGCCGTCAGCTTCCCTGACCTGTCCCTGGGCCCCGTCAGATAAGATCTGGATCACCTTCCTGCCGTTTTCAAAGTAATACCGTCCCTCCCCGTCCACTGCAAAGCAGTGCGGCCTGCCCTGTTTCTGGGAAAAGATGCCTGTCACATCCAATTCTTTTTCCAGACTTCCCTGGCTGTCTATGACTGTGATGCAGCTTTTTTCATAGGTGATCTGATCAAAATGCCGGCCCTCCAGTTCGCCTGCCTCCACGCTCATCCACAGGATATGGCAGCGCCCCTGTCCGTCCACAGCCATGTTAAAGGCCCGCATCCCTTCGCCCATGTCCACGTCATACGCTAAAAAGACGTCCTCTTCCTGCTGCATCCCTCCCAGGAAATACTCCCCGTCCGGCCCGATGCCGTAGAGATACAGCATGGCGCCCCCTGCCGCAAACACAGATTTTTGAAAGGTCTCCCCCCGGTAGACAACAGCCGCGCTTTTGTCAGACCCTTCCGCCGCGCCCCCGGAAAGGTTTTCCTCCGCGGAGACCCTCTCCTGTATTTCCACGGCAGGGACGGAGGGCACAGTGTTTTGCGCCGCCCGGCCGCTTCCCGCGCAGCCCGTGAAAACAAGGGCCAGCAAAAGCTCCATCCCGATCCCCGCCGCCAGCTTCCCCACAGCCGTTTTTCTCTGTTTCATACGCTTCCTCCCTTTTCCGGTTTCTGTCTTTTGTCAGTTTCCGCCTGCCTTGACAGGATACCAGCCAAAAATGAAATCCTGTGAAAATCTTTTTTAAGATTTCCGAAAAAAGGAAAGAAGTTTTTTTCTTCCGGCCTTGCAACTTGCCCTTTTTTCCTCTAAAATGAGAAAGATGGCGTCAGGCCGTCCCACCCCTGCCCTGCAGGGCCTTTTGGATCGCCGGTGCGGCCAGAAGCGCTATCGCGCCGCCGATCAATGCAGTCACAAGCTGCGTCCAGGAGAACATGGCGGAAAAGGTCGCCGTCTGCTTTTCCGAAAGGGGCAGGATACGGCACAGAAACTGTACCACCACCAGATACAGCACGAGAAACTTGCAGACCGCCGCCACGGCCCAGGCCATCAGACGGCGCGGCCACGAAGCGCCCCGCTTTCCCGCCACCGCCCAGAGGATGGCGACGAAAACTGCGTTGCCTGCGGCGATGGCTGCAACGAGGGGCAAAAGCTGGGGCCCGATCCCCAAAAAGAATGCAAAGACCGGGGAGAGAAGCGCCACCGTGAGGCCGCTTGCCAGCCCTGCGGTCAGCGCCGCCAGCGCCAGCACGGCATTGACGCAGGAGCCCGTCACCACCTGGCCAAATCCTCTGGTGACTGCCTGTAAGACCACCAGCAATGCGGTCAATACGGCTGTCTGTGTGATCCAGATTGTTTTCTTTTTCATAGTCATGTACCTCTTTTTTGTTTTAGTTTTTTATGTTAAGAATTTTATTTTAGGAGGGAGCTTTATGCGCGGCATACCGTCTCTGATCACTGAAATCCGAAGGAAAGTCTTTACCGAGGTGGCCCGCCTGGCCTATGAGGGCGGCGACTATTCCAAGGTGGAGGATCTGCCCTTTGTCATCGTCCCCGGGGACAGGCCCCTGCACCGGGAATCCATCTTTTTGGAGCGGGCCATCGCCGGAGAGCGCATCCGGCTGGCCATGGGGCTGTCCCTGCGCCCGGTCCAGTGCCGCACCCTGATGACGGACGGAATGGATCAGGCTGCCATCGCCGAGCAGTATTATGAACCGCCCCTGGTCAACATCATCCCCTACGCCTGCCACGCCTGTCCCACCAGACAGTACCGGGTGACGGAAAGCTGCCAGAACTGCCTGGCCGCCTCCTGCCAGCGGGTCTGCCCCAGAAACGCCGTCTCCTTTGTCAACGGCAAGAGCCAGATCGACCAGGACAAGTGCATCAAATGCGGCAAATGCGCCAAGGCTTGTCCCTACCATTCCATCATCTATTTAGAGCGGCCCTGTCAGGCCGCCTGCGGTATGGACGCCATCGGATCGGACGCCCAGGGCCGCGCCGTGATCGACCAGAGCCGGTGTGTGGCCTGCGGCCAGTGTCTGGTCAACTGCCCTTTTGGGGCCATCGTGGACAAGGGCCAGATCTTCCAGGTCATCTCCTCCATCCTGCGGGGCGACCAGGTGATCGCCATCGTGGCCCCCGCTTTCGCCGGGCAGTTCGGAAAGGATTCCACGCCGGAGAAATTTACAGCCGCCATGAAGCTTCTGGGCTTTGACCGGGTGGTGGAGGTCGCCGTGGGCGCGGATATCTGTACCATCGAGGAAGCCAGGGACTTTCTGGAAAAAGTTCCCTCCCAGCAGAGCTTCATGGCCACCTCCTGCTGCCCCGCATGGCACTCTATGGCCCACAAACTGTTCCCCGCCCAGGCTAAAAACATTTCCATGACCCTGACGCCCATGGTCTTTACCGCGCGTCTGCAGAAAAAGGAGCACCCCGGCTGCAAAGTGGTGTTCGTGGGCCCCTGCGCCGCAAAAAAACTGGAGGCGATCCGGGAGGACATCCGCTCCGACGTGGATTTCGTGCTGACCTTCGAGGAGCTGATGGGAATGTTTGATGCAAAGCAGATCGATTTTGCCGCCCTGCCGGACGGCGAGCCCATGAACGAGGGCACCGCCGCGGGCCGCGGGTTTGCCGTCTCCGGCGGCGTTGCCAAAGCGGTGGCCGACGCCATCAAAAAGACCCACCCCGACATGGAAATCAAGACCGCCGGGGCGCAGGGCCTGCGGGAATGCCGCAAGCTCTTACAGCTGGCAAAGGCCGGAAAATACGACGGCTATCTTCTGGAAGGGATGGCCTGCCCCGGCGGCTGTGTGGCCGGAGCAGGCACGCTGCTACCCGTGGAACAGGCCTGTGCCGTTGTAGACCGCTACCGGCAGGAGGCCCCGGAGAGCAGCCCCTTCGACAGCCGCTACGCCTACTTTGCCGCTTCCTCCGCAAAGGAAGAATCCACCAGCTCCTCATAGGGAACCCGTTCTTCCAGCACCTTTGCGTCCTGTAAGATGTTCTGCAGCAGATCAAAGGAACTCTGTTCAAAGATCAGGTTTTCCTTCCAGGTATCCTGATCGTAGTACCGTTTGACAATGGCCGTCAGCGTCTCCAGATCCGTCTCCGCAAACTGCGGGGCGATGGCCTTGGCGATCTCCTCGGGGGTGTGGCTCTGCACAAAGTCCATCCCCTTCTGCAGGGCGTTGGTAAAAGCCTGCACCGTCTCTTTGTTCTCCTTCAGGTAGCTTTTCTTTGCGGAGAACGCAGTGTAGGGCACATAGCCGGAGTCCTCTCCCAAAGACGCCACCACATAGCCCTCGCCCTGCTGCTCCAGGGACGTGGCGTGGGGCTCAAATTCCACGGTAAACTCGCCCTGGCCGCCCAGAAAGGCCGCCGCGGTAGAGCCGAAGTCAATGCTCTGGTCGATATTGACCTCCCCGGGGTCGATGCCGTTTTTCTCCAGAATATACTCAAAGACCATCTCCGGCATCCCGCCTGCCCGGCCTCCCAACACATCCTTTCCGATCAGCATCTTCCAGGAAAAGCTCTCGATGGGCTGTCTTGCCACCAGGAAATTCCCGGCCCGCTGGGTGAGCTGGGCAAAGTTGACCACATAATCCTGGGTACCTCCCGCGTAGGTGTATATGGTGCTCTCGCTTCCCATGAAACCGATATCCGCCTCCCCGGTGAGCACTGCCGTCATGGTCTTATCGGCGCCAAAGCCCGTCACCAGCGTCAGCTCGATCCCTTCTTCCTCAAAGTATCCCTCCTCGATGGCCACATACATGGGGGCATAAAAAATGGAGTGGGCCACCTCGTTCAGCACCACTTCCTTACCGCCGCCAGAAACGGCCCCCTCTTTGCCGCAGCCCTCCAGGACGCCCGCCAAAAGCAGCATCCCCAGGCATACCGCCCCTATCTTTCGGAAACGGAAACGAAATTTTTCCATAATAATCCTCCCTTCACATGATGCTCTATCATATGAAAGGATTCCGGGAAAAGTTCCTGCTTTTGTTCCTCCTTTACCCTTCTGTCTCCTTCTGCGGCTTTTGGGCCTTTTTCTTTCCCTCCGCTTTCGGCTCTCCGCCGCTTTCCGCCTCCAGCCCGTCCACCAGCTTCTCGATCAGAAGCCGCTTGATATACACGTCGAAGCTCAGCGCACAGACAAAGGCAAACCGCTTCAAAAACTCCCGGCTGTCCTCCGGGGCGTCCTGAAACGTCGCTTCCGCAGCCCTGTATTTTTCCGTCACATCCGCCTTCAGCGCCTGGATCTGCCCCTCCTCCATGCTGAACGCCTCCCGGTAGACGCTCTCTAAGTTAAAGCTGTCCCCGCTCTGGAAAAAGCGCTCCGTGATGGGGCCTAACAGCTTCTGGATGTCGCCGATGGATAAGATCCCCTTGTAATAGTAAATAAAGATGAGGAGAAGCACGTGCTCCTTGGAATATTTTTTCTTCACAGGGGGCGGCAGCAGATTGTTCTTGGCATAGTTGTTGATCATGGTCTTGGTCAGGATCTTGTCCTCCCCAGGAAACCGGACGGTGGCCGAAAGCCCCTTGTCCATAAAGGTGGTCACCTGATCCATATACATATCGATGCCCGGGATATCCTCCGGGCTGATATGCCCAATCCTGTCCAGGCTGGCAAGGATACTGTTCAAAAGATCATTGTTGTCAATCGTCATTGGCCGCTCTCCCCTTTACGAATCGCTCTTTCTCTATTATATAGTATTCAAAACTACATGACAACATTTTCTTTTGAAAAAACTGGAGAAACCCCTTGCAAAATCAGCAGCAGCCTTTTGGTCTTCCTCATTCGGTCTGCCCTTATGAAGATATCATTTATATATTTTTTTCTGTTACCGTTTTTGCCTCCACACCGTCCAGCCCTCGATCAGCAGGGGAATGGCTTTCAGATTTCCGTTGCAGCCGCCGAGAAAACTGACATGATGTACCACATCACCGTCCAAATCCAGACTGATCAGCTGGGAACAGGTATTTTCCGTCTTATAGTCATAATGGAACATTACAGCACCTCCTCCACCTTTGCCTTTACCTTGTCAAGGGATTCGGTGGGCTCAAAGCGTGCGGCGATCTCGCCGTTTCGGTCAATCAGGAATTTGGTGAAGTTCCATTTGATTTTGCCGTTGCTTTTATAGTCCTTGTCCATCTTTTTGACAACGCCTTTCAGCATCAGTCCCATCGGGCCGGAAAACCCTGCAAATGTGGTATTTTCTGTCAGATATTTGTAGAGCGGGATCGCATTTTCACCGTTTACGTCAATCTTGGCAAACTGTGGAAAGGTGATACCATACCGCCCTGTGCAGAAGCTGTGAATCTCCTCGTTGCTGCCCGGAGCCTGCTCCCCAAACTGGTTGCAGGGAAAATCGAGAATCTCCAGCCCATCCTTCTGGTGGAGCTCGTACAGGTCTTGCAGTTCGTCATACTGCGGCGTAAATCCGCACCCGGTCGCCGTGTTCACAATGAGAAGCACTTTCCCTTTGTAATCAGAAAGCGGCACATCGCTCCCGTTCTGTGCTTTAATTTTGAAATCGTAAATGTTCATACCGCTGGCACTGCCGATGTTCTCCCGGCAGACCGTCGGAGCACGTCGGCACCTGGCGAGGTACTCTCGAGCCTGGTGTCCGCTACGTGCGGAGCCGAGCGGAAGCGTGTCTGCCGGGAGAACATCGGCAGTGCCAGCGCGACTTGCGGTAGAACAACTAAACTCCTACGTTACTTCATCCTTGCGCCGTCTTTAAAAGTCCGAAAAAATCCTGTTTACTTTAGAGCTTTAATATGATAAAATACAATAAGTTATCTTTCACCGCACAAAGCATCCGGGAGGTTTGACGCTATGAACAAAAAACTGAAGACGGAAGCCGTGGATTCCCTGTTTGACGCGATCCTCTGCCTGAAGGACAGGGAGGAATGTTATCGTTTTTTTGAAGACCTCTGCACAGTCAACGAGCTCCTCTCCCTTTCCCAGCGCTTTGAAGTGGCCTCAATGTTGAAAAACCGCAGAACCTATCTGGAAATTGCCGAGAAGACCGGCGCTTCCACCGCTACCATCAGCCGGGTCAACCGCTCCCTGAATTATGGAAACGACGGCTACGATATGGTGCTGCGGCGGCTGGACGGCTGACGCAGCCCGATACAAGAGATACAAAAAACCACTGCCTCCGACGGTGTCACACCCTCTGGACAGTGGTTTTTTCACGCTTTCTCAAGATTTTGTCATTCCGCACCCTCACCCGGAGCGGTCTCTTCCCTTTTGCTCTCTGCCTCCACCTCTTTTAAGGCCTCCTCAATGGCCGCCTTCGCCGACCTCTTTCCGGCTCTCAGCGCCTTGCCGTTTGGCCTGGGCCGTTTCTCGGGAGCCTCCTGGTTCATGTTGCAGCTTCCCTGGAAAATGGCCTTCTCGTCGATGACGATCACTGCCGTGGTGATATTTCCGAACACCCGGGCCGTGCCGGCTAACTCCGTCCTGTCAGACACGGTCAGATTGCCGTTTATCTCCCCGCCCACAATGGCGGACTGGGCTTCCACGTCTCCGTTGATCACCCCTGCCGCGCCGATGATCAGGGTACCTGTCACGTTCACATTGCCGTTGATGGTTCCGTCCACCCTGACGGAGCCCGAAGCAGTGAAGTCGCCGCCGCACTCTGCGCCCAGCCCGATGATCGTCGTAATCTTTACTTCCTTTTTGTTCTTCATATTGTTCCTCACCTTCCGCCGCCTGCGCGGCTAACAAACTGATCCCCGGCGTCATCCGCTGATGGCCAGCATCTCCATGGGGTCAATATACGCCCCGTCCCGCATCATCTGGTACCCCAGCTTGTTGTTTTCCTCATCTACCAAAAACAAAGTACTTCCCTGGGTGACGGTCTCTCCCTGCTTCACCTTGACCTCGCCCTGGTTCCGGTACACCGTGATGTAACCGTTGCCGTGATCCACCCACACATTGTGGCCGTACTCCGCGTCGTCGTTCACCGCAGATACCGTGCCGCCCGCCGTAGCCACTACCATGGCGCCCTCCGCTGCGGTAAACACACAGATCGGCGCTCCTTCCTCGCCGTCCGTGCCCTCCTCCATTGTGGCGGAACCGGTCAGCGGGAACTCCGTAGGCAGATACTGCTGACCCAGCTGCTCCGACAGGCTGCTCTCGCTTGCGGCCTTGCTGGCCACCGTTTCGCTTAAGATCTGGATGCTGGCATTCAGCTCCTCGATCTGGCTGGCCAACGCCTCGTTCTCAGCCTCCAGGCTGGCGATGCGTTCCTGCTGGAGGGCAGACTTCTGATTTTCGGCCTTCCACACATCCGTCTCAAAAAAGACAATCCCGATCACGGCCCCCACCAGCACGCACACAAAGAGCACAAGAAACCGCACTGCCCAGGGTCTGATGCGGAACTGCTTTGTCCTCTCGTCCACGGCATCTGACGTCACAATGACCACATGGCTGTTCTTTCGCTTATGTCTTCGTCGTCCCATAAAAAAGGTCACCTCCGATAAACTCTATCATTTTACCACAGGTGACCCGTCCCGGCAACGAAAATTTAATATTTTTGTAACAATTTTTAATAAAATCCTCAATCTTTGTGAAAACTACACAATAAATTCCGCCTGTTTTACAGGGACAGTGCCATATCTCCCTTTCGGATCCAGCCCTTTTTGCGCATCAGCTCAGAGAAGAAAAGCGTAAGCGCCGCGGGCAGGATAAAGTGCATGAGCAGGATGAGGCCAAAAGCCGTCGAACCCTCCATGCCTCCCTCCACCATGGAGCCATAAGCTGCAATCTGCCCCACAAACCCGGCGGATCCCATGCCGGAACCCACAGGAGTGCTGGTCATATGGAACACTGCCGAGGCCACCGGGCCCAGGATGGCGCTGGACAAAATGGCTGGCAGCCAGATGCGGGGATTTTTGATCAGATTGGGCACCTGGAGCATGGAAGTCCCTACCCCCTGCGCCACAAGGCCGCCCACCTTGTTCTCCCGATAGCTGGCCACGGCAAAGCCCACCATATTGCAGCAGCAGCCCACCGTCGCCGCTCCCGCCGCAAGCCCGGCCATCTGCAAAGAGACGCCGATGGCGGCGGAGCTGATGGGAAGCGTTAAGATCATGCCCATCATCACGGACACTGCAATCCCCCCCAGCACAGGGTGCAGTTCCACGTTCACATTCACCAGCTGTCCCAGCCAGCCCATAAATCCGGCGATGGGCGGCCCGGCCACAAAGCCTGCAAGCGCCCCGGACAGGATCGACAAAAAAGGCGTCACTAAAATATCCACCTTGGTCTTTCCCGCCGCCAGTCCGCCAATCTTGACAGCCACTATGGCCGCCACAAAGGCCCCCAGGGGCTCTCCCGGTGCGCCCAGCTTCAGCGCTTCCATCGAGGCCACGGCGGGAAAAGCGCCGATCATACCAGCCACCGCCGCCGACACGGTGACCAGAGGCCCCTGCTTTAGCTTGCAGGCCACGCCCACGCCGATACCGGCTCCCGTAAGCAGCTTGGCCACATTGCTGGCCGCCGTCAGACAGACGCTCATCGGCCCCTGGATCAGCCCCGCCAGCTGGGCCAGAATGGTGCCGATGATCAGCGTGGAAAACAGCCCCAGCGCCATGCCGCTCAACCCGTCAATAAAAATTTCGTTCAACCAATGTTTCAGCCTTTTCATCGCTGCTTCCTCCCATAACCTGCCTGAAAACCTTCCCTTGCAGGCAGTTTCACTGTCTTGTCACATGACTTTACACACTATACCACAAAAAAATATGGAGCGCAAGAGCCATTTCCTTGCGCTAACCCTCCCTGCAGATCCTGCCAACCTCCCGAAAGGACAGCGGCCCGCCGAACAAATCCAGGGCGCTCCCCACAGTGACGTTGACTTTATCGTTTCCCAGTTTTCTCAAAAGATACAGGTCTTCGTAGCAGTGCACGCCGCCTGCGTAGGTCACAGGTTTTTTCCCCCAGCTTCCCAGAAGCGCCGCCAGCTCCTCCTCGATTCCCCCTGACTTTCCCTCCACGTCTACCCCGTGGATCAGAAATTCGTCGCAAAAATCCGCCAGCTGATCCAGCAGCTCATCGTCCACCGTCTGTTCGGTCAGCTTCTGCCACCTGTCCGTTACCACCCGGTAGCCGTCCCCCGTTTTCCTGCAGCTGACGTCCAGCACAAGGCGCTCCCTGCCCACCTGCCTTTTTAACCGCTCCAGCCGCTCATAGTCGATCCTTCCCTCCCGGAACACATAGGAGGTGACGATGACATGGGAGGCTCCGGCCCGCAGAAACTCCTCCGCATTGTCCGGCGTGATGCCGCCGCCCACCTGGAGGCCGCCGGGGTAAGCTGCCAGCGCTTCAAAGGCCTGCTCCTTTGACTTTCTGTAATCCGGGCTGGAAACCGGGTTCAGCAGGATCACATGGCCGCCGGGCAGCCCCTCCCTGCGGTAGAGCGCCGCAAAGTATCCGGCGTCCTTCTTTGACACAAAATTTTCCACAGCCGTCCTGTTTTCATCCGACAGGCTTGCGCCTACGATCTGTTTCACTTTCCCGTTGTGGATGTCGATACAAGGCCTGAACTCCATAAGTCCTCCCTCCGCGGAATCAAAAGAGAATATAAATGAGAAAATTTGGAAATCTCGCAGCGTATATTTTCCTCCCCGCTCCACATACTATTGCAAAATCCGCTGCGGTTTCCCTGCAGCTGGATTTTTAATATGGATGCAGAATGCAAGGCCCGTCAAAACGGGCAAGGAGGTATCGTTATGAAAAATGTAAAATATCTGGCCGGAAAGAAAAAATGCCTGGCTGCCGCCCTGACACTGGCCTATATGTGCATGGCTACGGCCTGTGCCGGAAACGACAGCAGTTCCAACGGCTCATCGTCCGGCATGGCACAGGGAAACAGCGGCTACAATAATTCTGTGACGGAGGGCACCGACGGACGGGGCCAGGGCGGCTCCCTGCTGGGAGACGCCGGAGACGCTGTCACCGACGCCATCGACGACGTAGCAGACGGCATCACAGGAAAAGACGACAATTCTGCCGGAAACGGGAACAACTCTGGCAGCACAGCCGGCTCCGGCGCAAACACCAACGGCTCCGGCGCCACAGGCTCTGCGGGAAACACTACCGGCAACGGCTCTGCGGGAAACACCAATAACAGCTCCGGCTCTGCCGCAGGTACCGATAACGGTTCTGGCTCCGCCGGTCTGAATGGAAACACAGACAACAACAGCGGTTCTGCCTCTTCGACAGGCGCAGGCTCCGGCAGCGCTGCCGGGACAGGCGCTGCAAACACCCAGGCTTCCGGCGGCGCTGCAGCCAACGGCTCCGCTTCCGCCAGCCCCATGGCAGACTGACCATCCGGGTAATCAAAAGGCTTTCGGGCGTCCGCGCACAAGACGCCTGAAAGCCTTTTTGTCCTCATCCCTCCATGATCGTCCCCTCCCGGTAAGCCTCCAGAAGTTTTTCCAGATCGCGGATGTTTTCCTTGATCTCCCGGCCGATATCCGTGTCCGCCACCAGCTTCCTGCGGGCAAAGGTCTCCACCTCCACGGAATCCGACAAGATATCCGATTCTTTCGATACGGCGGCCGCCGCAGACTCAAAATACTCGTGGGCCACCAGGCGCATTCCCCTGGAATTGCACACCAGCGTATATCCGGCGATGCCGGTCTTCTGGTGATACGCCTTGGAAAAGCCTCCGTCGATGATGAGCAGCTTCCCGCCGCACTTGACGGGAGACTCCCCGTGGATCTGTTCCACGGGCACATGGCCGTTGATGATATGGGCCCCCTTTAAGTCCAGGCCGAACTCCTGTAAGATGGCGTTTACCGTCTCCTCCCTGTCTAAGAGCTGGTAGTAGGGGTTCTTCCGCTCCTTGCGGGCTTCTTTTTCCTCTACAAAATACGCCTCAAAGGTGGCCATCTTCTCCTTGCCGAATACCGGGGAACCTTTTCCCGCCCAGATATACCAGATGATATCCTGGCCGTCTGCCCGCTCTGACGCGTCCTTGGCGTAATATCCCCTTCTGGCGTAATACTCCAGAATATCGTAAAGGGCCTTTCCCTTGTACTGCCTGCCGTAAATCTGTACCGACGCAAAGCTGCCGTCCGGGTTCATGGGCATACAGCCGTGATAGAGCAGATTGCCGTTGTAAATCTTGTACAGGCTCCCCTTTGCATAGAGGAAACGCACATGGCGCTGGAGCTTCTCGGAGCCCAGGAATGCCTGCTGCAGCCTGACCATCACCTGGCTCTCCTCCTCGGTGAGCTGGTAGGGGTTTTGGGGGTCGATGGTGGGAAAATCCATGTCCAGCATCCGGTACGTCTTTCCCCCGATGCAGACGGTGCCCTTCCCATAGTCAATGCGGCTTAAGAGATTGCGCTCCTCCATGCCAAACTCCGGGTGGCGCAGGATCAGCTGCCCCTCCAGCTTAAACTGAAGGATGGCCATGGCCTTGTGCATCTTCATGTCAAGATCCAGATCCTTGGTATTGTAATCCGTGTTGTAGCGGATGCGGAAGACGTCGCAGTTGGTATCCCCGTAAACCTCCATGGCAAAGGTGGCAAGGGGCAGCAGATTGATGCCGTACCCGTCCTCCAAAGTGGCCAGGTTGCCGTAACGCGCCGCCATGCGGATCACGTTGGCAATGCAGGCCAAATGCCCGCTGGCCGCCCCCATCCAGACCATGTCGTGATTGCCCCACTGCACGTCCACCGAGTGATAGGCGCAGAGCGTGTCCATGATGATATGCGGGCCGGGGCCCCTGTCGTAGATGTCGCCCACAATGTGGAGATGGTCGATGACAAGCCGCTGGATCAGGTGGCTCAAGGCGACGATAAACTGCGGCGCCCTGCCGATGCGGATGATGGTATGGATGATCTCGTTGTAGTAAGCCTCCTTATCCTGGATCTCCTCCTTCTCCGTGATGAGCTCCTCGATCACATAGGCGAAATCCCCGGGCAGAGCCTTGCGCACCTTGGAACGGGTGTACTTGGAGGCGACGTGCATGGTCATCTGCACCAGCCGGTGGAGGGAGATCTTGTACCAGTCCTCCATGTTGTCCTCCTGCTGCTGCACGATCTCCAGCTTCTCCTCCGGATAATAGATCAGCGTGGCCAGGCTTCTTTTGTCCCTGTCGCTGATGGTATTCCCAAATTCCTCGTCGATCTTCCTGCGGACGGAGCCGGAGCCGTTTTTCAGCACATGGTTGAACTGCTCGTTCTCACCGTGGATATCCGTCAAAAAATGCTCCGTCCCCTTGGGCAGGTTTAAAATGGACTGCAGATTGATGATCTCCGTGGATGCCGCAGCCACATTCTTATACTGTTTTGCCAGGATCTTTAAGACCCTTTTGTCCCTCTCGTCCATGAAGCGTCCCCCCGCCCGCGAACAGACAAATCCGATTATCCCAGAACTTCCCGGATGACGTCGCTCATATCGTACCGCCCCGCCGGCTTTCCCGCCAGAAACTTGGCCGCCTGAAGGGCGCCCTTGCCGAACACCGCCTTGGAATATGCAGCGTGGGAGAAAGTGATCACCTCGTCCGTGCCCGCAAAGATCACGTCGTGCTCCCCTACGATGGTGCCGCCCCGGACGGCGCTGACGCCGATCTCCTTTTCAGGGCGCTTTTCTCTCCTTGCGCTGCGGTCAAAAACCAGGGCATAATCCCCGCCCAGCGCCTCGTTTACACACTCCGCCAGGGCCAGCGCCGTTCCGCTGGGGGCGTCCAGCTTCTGGTTGTGGTGTTTTTCCACCACCTCCGGGTCAAACCCCGCAGGACCGAGCACCTGGGACGCCTTTTTCAAAAGCTGCAAGAGCAGATTGATCCCCAGGGACATATTCGCCGACTTTAACACCGCCACCTGTTCAGAGGCCTCTTCCACCTTGGCAAGCTGTTCCCTGCTCAACCCGGTGGTACACAAAACGCAGGGCAGCTTCTTCTCCACGCAGCCCAAAAGCAATCCGTCCACCGCCGCTGCCGTGGAAAAATCGACGACGCAGTCCGCCTCCGCCGTACACTGGGAGAGCGTCTGAAACACCGGGTAAGGGTTTTTCCCCTCATCCATCGGGTCGATGCCGGCCACCACCTGAAGGTCTGGATCCGACGCCGCCATACCGCTTATGACCTGCCCCATTTTCCCGTTGCAGCCGTGCAGAATGATCCGTACCATACCCTTTTCCATCCTCTCTGATCTGATTTCTTCTGATCCCCTGATCCCTTCTGGTTTCGCCTTATAAGAGCCCGTACTCCCTCATGGCCTTTTCCAACAGCTTCCCGTTTGCCTCCTCCAGCTGGGAGAGGGGCATACGCAGCGTGCCGCCTATCAGCCCCATCCGGGCCAGGGCCCACTTGACGGGAATGGGATTTACCTCGCAGAACAGTGCGCCGCACAGCTCCATGGCCCGCAGCTGCTCCCTTAAGCTGCCCTGCATATCCCCGTCCAGGAATTTCTGGCAGATCTCATGGGTCTGCCGGGGCGCGATGTTGGACAGCACGGAGATCACGCCGATCCCGCCCAGCGCCATAATGGGCACGATCTGGTTGTCGTCGCCGGAATAAATGTCCACTCTCCCGTCTGCCAGGGCCGCCAGCCTCCCGATCTGGGAAATGTTGCCGCTGGCCTCCTTTACGCCCACAATATTCTCCACCTCCGTGCACAGGCGCACCACAGTCTCCGGCTGGATGTTGCAGCCCGTCCTGCCCGGGACATTGTACAGCAGGATGGGCAGCCTGACAGCATCCGCAACGGTCTTAAAATGGGCGTACAGCCCGTTCTGGGTGGCCTTGTTGTAATAGGGGCTCACCAGAAGCAGGCCGTCCACCCCCATCTCCTGGGCTTCCCTGGAGAGATAGACGGCCGTCTCGGTACAGTTGGATCCGGTTCCCGCCACCACAGGGATCCTGCCCGCCACCGTCTTCACACAGTGGCGGATCACATCCAGATGCTCCTCATGGGTCAGCGTGGAGGCCTCCCCTGTGGTGCCGCACACGATGATGGCGTCCGTCCCCCCTTCTATCTGAAATTCCAGCAGCCGGTCAAACCCCTCGTAATCGACCTTGCCGTTCTCCAGCATGGGTGTGACAATGGCTGCCCCTGCTCCCTTAAAAATTGCCATCTTTATACCTCATTTCCGCGCTGCTCTTTGTGCATAACGAGTTTGTGTCAAGCAGCGCGCGGACACAAATCTCGCGATTGAAAATTTTAATTTTCAATCTTTTCTCCTCCATCCACTTTGGTCTGTACAAAACAATCGCCGGCGTAACAAGCGCCGGCGAAGATTCCCGCAAAAGAGTTTTTCATCCGATAGCGCCCCATCCGTTCCCGGATGACAGTCATACAGCTCTTAACTGTATGCCCAAGGTACAGAGACCACAGGAGGCCTGCCCTTTCGGCGTCTTCCCCTTTTCCAATTTCTCGCCTGCGCCTGCCGCATCAAAAAAGGTACTCATAGAAAACGCAACCTCTATCCTGTTTGACTTATATGCATCATAGCATTTTCCCATGGCAGTGTCAATGCCTTCTTTCGTTCACGACAGCTTCCGGCCCCTCAGGTTTTACCGTATCGATCCTGGAAACCTCGTCCGCCAGCTCGCAGATGGCCTGGGGAAGACGGATTCCGGTGAGAATCACGCTGGTGCCCTCCCGGCTTTCCAGCATATTTTTTAATTCCTCTTCCTCCACAATGCCTTTTTCCACCAGACCCAGCACCTCGTCCAGAATGAGCAGGTCGCATTCGCCGGTGGCAAGCACTTTTCTGGCAAAGTTGATGCCGTTTTTGATGTTGACGATCTCCTCGCGCTTCTTTTCCTCCGGAAGCAGTTCAAAGTTCTCCCCGGATTTCTCAAAGCGGAACAGCTTGATCTCCGGCTCCAGACGTCTCAGGAATTCGGAATCCTCCAGCCCTTTCTGCTTTAAAAACTGGATGATCACCACGCTCATGCCGGTGGTCGCCATCTGCACCGCCCGGCCGATTGCGGCGGAAGATTTTCCCCTTCCCTCCCCGGAATAGATATAAATCCCACCCTTTGCCATAAAACCTTTCTCCTGTATCCTGCCTGCCGCTTTCCCTGTCTTTGGCTGTGTTTTTCACTTAGAACTGATTTTATCACATCTTCCCTGTTTTGGCAAATAAACAAATCTGAATTTTTATGGGCTGATATCCAGCGGGCCCGTTTACTCCTCCGCATCCTCCACCAGCTCCAGTTTGCTGACGGACACTTCAAAGGCAACCCGTTTTTCCACGTTTTCCTCGTCCAGCTTTTTCATATACTCACGGCTCTGGATCCTGCCCCACACGCTGCAGCGCTCCCCCACCTTGAAATTGTTGGCATATCTGGCATTTCTCCCCCAGCAGATGCAGGGTATGTAATCGGATTTCCCGTAGGGGCGGTTCACCGCCAACAGAAGATCCGCAATCTCACGTCCCAGGGGCGTCTTGCGGTAGATGGGCTCCTTGCAGATATAACCGTCCAGGAAAATCTGGTTGGTCTTTGAGCTCTCCTCCACCTGGTCGATAAAGCCCACCTCCCTGGCAAATACGGACAAAACCAGCCGGTTTCTGCGCTCCTCATGCCGGTTGTAGGAGCGGAACTGTCCGTTGACACAGATGAGCGCCCCCACATAATCCGCCGACACATCCATCAGGCGCTCGGATACCATCACCGGGATGATGTCATAGCTCTCGCTGAGCCGCTTGCATCTGACATCCACCATATAAAAGCCCTCTCCGTAAATCTGATGGCTGTAGGAAAAACCGCTGACGATCTCTCCCATGACCGTTACCTGATTGTTTTCAATCACCTTATCCGTCATTCTTCTTCTCCCTTCTAGCACTTTAAGATTTTTTCCGGTAACACCGCCGGAGGACACGCCCCGGGGATCATACTATTTATACAATAAATTCCAGCCGCTTAGTACTCTTTTCGGTCGCGCTTTCCCCCATTCTTCGCAGGATTGTGCGCCTCTCCTACATTTTTTTACCGCTTGCGCCATCTTTCAAATGATGCTATACTGTAACAGTTTAAAATCTGACAAATTATTTTGTCGACAAATTCTGCCAAAAAGGCGGGAAACACCATAGAGGGACAGAAAGGACATAGAGAAAAATGAGACAGAAAATAGAAGGCATCCGAAATGTGGCCATCATCGCCCATGTAGACCACGGCAAGACCACCCTGGTGGACGAGCTGTTAAAGCAAAGCGGCGTGTTCCGGGAGGGCCAGGAAGTGGCGGAGCGGGTCATGGACTCGGGCGATCTGGAGAGAGAGCGGGGCATCACCATCCTCTCCAAGAACACCGCCGTCACCTACCGCGGCACCAAGATCAATATCATTGACACCCCCGGCCATGCGGATTTCGGCGGGGAAGTGGAGCGGGTGCTCAAAATGGTAAACGGCGTGATCCTGGTAGTGGACGCCTTTGAAGGGCCCATGCCCCAGACCAGGTTTGTGCTGCGCAAGGCCATGGAATTAAAGCTGCCTGTGGTAGTCTGCATCAACAAGATCGACAGGCCGGAGGCACGGCTGGAAGAAGTAAAGGAGGAAGTGCTGGAACTGTTTCTGGAGCTGGACGCAGACGATTCCCAGCTGGACTGCCCCTTTGTCTACGCCTCCGCCAAGGCAGGCACCGCCACTCTCGATCCCCAGGTGCCCGGGGTGGGAATGGAGCCTTTGTTTGAGACCATCCTGGCCCACATCCCCGCCCCGGAGGGCGATCCGCAGGCCGGCACGCAGATTCTCATCAGCACCATCGACTACAACGAGTATGTGGGGCGCATCGGCGTGGGAAAGGTGGACAACGGCGTCATCCGCACCGGCCAGGAGGTGATCATCTGCAACCACCACGAGCCGGACAAGGCCGTCCGGGTGAAGGTGAGCAAGCTCTATGAATTTGACGGGCTGGAAAAGGTGGAGGTAAAGGAGGCTTCCGTTGGCTCCATCGCAGCCATCTCCGGCATAAGCGATCTCCACATCGGGGACACTCTCTGCTCTCCCGACGCGGTGCTGCCCATCCCCTTCCAGAAGATCAGCGAGCCCACCATCGCCATGCAGTTTATGGTAAACGACTCCCCCCTGGCGGGCCGGGAGGGAAAATATGTGACCAGCCGCCACCTGCGGGACAGGCTTTTCCGGGAGCTGAACACCGACGTCTCCCTGCGGGTGGAGGAGACGGACACCACCGAGTGCTTCAAGGTCTCCGGCAGAGGGGAGCTGCACCTGTCCGTCCTCATCGAAAATATGCGCAGGGAGGGCTATGAATTTGCCGTCAGCAAGGCGGAAGTCCTCTATCACACCGACGAAAACGGCAGGCGCACCGAGCCCATGGAGCTCTGCTACATCGACGTGCCCAGCGAATTTTCCGGCGCGGTCATCGAAAAACTGGGACAGCGCAAAGGGGAGCTGCGCAACATGAGCTCCCTTTCCGGGGGAGCCAGCACCCGGCTGGAGTTCTCCATCCCCGCCAGAGGACTGATCGGCTACCGGGGGGAATTTTTGACCGACACCAAGGGAAACGGCGTCTTAAACACCGTCTATGACGGCTACGCCCCTTACAAGGGGGATATCCAGTACCGCAAGCAGGGCTCCCTCATCGCCTTTGAGGCGGGGGAAGCTGTCACCTACGGGCTGTTTAACGCCCAGGAGCGGGGCGCCCTCTTTATCGGCCCCGGCGAGAAGGTGTACGCCGGCATGGTGGTGGGCCAGACCGGCCGCAGCGAAGACATTGAAGTGAACGTCTGCAAGAAAAAGCAGCTCACCAACACCCGCTCCTCCGGCGCGGACGAGGCCCTGCGCCTTACGCCGCCCAAAATCCTCTCCCTGGAGCAGGCCCTTGACTTCATTGAAACCGACGAGCTTTTGGAGGTGACGCCGAAACATCTGCGCATTCGGAAGAAAATCCTGGACTCCACCCTGCGCAAGAGGGCGGCCCAGCGCAAATAACAGACAGCAGGGCTGCCCCTTTAAAAGCAGCCCTGCTGTTCCAGCATGGATTCGATGAAAATGCCGTAGCCCCTGGCGCTGTCCTGCACCAGCACATGGGTGACCGCGCCGATGAGCTTGCCGTTCTGGATGATGGGGCTTCCGCTCATCCCCTGAAGGATTCCCGCTGTCTTGTCGAGCAGCCTTTCGTCGGTCACTTTCAGCACGAGATTTTTGTTTTCGGCAGCATTTTTGTCGTATTTGACGATGCTTATTTCGTATGCTTTCGGCGTCGT
>CANQEH010000027.1 GCA_947594835.1 uncultured Acetatifactor sp. | reverse complement strand
GATGCTTGACGAGCGAAGCGAACTCGAAAAACCCATGGTTTTTCGAGTCTCTGCCCGTAACTTGCCACAAACCCGCGGTTTTTCGAGTCTCTGCCCGTAACCCGCCACAAACCCGCGGTTTTTCGAGTCTCTGCCCGTAACCCGCCCCCGCCCCACGGCAGAAGAAAGAAAGGATCCCAGCCATGAAAGAACAGCTTTACACCATCCCCTTAAACGACGCGGTGAACGCCGACGACGAATGCCCCTTCTGCTTCATCCAAAGAAGCATCGAACGGGATCTTCTGGACTTCGTCCTGGGCAGCGGCTCCTCCTACATGGAGGCGGACATCCGCGAGATGACCGACAAGGCCGGCTTCTGCCGGGCACATTTCCAGCAAATGTTTGACTACGGGAATACCCTGGGAAACGCCTGGATCTTAAAAACCCACTACAAACGGGTCATCGGAGAAATGCAAAAGACGTTTAACGGCTTTCAGCCCGGAAAAAGCTCCCTGCGGGATAAGTTCAAAAAAGCACAGGAAAACGGCAACGCCGTTGTCTCCTGGATCCGGGAAAAGGAAGCCTCCTGCTACATCTGCAGCCAATACCGGGACACCTACGCCAGATATCTGGACACCTTTTTCTACCTCTGGAGACAGGATGCGGCCTTCCGGGAAAAGATCAAAACGGGCAAGGGCTTCTGCTTAAGCCATTTCGGCGATCTCTGCCAGGCCGCAGACGCCAAGCTTTCCGACCGGGAAAAAGAGGAATTTTACGACGCCGTGCTGCCCCTGATGCAAAAGAACATGGAGCGGCTTGCAGGAGACGTATCCTGGATGGTGGAAAAATTCGATTACCGCAACAAGGACGCGGACTGGAAAAACTCGAAAGACGCCATCCAGCGCGGGATGCAGAAGCTCAAAGGGGGCTATCCTGCCGATCCTCCCTATCAGATGAGCAAGTAGCGTACACGATCCTCCGCATCATATCCAGATAATCGCAGATCTCTACATAGAGCATTTCCGGCTGGAAGGAGGCGTCCAAAAACCGCTCCGTCATCAGCCCTTTGACCGTAAGATCCAGCATTTTCTTGAGCTTCCCCCCATCGATCCCCCGGGGGAGAAGCCCATAGTCTATCTGGCCGTCGATGGCCTCCGCAGTCTCTTCCAGAAGACTGCGCTTTTCCTCGATGGCCAGGAGCGCTTCGCTCACATCCTCGGCGGCGGTGCGGTTTAAAAACTGCTGCATATAGGGGTATCCGCGCATGGCGTGCATCCGGGCCCGCTCTGTCTGCTTGAGCACCTCAAACAGGTTCTTCTCCCCGGGATCCACCGTGGAACGCAGCTCCAGATTCATATACCGCACGCTGTAATCGTAGACAAACTGGTATACGCCCAGCTTGCTCTCAAAGTAGTGGAACAGAAGTCCCTTGCTGATGGAGGCCTCCCTGACAATGTCGTCCGTGCTGGCATGGCGGTAGCCCTTCAGGGCAAACACCTTCAGCGCGGCGTTGATCATCCTGTCCTGCTTCTCCTTTTTTAAGTCAAAGAACTTGCTGTTCATAAGTACTGCTCCTGCTTCCCCAAACGTGAATCACTCCCAAACAACGTCATCATAACATAAAACCAGGCCGACTGGAATAAATTTTTTGTAAAATACACATATTCCCTTTCCAATTTCACAAAATAGTATTAAAATAGTTACAGGCATCTCTTATGATCATTTCACCGAAAGGAGCGTACCCTATGGCTAAAAAATTTGGAAAATTCCTGCTTTTTACCGCCGCTGTCGGCAGCGCAGCCGCTGCTGCCTACTACTATCTGCAGAAGAAGGGCATTTCGACGGAGAGCACGGAGGAGGAAGACTGCGAGGATTTCAGCGAGGATTTAGACGACGCAGAACCCTCCAAAAGCTATGTCCCCCTGAATCCTGCAAACGGTTCCCAGGAGGAGAAAAAAGAAGAGGGCTTTGTCCCCCTTGACAAAGTCGCTCCTGCGGCCGGTCAGGAATCCCCTGCATCCGAAAGCTCCGCCCCGGACGGCAAGCCGGAGATAGAAGAGTTCTTCAACGAGGAGACAAACGCCGAGTAGGGCTTGTTTTCTCAGATATTCCAGGCTTTTCTAAGCCGCTTCAGCCCTTCCGCAATCTGCCCGCCGGTCAGCCCGCCAAACCCTAAGAGCACCGACGCGCTTTTGGCGGAGGGCTTTTCTATGCCCTGGGACATCCCATAGACTCTCACGCCCTGGCCAGCCGCCAGGCGCACCAGTTCCTCCTCGTCACAGTCTTCCCGCGCCGTGAGCACCAGGTGCAACCCCGCGTTCTCCCCCGACACCAGAAACTTCTTCCGGAAAGGCCCCAGCCCGGATAACAGCAGTTCATGCTTTGCACGGTAAATCTTCCGCATCTTGTTCAGATGCCGCTCAAAATAGCCTTCCCGGATAAATTCGTCCAGAATGCCCTGGTCGATCCTGGAGACGCTGCAGGAGTAAAAGGCGCAGTTTTCCCGGTACACCTCAAGCAGCGGCAGGGGCAGCACCATAAAGCTGACCCGGATGGCGGGAGCAATCGCCTTGGAAAAACTGCCCAGGTAGATCACCTTCCCCATCTCATCCGACGCCTGCAATGCAGGGATGGGCTTCCCGTGGAATCGGAATTCACTGTCATAGTCGTCCTCGATCAGATACCGACCCCCGTCCTTCGCCGCCCATTTTAACAGCTCCAGCCTGCGCCGGATGGGCATGACGAGCCCTGTGGGAAACTGATGGGACGGCATCACATAGGCCGCCTGCACTTTCTCCCGCTCCAGATCTTGGGCCCGCATCCCGCTCTCGTCCATTCCCAGGGTGACAATGTCATAGGCAAAGGACTGAAAGATCCGGTATGACCTCAGATATGTGGGATTGTCCATGGCAATCCGCACATGGCGGCCCAGGATCTTTTCCAGCAGCATCAGAAGGTAATCGTTTCCCGCTCCCACGATCAGCTGCTCCGGCGTGCAGTTGACGCCCCGGGAAGAATGCAGGTAACGGCTGATCGTCAGGCGCAGTCCATAATCCCCCTGGGCTTCGCCGCGGGAAAACAGACTGCTGTTTGCACAGGTCAGGATCTGCTTCGTGATCTTCTTCCACACGCTGAAGGGGAAACCCGACATATCGATCTCGTAAGGGGAAAAGTCATAAAGAATGCGGCTTTCCTCCCTTTGGGGGGCAGACTCCTGCCGGGGGGCAGCCGCCATCCCCCCTTCCCCCTTCGGCCCCTCCATCAGGAATAATTCCTCCATGGAGCAGACAAAGTATCCCTTGCGGGGAACGGCCTCGATGTAGCCTTCCGCCAGAAGCTGCCCGTAGGCAGAATCCACCGTGCTCCGGGAGACCTGCAGATACTCGGCCAGGAAACGCGCGGAGGGAAGCCGCTCTCCGGAAAGCAGCTTCCCCTCCTGAATCTCTTTTTTGATATGTTCATAAATCTGCTCATACAGCCGGAAATTCCCGTCTGTCTTAAGCCGTATGGTCATCTCATACATCGCAGAAACCTATTTCTTTTTCAATTCCTTTAAAATCTCTTCTTTCAGATCCCGGGCCTTGTCCTTGATGCGGGGATTTGCCGAGGTGGAACCCAGCACCGACGCCACCAGACGGCTGGCCACATCGTATTTCTTTACCCGCACCGCCAGCGCCGCCAGCAGGTAGTCCACTGTGATTTCATCCATACCGCACATGGGGAAGCCTTCGCTCTGCCTTGCCTCCGCAAACCCCTTGTAGGCGTTCTGCATGAACTCCTCCTCCTGCTTTTCCAGCTCCGCAATCATCCTGGGATCCGCCGTTCCTTCCGCCTGCAGGCTCTCCCGGAACCCTCTTGCGATCCAGCCGCTCTTTAAACAGATGTAAGCCTTTTCGCTGGCTCTGGCCTTTTTCACCACAGCGTTTACCAGGGCGAGCTTGTAACGCTCCAGCGCTTCCTTGTAAGTGTAGATCGGGTCATTGTACTTTGGGATCTGCACGGATGCGCTGATCTTTTCCCGGATCAGCTTCGCCTGGGCCTGGGTGATCTTGTCAAAGTATCTGGAGAGCGCGGCATAACCGCACTTGGGACAGAGGATCACATCGTACTTGCCGGGATCGATGATGTCGTACCTGGCCCGCAGATCCATATCGGTGCCCAGAAGCTTGGACTTGCCCGATTTTACGCACTTGGAAGGAAATTCCTCACCGCACACGGGACAGGGGTAATTCCTGTCAAATACGATGTCCTTCTCCTCGATCTGGGCCGCTGCCGCCGCTTTGGCTTTGGCCTCCTCCTTTGCCTTTTCCTCGTCTGCAAAAATATCCATATTCTCCAGGCCGCCCAGTCCCAGGCCGCCCAGTCCCGATAATATACCCATGCTGATACACTTTCCTTTCTAAGCTATCTCATTCTTTCGGCAGTACATAGGAGCTCTTTAACGACACGATACGGTTGAAGACCAGCTTTTCGCCGCACCCATCCTTTGGATCCACGGCAAAAAAGCCCTGCCGCACAAACTGGAACCTGTCGTAGGCGCTGGCGCCTGCAAAAGCGGGCTCCAGCTTACAATCCTCCATCACCGTGAGGGAATGGGGATTTAAGTTCAGGCTGCCGTCCTCGTTGTATACGCCCTTCTCCTCGTCAATGATGTTCTCATAGAGGCGCACCTGGGCAGGGAGGGCAGTCTTTGCCGCCACCCAGTGGATGGTTCCCTTCACCTTGCGCCCGTCCGCGCTGTCCCCGCCTCTGGTGGCAGGGTCATAAGTGCAGTGCACCTCTGTCACCCGGCCCTCCGCATCCTTGACGCACCCGGTACAGGTGACAAAGTAAGCGTTCATCAGCCGGACTTCATTGCCGGGGAACAGCCGGAAATACTTCCTGGGCGGCTCCTCCATGAAATCCTCCCGCTCGATATACAGCTCCCGTCCAAAGGGGATCTCCCTGCTTCCCAGATCGCTGTTGTCCGGGTTGTTGACCGCAGGCAGCATCTCCGTCACATCCTCCGGGTAATTGTCGATAATCAGCTTCACCGAATCTAAAACCGCCATATACCTGGGTGCCTTGGGCTTTAGATCCTCCCGGATGCAGTATTCCAGGGCCGCATAGTCCGCGATGGAATTGGCCTTGGACACCCCGCAGAGTTCCACAAAGCGCTGGATGGATTCCGGCGTGAAGCCCCTTCTTCTGAGAGCCGCGATGGAGACCAGCCTGGGATCGTCCCAGCCGTCTACGATCCCCTCCTGCACCAGCTTCTTGATATAGCGTTTGCCGGTGACAACGTTCTTTAAATACAGCTTGGCGAACTCGATCTGCTTGGGGGGATGGGGGTATTCCAGTTCCCTGACCACCCAGTCATAGAGCGGCCTGTGATCCTCAAATTCCAGCGTACAGATAGAATGCGTGATCCCCTCGATGGCGTCTTCGATGGGGTGTGCAAAGTCATACATGGGATAGATGCACCAGGCGTCTCCCGTGTTGTGATGGCTCATGTGGGCCACCCGGTAGATCACGGGATCCCGCATATTGATGTTGGGGGAAGCCATATCGATGCGGGCCCGGAGCACTTTTTCCCCGTCTGCGTATTTCCCCTCCTTCATCTCCTCAAAGAGCTTTAAGTTTTCCTCCACCGTCCGGCTGCTGAAAGGATCCTCCCGCCCCGGCTCTGTCAGGCTGCCCCGGTACTCCTTGATCTGGTCCGCCGTCAGATCCGACACATAGGCCTTGCCCTTCCGAATCAGCTTGACCGCGGCTTCATACATCTGCCCGAAATAGTCAGAGGCAAAAAACAGCCTGTCCTCCCAATCCGCGCCCAGCCACTGGATGTCCTTCTTGATGGACTCCACAAACTCGATGTCCTCCTTGGTGGGATTGGTATCGTCAAAACGCATATTAAACTTTCCGTGGTATTTCTTTGCCAGACCGTAGTTTAACAGGATGCTTTTGGCATGGCCGATGTGCAGATATCCGTTGGGCTCCGGCGGGAAGCGGGTGTGTACCGTGTCGTAGACCCCCTCCGCCAGATCCTTTTCTATGATCACTTCGATAAAGTTTTTTGACGCTGTCTCACTCATGCGACTTTCCTTGCCTTTCCTTGCCTCTTTGGAAGACCGTGCTCCCTTAGCCCAATATCATAGCACATCTTCCGCCGGTTTCGCAAGCAGTTCTGCCGCTTCCCTGTAACTTTTGTGGAAAACATCCTTTTCCACCACAAACACGTCGTGGAGATCGGCGCTGTCCACCGCCAGATAATCCCCCGGCTGTCCCAGCATATATTTGTTCTTGTCCTTAACAGGAAAGACCTTGACGCCCTTTGTCAGTTCCCTGGCGTAAACCTTTTCCCTCTCCGCAGAGATACAGACGCCCGCGTGATCCGTCAGCGCCAGCATATTGCCGGTCAGCCGGTCCTTGGCCGTAGGCACATATTCCATCTGTGCCGAGCACTGGTACTTCCCGTCCACGACCCGGTAAGAGCGCTCAAAGTTCTCCCGCCGCTCCGGGTAGACCTCCCCCCGCAGACCGATGATGAGATACAGGTTCTTATCCACCTTGATCGAGAAATCCCTCTCCAGCGTGCGGACGGTGATAAGCCTTCCCACCGGCAGGATCTGGTCGGCCTTCACATAGCCAAGGGGGATATTCCGCTTTTCATAGGGCGCCATCTCCTGCAGGTCAGCCTGGTAATTCTCCCCATAGATCAGGTCAAAGCTGTCGAAGTACTGGGTCATGCGGTTGTTAAAATAGGCCTCCGAGTGCAGGGTGGGAAATTTTTCCTCATACAGCCAATGGCTGATGAAGCCCCCGGCCTTCTCGGCATGGCCGCCGCCGGAACCGATGTCCTGGGCTAAAAACGCCGCCAGCTCGCTGGCGTTGACCTCCTTGATGCAGCTGCGCACGGAGTACTTATAACCGTCCTGGATCTCATTGTACACCACACAGGTCTTGATGGCGTCCACCTGCAGCAGAAAGTCGCTGATCAGGCCTAAGATATTGGGGTCGCAGGGCTGGGCCTTGATGACCGCAAACCCGTAATCGTCGTTAAAGCTGTGGCGCAGCAGCGCGATCCCGGCAATCTCCAGTTCCCGCAGGGACAGATTGCAGTTGCGGAACAGGGTGATCAGGCTCTTGTCCACCTGCAGTTCCTCCCGCATATCCAGATCCAGCGGGTTGTACAGCTCGGAAAACTGGTTGGTGTCCGTGTACAGGCCATAGTACAGGGCCGTGCCCAGATTGGCGTCGCTGTCTATGTCAAAGGATTCGTCCCGGAGCATTTTCCAGACCAGGGTGGAGCAGCTTCCCAGGTGGGAGTTGACGGTGCTTAAAGGAGGCAGGGGCTTCTCCACCTGGTGATGGTCGATGACGGCTATATTGTCGCAGGCGATGCGCGTCACATTGCCAGCGCCGTACTGGCAGTCCACGGTGACCAGAAGCCCCTCCACGGCGTTTCCCGCAGGCCTGCTGTCGTCAATGTGCTCGATGGGAAGATTCAGCTTATCCACCATCAAAAGCAGATTCGACTTCTGTATCTTGTTGCTGCCGCTGTATACCAGTCTGACGTCCTTGCCCTTGCTGCGGAAATAACAGTAAAGGCCGTAGCCGGAAGCCAGCGCGTCCGCATCCGGATTGTCGTGGCACTGGATGGTTATCTTGTCGTACTGGGTCAGGTCGGATAATTTCATGGCAGTCTCCTTTTCATGCCTCAATGGTGGAACAGGCGGATGCCGGTAAACGCCATCACCATATGATACCGATTGCAGCAGTCGATGACGGCGTCGTCCCGCACGGATCCGCCGGGCTGTACGATATACTTCACGCCGCTCTTTTTCGCCCGCTCAATGTTGTCAGAAAAGGGGAAGAACGCATCGGAGCCAAGGGTCACGCCCTGCATCTGATCCAGCCAGGCGCGCTTCTCCTCCCGGGTAAACACCGGTGGCTTTACACGGAATATTTTTTCCCATGCGCCGTCCGCCAATACATCCATGTATTCCTCTCCCATATACACGTCGATGGCGTTGTCCCGATCTGCCCTGCCCAGGCCTTCCAGAAAGTCAAGCCCCATCACCTGGGGGGACTGGCGCAGGAACCAGTTGTCCGCCTTCGAGCCAGCCAGCCTGGTGCAGTGGATTCTGGACTGCTGTCCGGCGCCGATGCCGATGGCCTGCCCGTCCTTCACATAGCAGACGGAGTTGGACTGGGTATACTTTAACGTGATCAGCGCGATCTTCATGTCCCGGAGAGCGCCCTCTGGAATCTCCTTATTTTCTGTGACCACCTGGGAAAGCAGCCCGTCGTTTACCTCCAGCTCGTTTCTCCCCTGCTCAAAGGTAATGCCGTAGACCTGCTTTTTCTCCAGGGCTGCGGGCACATAGGAGGCGTCCATCTGGATCACGTTGTAGGCCCCTTTTTTCTTCTCCTTCAACAGCTTCAGCGCCCCGTCGGTATAGCCGGGGGCGATCACGCCGTCGGAGACCTCCCGCTTGATCAGACGGGCCGTGTCCTCGTCGCAGACGTCGGACAGGGCGATAAAATCTCCGAAGGAGGACATCCTGTCCGCGCCTCTTGCCCTGGCGTAAGCGCAGGCCAGGGGAGAGAGGCTGCCAAGATCGTCCACCCAGTAAATTTTTGCCAGCGTCTCGTCCAGGGGCAGGCCCACCGCCGCCCCCGCCGGGGAAACGTGCTTAAAGGAAGCCGCCGCGGGAAGCCCCGTGGCCTCCTTTAACTCCTTCACCAGCTGCCACCCGTTAAAGGCGTCCAGAAAATTGATGTAGCCGGGCTTTCCGTTTAAGACGGCGACCGGCAGCTCGCTTCCGTCTTCCATATAGATCCTGGAGGGTTTCTGATTGGGGTTACATCCGTACTTTAATTCTATCTCTTTCATCATGCTCTCCCTTCCGCCGTTTCGGATTGATTTTTGTTGCAGATGCGGGTCTCATAGGCCCCGGTGCCGATGTTGATATAGCGCACGAACAGGGATACCTTGTTTTCCGGGTCTAAGCTGTTCCAGATCAGCTCTGTAAAGGCGTCGATGTCTCCCGCAATCTCCACCTTCTTCGGCTCTCCCTGGAAGCTGGGCAGGGGGCTGCCGTCGTGCAGATAGGTGTGGAGGAACCGCCCTTCCCCGGCCACAGGGGCGTCATAGGAAAAAGTATAGCGGTTGCAACAGTCCGGATTGCCGTCGTCGCTCTTTAAAATGGAAAGGCAATAGTGATATGCCCCGTTTTCAATGTGCATCACGCCGGAGATCCTGGGGGTATAGTTGGGGGCGTCCGGCTCATAAGTGCGGCTTTGCAGTGCCTGCTCAAAGGTCTTTCCTGCGGCCAGCCCCTCATAGACCGTATCGGTCTGATCCCCATTTGTGACAATAGTGTCATGATTTAGCACCCGCACCGGGGCATAGATAACCAGGCTGGGATCCTCCAGTTTGGACTGGTCAAAGGCCTGCGTGCGGATTCCCTCTCCCTCCTCTACAAACACACGGTTGCGGCTGTTGGTGCTCCTGCCCATGATGAAATAGGCGGCGACGGCATACTGTCCGTCCGCAGAGCGCCCCATGACGATCCCCCGTCCCGGGTAGGCGTTGCTTTTCAGTTCCTGATCCAGCTGAAACATTTTTCTCTCCATGTCTCTCCATTTCCGCGCACTCCTGGCGCATCTTCTCTTTCCGTTTCCCTGCCGCCTGTCCGACGCATAAAAATCAGCCGCCCGGCTGCGCATCACAAAACAGGTGGTGCCCAGGCGGTCGGCTTGTCTTCCCACTGCACTCCCTGTGGGTTCTCCCACTTCCGCCAGTCATGCAGCTGCTGCTATCATCTTACACGCTTTCCCTCTGCTTTGCAATATATTTTTTGCCGGAAAAACACAGGCGAGTGCATAGACAGCCCATTTTCAGCCGTATATGCACCCGTCTTTTTGTCATTCATCCACGCTGTAGTTGGGAGCCTCTTTGGTGATATGGATGTCATGGGGATGGCTCTCCTTCAGGGAAGCCGCGGAAATCTTTACAAATTTCCCGTTGTCCCGCAGCTCCTGCAGATTATGGGCGCCGCAGTAGCCCATGCCCGACTTCAGGCCGCCCAACAGCTGGAACACGGTGTCTTCCACATCGCCCTTGTAGGCCACCCGGCCCTCGACGCCCTCGGGCACCAGCTTCTTGGCATTCTCCTGGAAATATCTGTCCTTGCTGCCGTTCTCCATGGCGGAGATGGAACCCATCCCGCGGTACACCTTATACTTCCTTCCCTGGAACAGCTCATACTCCCCAGGGCTTTCCTCACAGCCCGCAAACATACTGCCCATCATGCAGACGCTGCCTCCGGCGGCCAGCGCCTTGGTGATATCGCCGGAATACTTGATCCCGCCGTCTGCAATGATCGGGATGTTGTACTCCTTCGCCACGCTGTAACAGTCCATGATGGCTGTAATCTGGGGGACGCCGATCCCAGCCACCACGCGGGTGGTGCAGATGGAGCCCGGCCCGATGCCGACCTTCACCGCGTCCGCGCCGTTTTCAATCAGATCCTTCGCCGCCTGGCCGGTGGCCACATTCCCGGCGATGACCTGCAGCTCGGGGAATTTTTCTTTGATCATGCGCAGACAGCGCAGCACATTCTCCGAATGGCCATGGGCGCTGTCCAGCACCACCACGTCCACCTTGGCTTCCACCAGCGCGCCCACACGATCCAGCACATTTGCAGTGATGCCAACGCCTGCGCCGCAGAGCAGCCTTCCCTGGGCGTCCTTTGCCGCCAGGGGATATTTGATGGTCTTTTCAATGTCCTTGATGGTGATCAGACCCTTTAAATTGAACTGGTCGTCCACAATGGGCAGCTTTTCCTTTCTGGCCGCCGCCAGGATGCGCTTTGCCTCCTCCAGGGTGATCCCCTCATGGGCGGTAATCAGGTTTTCGCTGGTCATGGACTCCTTGATCTTTTTGGAGAAATCCGTCTCGAATTTTAAATCCCGGTTGGTGATGATGCCCACCAGCTTGCGCCCTTCCGTGATGGGGACGCCGGAAATGCGGAATTTTGCCATCAGGGCGTCCGCGTCGCCCAGGGTATGTTCGGGAGTCAGGGAAAATGGATCTGTGATGACGCCGTTCTCAGAGCGTTTTACCTTGTCCACCTCTTCGGCCTGGGCCTCGATGGACATATTTTTATGGATGATACCGATGCCGCCCTGCCTGGCCATGGCGATCGCCATGCGGTGTTCCGTAACGGTGTCCATCCCCGCGCTCATCATGGGGATGTTCAACTTGATCTTTTTGGTCAGCCAGGTCGTGATATCGACCTGATTTGGCACCACCTGGGAATAAGCGGGCACCAGAAGCACATCGTCAAAGGTAATGCCTTCGCCAATAATCTGTCCCATTTCCAATCCTCCTGTTTCTCTTAAGAACCCGATAACCCCGGAACGTCTGCTCCCGGGGTTATCGGGTTATCGGGTATTCATGAGTGTATCAAAGTTTTTATGCGGTGTCAAGTTTTTCAGTCCGAAAACACCTTCCGCGGCGCCGCGTTTTTCATCAGCTTGACCAGCTCGGGGGAAGGGCTTAAAAGGATCTTTTCGCCGCCCTCATAGTACATGGCATACCTCAGATCCGGCTGCAGCTCCTGCCCGATGCTGTAATCCTTTACCTTCACCGTGCGGTTCTTATAATTGTCCAGATGATAGCTCTTTACAGGTGCAAAGATCTCTATCCTGTCCAGGCTGTAAGAGCCCACCCGCTTTCTTCTGGTCTTAGCCATCACCTTGTCCACCGTCAGCTCCTTGTCCAGATACAGGTATTCGTACTCCAGATTGATGTTCAGGTTCAGGAAATAGGCTCCTGCGGCGGCGGCAAGCAGAGGGATCACCGCCAAAAATATCCCCGCCATGGCGGCTAACAGGCTCAAAGCCGCCACCGCCCAAAGAAGTATGACACAAAATTTCCCCACAGGGGATGCTTTTTTCTCCACCAGACATTCTACATATGCGTCGCTCATGATCTCCTCCGTTCAGGCTCACTGGCCTTTGACTGTCTTATCTCCATGATATACCAACTCGTCCCAAGTTGCAAGGCACCTTTTCCAAAAGTTTGCGCCGCCGCGGATTGACTTTTTCCCCGCAAACGCCTATCATAGAGTCTGGGCCGTTCTGACTGGAGTAATCCGGACGGGCGGCAGAAAGAAAGACGGTAAAATTTCAAAAAATAGATAGAAAGGTGGAATTTCCCATGCCGGTGATGGATGAATTCAAAGAAGAAAGGGAAGCGCTGAAACACGCCCCCCTGAAACAAAAACTGTCCTATTTCGTCTACTATTATAAATGGCACGTGGTGATCGGGATCCTGGCTCTGGCCCTGGCGGTCACGTTTGCGGTACAGATCGCCACCCGCAAGGACACCGGCCTTTACGTCTGTCTCCTCAATGCCGCGGAGCCCTATGACACCTCGGCCTATGTGGACGCTTTCGCCTCCTACGCAGGCGTGGATCTGGATACTTACGCCCTGCTCTTTGACTCTACCATGACCATCGGCGACGAGCTGGACCAGGAGACGGTCATGTCCGCCCAGCGGCTGTCGGTCTATATCGCCGCCGGGGATCTGGACGTGATGGTGGCGGATATGGCCACCATGGAATCCCAGGCCAACAACCAGTACTTTTCCGATCTGCGGACGATCCTGACGCCCCAGCAGCTGGAAAAATACCAGTCCGCCTTCTACTATGTGGATATGGCCGCCATCCGGGAAAAGGAGGCCGCAGTGGACAGGTTTGACGCCGATTATGTGCCTGTCTACCCCGACCCCAGAAAGCCGGAGGAGATGGAAGAGCCGATACCCGTCGGCGTCCTGATCCAGGGAGAAAATCCCTTAAAAGACAATTACCGCTTCCAGGGGGACGAGCTGGTGCTCTCCATTTTCCAGAACACCTCCCACCTGGAGACTGCCCTCAAATTTCTGGACTTTGTGATGCAGTGAAGGCTGCAGGGGCCCTTTAGATCATCCCGATGAGATAATCCTCCCTCCCCTCCCGCAGGAAAACGGGCAGGGTATCCAGAGGGGCCTGGATTTCGTAAGTCCTGCCGCCGGCGTATTCCCTGCCGCTGCCGCTGTGCACCCAGCGGGCCCCTGCCGGCAGATAAACGCTGCGGCTGCGGGCTTTTTCGTAACACACAGGCGCCACCAGCACATCAGGGCCGAACAGATAGGCGTCCTTGACGTCCCAGCAGGCCTTGTCGTCTGGAAATTCATAAAACAGGGCCCGCATCAGAGGCGTCCCCTTTTCATGGGCTTCCCGCATGATCTTTCTGGTGTACTCCCGCATCCTCTCCCGGATCATGATAAACTTCTTTAAGATCTCATAGGCCTCCGGCCCGAAACTCCAGACCTCATTGTCAGCGCCGGTACACTCCCGCTGCTCTCCGCTTTTGTCCACAATGTCCACCGAGGGCTGCCTGTGCCCGTGCAGGCGCATGACAGGACAGAAAGTGCCAAACTGGAACCATCGGATCAAAAGCTCCCGGAAGCCTTCGTCCGCGGTGACGCCGCCGTGAAATCCGCCGATGTCCGTAGTCCACCAGGGAATACCGCTCAGTCCCATGTGGATGCCCGCACAGATCTGTTTCCTGAAGTCTTCATAGGTGGAATGGATATCCCCGGACCAGACCAGAGCGCCGTAGCGCTGGCTGCCCACCCAGGCACAGCGGATCAGGTTCACGATGTCCTGCTGGCCCTCCGCCTGCTGGCCTTCGTAAAACATCCGGGCATACTCCCTGGGATAGATATTCCCCACCTCCGCCACAGGCCCTGCGTAATACCTGTAATGCGTGTAATCGTAGGTGGTAAATTCCGGCTCCGCCTCATCCAGCCAGAAGGCACGGATCCCCAGCCTGGCGTAATTTTCCCTGCACTTTTCCCACACATACTGCCGGGTTCTGGGATTGGTGGCGTCCATAAACACATTGTTGCCCAGATAGTTCATCTGCACATCCACGCCGGCGTTGCTTTTTACCAGCAGTCCCTGCTGCTTCATCTCCTCATAGTTTTCACTGCGCCAGTCCACCTGGGGCCAGACGGAGACCATGGTCTCGATCCCCATCTGATGCAGTTTTTCCACCATGTCCTCAGGATCCGGAAAAAACTCCTCATGAAAACGCCAGTCGCCGCAGCGGGGCCAATGGTAGTAATCAATGACCAGAACATCCAGGGGAATCTGCCGCCTTTGATACTCCCTAGCGACGGACAAGACCTGTTCCTGGTTGTAATACCGCAGCTTACACTGCCAGAATCCCAGGCCGTACTCCGGCATCATAGGCGGCTTCCCGGTAACGGCGGCAAAATTTTCCAGAATCCGGGCAGGGGTCTTCCCCGCAGTGACCCAGTAGTCCAGCTGTCTGGCGGCAAGTGCGGTCCACTCCGTGGTGTTACAGCCAAAATGCACTTCCCCGATCGCCGCATTGTTCCACAAAAACCCATATCCCACACTGGAGATATAAAAAGGAATGCTGGCCTGGGAATTGCGGTGGGCCAGCTCCAGATTGCAGCCCTTTAAGTCCATGATCTCCTGCTGGTACTGCCCCATGCCGTAGATCTTTTCACCCGGTTCCGGCACAAAACTGGCCTTCAAAAAGCAGGCGCCGCCGGGCAGCGCCTGAAACTGCCGGGCTTTTTTCTGCAGAGCTCCCCCGTTTGGGATTTCCCTGAGAAGCACTTTCCCTTCCTCATCGAAAAAAGTGATCTGCAGGGCGTGGCCCCAGGGCTGTACCATCAGGACTGCTTTGAGCGAGCCGTTTTGGATGGACGCCTCCCAATCCTGAATCTGGATCTTGGCATCCGTCTTTGGCACGGGAAGCAGCGCCGGGCTGTCCCCGCCGATTTCTCCCATCACTTTGGCCCTCACCCGCAGACTGTCCGCTCCCCAGGGGGTGAGCATCACCGTCTCACCGTTCTCCCGAAAGATCAGGCTTCCATTGTCCTCCTCGAAAAAATGCATCTGCCTCTCCCTCCTGCCTCTTGTCCGCTTTGCTCACAGCAGCTCTTTCAACAGTTCGTTCACACGGCCCGGATCCGCTTTCCCCTTCATGGCTTTCATGGTCTGGCCTACCAGAAAGCCGATGGCTTTTTCCTTGCCGTTTTGATAGTCCTGGACGGACTGCGGGTTGGCTTCGATGACCTCCTTAACGGCCGCAAGGAGCGCATCCTCGTCGCTTACCATGCCAAGCCCCTTCTCCGCCACATAACCGGCCGGATCGATATCCTTCTCAAACATCACCTCAAAGACTTCCTTGGCCACTGTGGAGTTGATGATTCTTCGCTCGGTCAGATCGATAAGCCCCGTCAGATGCTCCGGGGAAAACCTGATTTCTTCCGGGCCCTGCCCCTTTTCCTTTAACAGGCGCAGGGTCTCCCCCATCAGCCAGTTGGACACCTTTTTGGGGGCGGCCCCCAGAGCCATCGACGCCTCAAACAGATCCGCCATATGCTTGGATGCGGTAATGATTTCAATGTCATAGTCGGGAATGTCAAATTCCTCCCGGTACCGCTTCATCTTCTCCGTGCGGAATTCCGGCTGCCCGGCCCTGATCTCCTCCAGAAATTCATCGCTGATGCAGATGGGCGCCAGGTCGGGATCCGGGAAGTACCGGTAATCCTGGGCGTCCTCCTTGGAGCGCATGGCGTAGGAATCCTCTTTCGCCTCATCCCACCTTCTTGTCTCCTGCACCACCGTCTTCCCCGCTTCCAGAAGATCGATCTGCCTGTTTTTCTCCCCCTCGATGGCACGGGCGATGGCACGGAAGGAACTTAAGTTTTTCATCTCGGTGCGGGTGCCAAGCTGATCCGAGCCCTTTTCCCGGACGGAAAGATTGACGTCCGCCCGCATGGAGCCCTCCTCCAGTTTACAGTCACTGGCGCCCAGATACTGGATGATCAGCCTGAGCTTTTCCAGATAGGCGATCACTTCCTCCGCACTGCGCATATCCGGCTGGGACACGATCTCGATCAAAGGCACGCCGGAGCGGTTGTAGTCCACCAGGCTGACGTCCTCCCACGAATCGTGCACCAGCTTGCCCGCGTCCTCCTCCATGTGGATCTCATGGATGCCGATCTTCCTGGGGCCCTGCGGCGTGTCGATCTCCACCCAGCCGTTTTGGCAGATCGGCAGATAGAGCTGGGAAATCTGGTAATTCTGGGGATTGTCCGGGTAAAAGTAGTTTTTCCTGTCAAACTTACAATACCGGGTGATCTCACAGTTGGTGGCCAGTCCTACCCCCACCGCATATTCCAGCACCTTTTTGTTTAACACTGGAAGGGAACCCGGCATCCCGGTACACACCGGGCAGGTATGGGTATTGGGCCTGCCGCCAAAGGCTGTGCTGCACCCACAGAAAATCTTTGTGGCAGTGGCCAGCTCCACATGGACTTCCAGGCCGATGACGGTTTCATATTCTTTCGACATCTTTCCTCTCATTCTGCCGCTTCAACGGCTCTTGCTTTTCCATCTTTCCGTTTTGCCTTTTGCGGGCTTCGTCACTCCCTGCAGGACTGTTCATAGGTGTACGCGGCCCGGATCAGCTTCTTTTCCTGGAAGCAGTCCCCCAAAAGCTGCAGCCCGATGGGCAGCCCCCTGCTGTCCGTGCCGCAGGGAATACAGATGCCCGGAAGGCCCGCTAGATTCGCCGAGACCGTATAGATATCTCCCAGATACATCTTCAAAGGATCCGCCAGGCTCTCCCCCAGTCTGGGCGCCGTGGCAGGCGCTGCGGGGCCTAAGATACAGTCATACTTTTCAAACGCGCGGTCAAACGCCCCCTTGATCATGGCCTTTACCTTCAGCGCCTTCAGGTAATATGCGTCATAATACCCGGAGCTTAAGACGAAGCTGCCCAGCATAATGCGGCGCTTCACTTCCGGGCCAAAGCCCTGGGAACGGGTAGTCTTGTACATCTGATGCAGCTCCTGGGCCTGGGCCCGGTAGCCGTACTTGATGCCGTCAAACCGTTCCAGGTTGGAGCTTGCCTCCGCCGCGGCAATGGTGTAGTAGGTTGGGATGGCATAGTCCACCAGGCTTAAGTCAAACTCCTCCAGGACGGCTCCCCGGTCCTTTAGAACCCCGGCCGCTTTTAAGACGGCCTCCCTGACCTCCCCGTCCAGGCCTTCCCCGAAATAGTCCCGGGGAATCCCGATGCGCATCCCCTCCACATCCTGCACCAGCCCGGCGGTAAAGTCCGTGTCCGTCCGCTGTAAGGAGGTAGAATCCTTCTCATCGTGGGAGGCGATGGCCTCCAGGATCACGGCGCAGTCCTCCACCGTTTTGCACAGGGGGCCGATCTGATCCAGGGAAGACGCATAGGCCACCAGCCCGTATCGGGACACGGTGCCGTAAGTAGGCTTCATGCCCACCACGCCGCAGAAGGAAGCAGGCTGGCGGATGGAACCGCCGGTGTCGCTTCCCAGGGCAAAAAAACATTCCTTTGCCGCCACCGCAGCCGCCGAGCCCCCGGAGGAGCCGCCGGGCACATACTGGGGATCCCTGGGATTTCTGGTGACCCCATAGGCGGAGGTCTCCGTGGTGGAGCCCATGGCAAATTCGTCCATATTGGTCTTCCCGATGAGGACGGCGCCTGCGCTTTCCAGCCGCCGCACGGCCTCCGCAGAGTAAGCTGGCACAAAGTTTTCCAGCATCCTGGAAGCACAGGTGGTGGCCATCCCCTGGGTGCAGAGATTATCCTTCACCGCCACCGGCACTCCCGCCAACGGACCGGAAAGCTCTTTTTCATCAATCTTTTTTTGCACTGCCCGGGCCCTGTCCAAGGCGCCCTCCCTGTCCACCCTCACATAGCAGTGATACAGGCTCTCCTTCTGTTCTATCTGCGCCAGCACGGCCTCCATAGCCTCCACTGCCGTGGTCTTCCCCTCCCGGATGGCTGTGCCAAGCTCCACAGCCGAAAGGTCTAAAAGTTCCATCGCTACCTCATTTCTGCACGGATGTGCTCTCCTCTCACACTACGCAAACGTCTTCGGCACCACGAACATACCGTTTTTCTCCTCCGGCGCATTGGCCAGGGCCGCATCGCTGCCGTCCCCGTTTGTCACCACGTCCTCCCGGAACACGTTCTGCACCGGGAATACATGGGACATCGGCTCCACGCCGGAGGTGTCCAGCCGGTTGAGCTGATCGATGTAGTCCAGCATACGCCCCATCTCTTTTTTCGCCTGTTCCTTTTCTTCCCCGGCAAGCTCCAGCTTCGCCAGGATCCCCACATATTCGATGGTCTCGTCGGTAATCTTGTCTGCCATTTTTATACCTCATTTCCGCGCTGCTCTTTGCGCATAACGAGTTTGTGTCAAGCAGCGCGCGGACACAAATCTCGCGATTGAAAATTTTAATTTTCAATCTTCGCATCTCCCTTCCTGTACTGCCCTCCGCGCGCTAATCGCGCACCTTGATGTGCACTTCCCTGAGCTGCTGCTCCGTCACCTCGCCGGGCGCGCTGCACATCAGATCCTGGCCGGAGCCGCTCATCGGGAAGGCGATGACCTCCCGGATGTTCTCCTCTCCCCGCAAAAGCATCAGCATTCTATCCACGCCGGGCGCCATCCCTGCATGAGGGGGTGCGCCGAACTGAAACGCCTGATAGAGTGCGCCGAACTTTGCCTTCAGGGCCTCCTCGTCATACCCCGCGATTGCAAAGGCCTTTACCATGATTTCCATGTCGTGGTTGCGCACCGCGCCGGAAGACAGTTCCACGCCGTTGCACACGATATCGTACTGATAGGCCAGAATGTCCAGCGGATCCTTTGTGTTCAGCGCTTCCAGCCCGCCCTGGGGCATGGAGAAGGGATTGTGGGTAAAGGTCGGCGCCTTGGTGTCCGGATCCAGCTCGTACATGGGGAAATCGTTCACATAACAGAACCGGAACGCATTCTTCTCCACCAGCCCCAGTCTCTCCCCCAATTCTGTGCGGAGCCTTCCCGCATAATAATTGGCCCGCTCCTCTTTGTCCCCGATAAAGAAGATGGTGTCGCCCACTTCCAGGCCTGCCAGGCGGCGCAGCGTATCCTTCTGCTCCTGGGGGATAAATTTGTCGATGGGGCCCTTATAAGAAAAGTCCTCCGCCACCTCCAGATACCCCAGGCCGCCCATCCCCATGGAGAGGGCAAACTGCAGAAGCTTTTCGTGAAATCCTTTGCTCATGTCCGCATGGACCTTCAACGCCCGCACCGTGCGGCCCAAAAAGGGCTTAAAGCTGCACTTCTGGAAAAAATCGGTGAGATCCATGATGCGCAGAGGGTTTCGCAGATCCGGCTTGTCGGTGCCAAATTCCAGCATGGCCTGCCTGTAACTCATCACGGGATACGGCGCCTTTGTCACCTCCGCGCCCGCAGGGGCAAATTTTTCAAACGTGGCGGAGAGCACTTCCTCCCCCACCCGGAAGACGTCCTCCTGGGTGGCAAAGCTCATCTCAAAATCAAGCTGGTAAAATTCCCCGGGGGAACGATCCGCCCGCGCATCCTCATCCCGGAAGCAGGGCGCGATCTGGAAATAGCGGTCGATGCCGGAGGCCATCAAAAGCTGCTTATACTGCTGGGGTGCCTGGGGCAGGGCATAAAATTTTCCCTTGAAACGCCGGGAGGGCACAATATAGTCCCTGGCTCCCTCGGGGGAGGAGGCGCAGAGAATGGGCGTCTGGATCTCCACAAAGCCCATCTCCGTCATCTTCTGCCGCAGGAAAGCGATGACCTGGGAGCGAAAGAGGATGTTGTCCCGCACCTTTGCATTCCGCAGATCCAGATAGCGGTAGATCAGCCGCACTTCCTCCCTGGTCTCCCGGGAGGTCATCACTTCAAAGGGAAGCTGTCTGTATACCTTCCCCAGCACGGTGATCTCCTTTGCGTCCAGCTCTATGGTTCCCGTGAGAAGCCTGGGATTGTAAGTGTCTTCCTCCCGCTTCTCCACGACGCCCAACACGCTGATACAGCACTCCCTGGACAGCCCTTTTAAAAGGGACGTATCTCTTAAGACGACCTGCAGCACCCCATACATATCCCTCAGGTCAACAAAGGAAACACCGCCGTGATCCCGGATGTTCTCCACCCATCCGGCCACCCGGAGCGTCTCGCCGATGTGTTCCTCTTTGATTTTCTGCGTGGTCAGATCCCTGTAACAGTTTTTGATCTCCATAGCTTTCCCGCCTTTCTCTCTCCTGCGTGTCCCCGGACGAAAAAATCCCGGGACACAGTCTCCTGCATCCCGGGACGAATAAACAAGTTATCCGCGGTACCACCCGCATTGAACCGCCGTCTTGCCCGGCAAAGGCATCACGGCCATTCCTCTCTTACGCGTAACGCGCGTATCACGTGCTGTCCTAGCGCCACAGCGTCCCGGCATCCCGCCTGATCACTGCTCCCCGTTCAGACAGCCTGCTCCAGAGTGTTCCCTTTGCCGCTTTCCACTGACAGCGCTTTCAGTCGGTGACGCCGTCTTCCTGTCGCTTCCCCCGGCAAGAGTCTCCTTCCCAGCATTTGTTGATTTTTGAGTTATCCTACCATATTTTTACCCGCTTTGCAAGGCTTTTATGCCCAAATACCCCGATTGGATAATCATCCGGCCCGAAATCGACTGACAGCACAGCCCCGCGCTCACAGGATCCATCCCCAGAGCAGGCCCAGCTTTTCACAGCAAAAATACATCCCCCGCAGCCAGATCAGCAGGACAACCCACCAGAGCGGCCAGGCCAGCGCCTTTTGCTGCCGGAGAATCCTGCCGCTTACAGAAAGGATGGCGCAAATTAGCAGCACCATCGTCCCCATGGCAGCCCTGTCCGGGTAATGCGGGGAAAAGAACATGGCGCCCCAGGACAGCAGTGCGCAAAAAAGAAGCAGCCGCTCTTTTCTTGCCAGCATAGCCACGCCTGTCCCCTTGGCCAGCGCCAGAACGAGCAGCAAAAGAAGCAGCGTGGGGAACAGATACGCAAACGCCGCCCGGCATTCGCTGTAACTTCTCAGGTAAAGCTTCCACAAGGCGCCATAACGGTCTTCCCCGGCCTGGGCGCTGCGCACATAATTTCCGGGCGCAGCAATCATCATTACACTGCCGCACAGACAGGCAAGGCTGCCAAGAATCATCCACAGCCTTACCTTCCGTTTCTCTCTGCGCGCTGTCCCCATGACCGCCAGACTTAAGACCCACACGGCCGGGCCCATATTTTCATTGCTCCACCCCGCCAGGAGTCCCAGCGGCAAGATCCAGAGTCCGATCCCCGGAAGCGGCTTAGGAACTGTCGTTTGTCCCTTCTCCGGCAGTTCCCGGAGATAACAGTACACATACCCCAGGACGAACACGGTGATATACAGATAATTGGCAGCTCCCGACTGCCAGAACATACTCATCTCCCAATTGGCATTCAGCCCCAGCGGCAGCGCAATCGCGGCAAAAAATACCGGCAGTCTGCGTTCGCCCGCTATCAGGCAGATCACCCCTGCCAGGAGGAGCGTCATCACCACATTCAGAAGATCTGCAGTTTTTTCCCCGGCAAGCAGCGTCAGCTGCAGGATGCCATGGGCCATGCTGCGCCCGCCCCAGTTGTGATAATGCCATATCTGGCTGACGACAATATCCCTCAAAGACGTTATGGGCCTTTCGTCGGAGAGCATGGTGGAATACCACAGATCGTCCATCATGAAATGGATCTCCCGGTGGGTGACATACAACACTGCCAGGGATACGGCGAGCAGTCCCCACGTGATCCCCCACATCCGTTTTTTGTCTTTCTCCGACATCCTCTGCCTCCCCTCCCCGCGCTGTCTGCACACGGCAAGGCCGCCGCGTCCTTATCTGTTCAATGCCTTGATCCGGTCCACGGCCTCCACGGTGTTCTCGTAACTGCCGAAAGCGGTAAGCCGGAAATACCCTTCTCCGCTGGGGCCGAAGCCGGAACCCGGGGTCCCCACCACGTTTGCATTCTCCAACAGGTAGTCAAAGAACTCCCAGCTGGTCATGCCCGAAGGGGTCTTGAGCCAGATATAAGGCGCGTTCACCCCGCCGGATACGGTAAAGCCCGCTTCTTTCAGCCCGTGATAGATGTAGCCCGCATTCTTCATATAATAGGCGACCTGCTCTTTCAGCTGTGCCTTGCCCGCTTCGGAATACACAGCCTCCCCCGCCCGCTGTACGATATAGGGCGCCCCGTTGTACTTGGTGCCATGGCGTCTCGCCCACAGGTCGTGCAGCGCCACGCCGCCGCATTTCAGCTCCTTTGGAACCACGGTAAACCCTAAGCGCACCCCGGTGAAGCCCGCATTTTTGGAGAAAGAGCGCAGCTCAATGGCGCAGGCAGCTGCACCTTCACACTCGTAAATGCTGTGGGGCACGTCCTCCTCGGAAATATAAGCCTCGTACGCGGCGTCATAGATGATCACCGCCCCCACTTTGTTGGCATAATCCACCCATTCCTGCAGCTGCACCCTGGTGATGGCAGCGCCGGTGGGATTGTTGGGGAAGCAAAGGTAGATCAGATCCGGCGTCTCCTTGGGAAGCTGCGGTGCAAACCCGTTTTCCGCCGTACAGGGCATATAGATGACGTCGCTCCAGGTTTCCGTGGCCTTGTCATAAGTCCCGGTTCTGCCCGCCATCACATTGGAATCCACATACACCGGGTACACCGGGTCACACACTGCGATCTTATTGTCCAGGCTGAAGATTTCCTGGATGTTGCCGGAATCACACTTCGCGCCGTCCGAAATGAAGATCTCGTCTGCAGAGATACCGCATCCTCTGGCCTTGTAGTCGTTTTCCGCAATCGCCTCCCGCAGAAACGCATACCCCAGATCGGGAGCATACCCGTGAAAGGTCTCCGCATGGCCCATCTCGTCCACCGCGCTGTGCATCGCCTCGATGATGGCCGGCGCTAACGGCTGGGTCACATCGCCGATGCCAAGGCGGATGATCTTTTTGTCCGGGTGGGCCGCACTGTAAGCGCTCACCTTCCTGCCGATTGTAGAAAACAGATAGCTTCCGGGAAGCTTTAAGTAATTGTCGTTGATCTTGAACATATTTTCCCCATTTCCGCGCTGCTTTCTGCACATATCCAGTTTGCGGTACAGCGCAGACACAAACTGGAGAGTGAAAGTTTGAACGCAAACCTTTCCACTTTCCTCTTTCTTCTCATTCTGCCGTATGATACGGCGTGTTTCCCTCAAAAACGCTGACCGCAGGGCCTGTCATATAGACAATATTCTCCTGTCTGTCCCATTCCAGTTCCAGCTTTCCCCCCAGAAGCTCCACCGTGATCCGCTCATCCGTCAAACCGTTCAGCACACAGGCCACCAGGGTGGCGCAGGCCCCCGTGCCGCAGGCCAGCGTCTCGCCGGTTCCCCGCTCCCAGACCCGCATGAAAACCCTCTGCCGGTCCAAAACCTCCACAAACTCCGTGTTCACCCGCCTGGGAAACCGTTCATGGGACTCAAACAGGGGCCCGATCTTTTCCAGATCCATCTCTGCCACATCCCGCGCAAAGACCACAGCGTGGGGATTTCCCATGGACACACAGGTCATGCGGTACTCGCTGCCGCCCACCAGAATCGGTTCGTCTACCACCCGCTCCCCCGCAGCCTTCACGGGGATCTCCTCCGGGCGCAGCAGAGGACTTCCCATATTGACCCGCACCCGGGTCACCACGCCCCGCTCCCCGGCCCCGTCTCTCTCCACCGTCAGGTCTAAGTATTTTACTTTGCCTGCGCTGACCACAGTGATGTGCTCTTTGTCCGTCAGGCCCTTGTCATACACATATTTCCCCACGCAGCGGATGCCGTTTCCGCACATTTCCGCCCGGGAACCGTCCGCGTTGTACATTTCCATCTCAAAATCTGCTTCCCTGGCAGGCTGGATGAAGATCACCCCGTCCCCGCCGATCCCGAAATGCCGGTCGCTGAGCCGTTTCACCAAAGCGGGTTTCTCCTGAAGGGGAATCTTTTCCTCCGCCCCGTTTACATAAATGTAATCGTTGCCACAGCCTTCCATCTTCGTAAACTTCATAGGAATCCTCCCTTTTTGCCTCATACCTTCATCATGGACAATACCATCTGCGCCGTCTCCACCAGATTGGTACCGCTGTCCATGCTGCACTTTTGCAGGTAGCGATGGGCCTCCTCCTCCCCCATATGGTTCCGCCCCATCAGCACTTCCTTCGCCTCCCGGATGAGCGCTTCTTCCTGTGGATCTCTCACCTTCGGGACAGCCTTTGCCTTGCGGCGTCTCCGCAGGATCCCCTCCGACAGCATCTCCACGGTGTTGACCAGGTCGTGTACCTTTAAGGGCATGGAAAGGCTGACGATGTCTTCCCCCTGGCATTGGCTGAGCAGATGGTCGGATGCGATGAGAAGCATCTCGAAGCCCGGCGGGATATACTCCCGAAGCTGCGCGTACACCATATCCGTCAGCTTGTAACTGCAGATCAGGATGCCGTCGTTCAATCCATCGGCATGGCTGACAGCCTGGGCTCCGGACGTACAGATCCCGGCCACCGGGAAGCCATTGCGCACAAGCACGTTTTTCAGTCCCTTTGCGTCCTCCAGCTTCGGCAGTGCTATGATTATGTTTGTCAAACCCACACCTCCTCGTCCGGTTTTATTGGATCAGGAGGTTTTAATATCTGGACAGATATTCCCGGGTTTCCCACGGGGACACATCGCTGCGGTATCTGCGCCACTCGTCTTCCTTGGCGGCGAGATAATGCTCCGTGATGTGGCTGCCCAGCACTTCCAGAAGCAGCGGATCTTTGCGCAGCTCCTCCAGCGCTTCCAGCAGGTCTCCCGGCAGCTGGTCAATGCCCAGCGCCCTGCGCTCTGCGTCCGTCATCTGATAGATATTGCAGTCCACGCTTTCCGGCGGGGATATCTTGTTTAAAATACCGTCCAGCCCGGCCTTCAGGCACACGGCCAGAACCAGATAGGGATTGGCAGCGGAATCCGGGCTTCTCAATTCGATCCGGGGGCCGCCGCCCCCCTGGGCAGGGATCCGAATCAGGGGGCTTCTGTTGGTGATGCTCCAGGCGATGTACACCGGCGCCGCATAGCCGGGCACCAGCCGCTTATAAGAATTTACCAGGGGATTGGCAATGGCCGCCATGCCCTTGATATGTTTCATGATGCCGCCGATGAAGTAGTAGGCTTCCCGGCTCAGCCCGTTGGGATCGTCCTGATCTGCAAAAATATTCTTTCCATCCCGCTTCAGGGACATATTGATATGCATACCGGAGCCGTTTACCCCGGGCTTTGGCTTTGGCATGAACGTGGCGTGGAGGCCGTGGCGTCTCGCAATGGTGCGGGCGGCCAGCTTAAAGGTCATGATGTTGTCTGCGGTCACCAGCGCCTCGTCGTAGCGCAGATCGATCTCGTGCTGGGCAGGCGCCATCTCATGATGGGAGGCCTCGATGATCAGCCCCATTTCCTGCAGCGTCATCACGATATCCCGCCTTGCATTCTCGCCGCCGTCCAGGGGGCCCATGTCAAAGTAGCTGGCCTGCTCATTGGTGTCCGTGGTGGGCTTTCCGTTTTCATCCGTGTCAAACAGGAAAAATTCGCACTCCGGCCCCACCTCAAAGGTGTAGCCCAGGGCCTCGGCCTGTGCAATGACCTTTTTCAGCACCTGTCTGGAATCCCCTGCAAAGGGCCTCCCGTCCGGGTGGTAGATGTCGCAGAACATCCGGGCCACCTTCCCCTGCTGGGGACGCCAGGGAAAAATCTCCAGCGTGGAAAGATCCGGGCGCAGGCACATATCGGACTCCTCGATGCTCATAAATCCGTCGATGGCGGAGCCGTCAAACATACAGGCATTGTCCAGCGCATTCTCCAGCTGATTCGCCGTGATGGCAATATTTTTCAGGTTTCCGAAAATATCCGTGAACTGGAGCCGGATAAACTCCACGTCTTCCTCCTCCACAATTCTTAAGACATCTTCCTTTGTGTAGTGTTTCATGCTCCCACCGTTTCTGCGCTGCCTGTTTCTTTTTTGTCTGTGCACACAGCGCAGGCACAGACGAAAAAACGTATAAAAGGGCAGTCTCCCCCCGCCCGGACGCCCTTGTCTCCCTAACCACTATAACAACCGCAGACGCGCCTTGTCAATGACATATTTCCCGGCAGGCCCACATATCTATGAATAGAAATGAATCCAGAAAAAGTTTAAGGGGAATAGAGATGAGCGCAAAAACCAAAATCGTCGTACTTCATATGAAAGAACTGATCTATACCGGGATCTTTGCAGGCCTGGGCATCCTGTTTGTGATCCTGCTTGTGATCATGTTCCTCCCCCGCAAAAATGAGGCTCCCCTGCCGGAGACCCCGCTGCCGGAGGCCACCGCAGACCCTGTCGGCACCCAGTCCCGCTACATACCCGGCATTTATACCACAGAACTTGTGCTGGGAAGCCAGGCCATCGACGTGGAGGTCATCGTCGATCAGCGAAACATCACTTCCATCCGCATGGTCAACTTAAACGACGCCGTCACCACGATGTATCCGCTGCTGGAGCCCACCTTTGAGTCCATCTGCACCCAGGTATATGAACGCCAGTCCCTGGAGGAAGTGACCTATTCCGCCGACAGCAAGTACACCTCTCTGGTGTTGTTGGAGGCCATTCAGAACTCCCTGGAAAAGGCGGCGGCTTCCCCCACGCCAGCGGCCAGCCAGCCGCCCCGTTAACAATACAGCTTTTTTACAGCTTTTCCGCCTGATCCAGCCAGAGCCTGGCGCTGGCGTCTGAGGGCATCCGCAGGTCGCCTCTCGGGGACACCGCCACACTTCCCACCTTCGGCCCGTCGGGCAGGCAGGAGCGCTTAAACTGCTGGCTGAAAAACCTTCTGTAAAACTGTTTTAACCACATGAGGATGGTTTCATCCCCATAACGGCCTGCAAAAGCCAGCTTTGCCACCCGGTACAGTTTCTCCGGCTGGAACCCGCAGCGAAGCATATAGTAGAGGAAAAAATCGTGCAGCTCATAGGGCCCTACCAGGTCCTCCGTCTTCTGGGAGATCACCCCGTCCACGGGGGGTAAAAGCTCCGGGCTCACCGGCGTGTCCAGCACATCCGAAAGCACCTCTGCCAGCGCCGCCTCCCCACAGGTGTCCGCATAGTACCGCACCAGATGCCGTACCAGCGTTTTGGGCACGCCCACGTTCACCCCGTACATGGACATATGGTCGCCGTTATAGGTGGCCCATCCCAGCGCAAGCTCCGACATATCTCCGGTGCCGATGACCAGCCCGCCCCTTTGATTGGCCAGATCCATCAGCACCTGGGTGCGCTCCCTGGCCTGGCTGTTTTCGTAGGTCACATCCCGGCTTTCCGGCGGCTGCCCGATATCCCTAAAGTGCAGCGTCACAGCCTCCCGAATATCCACCTCTTTTAACTCCACCGCCAGCGCCTGCGCCAGCTTGCAGGCATTGTCATACGTCCTGTCCGTGGTGCCAAAGCAGGGCATTGTCACGGCCAGGATCCCTTTCCTGTCAAGCCCCAGAAGGTCAAAGGCCCTGACGGTCACAAGCAGGGCCAGCGCAGAGTCCAGCCCGCCGGAAATCCCGATCACAGCAGACTTTGCACCCGTGTGCTCCATCCGCTTTTTCAGCCCGTAGGACTGGATGGACAGGATCTCTTCACAGCGCTGTCTGCGCATCTTTTCATCCGATGGCACAAAAGGCGTGCATCCAAAGGCCCGCTTTACGTCCGTCTCCTCCAGCTTCATGGGAAACGCCACCCGGACATAGCTTTCTGCCGCTTCCCCAAAGGTTCCCATCCGCCGCCTCTCCGAAAGCAGCCGCTGCAGATCCAGATCCGCATACACCGTCTCACAGCAGAACCGTTTTGCCTGGGCCAGTACCACCCCGTTCTCCGCGATCAGGTTGTGCCCCCCAAAGACCAGATCCTGGGTGGATTCCCCCTCCCCTGCGGAAGCGTACACATAGCCTCCGATGAGCCTGGCGCTGGCAGACTTCACCAGCAGTTCCCTGTACTCGTCCTTTCCCACGGTCTCGTTGGAAGCCGACAGATTGACAATCACCGTTGCGCCCGCCAGGGCAAGCCCTGTGCTGGGCGGCTGCGCCACCCAGAGATCCTCGCAGATCTCACAGCCCACTGCCAGTTCCGGCATCTGTGTGCAGCAAAACAGCTGGTAAGCGCCGAAGGGAACCTCCTCCCCGCCTATGGCATAAGGCACTGGCTCCCTGTTGCCCGCTGTGAAATGGCGTCCCTCATAAAATTCCGCATAGGTGGGGATGTTGACTTTGGGCACCAGCCCAAGGATTCTGCCGTCGCAAAGGGCCGCCGCCACGTTGTACAGCCTGCCGTCCCGTTCCAGGGGCAGCCCCACAAAGACAAGCCCCTGCATCCCGGCAGTGGCCCGGGCCACCCGCAAAAGCTGCTCCTTTGCCTCCTCAAGCAGCGCCGGCTGTAAAAATAAGTCCCCGCAGGTATAACCTGTCAGGCACAGCTCGGGGAAGACAATCACCCTGGCTCCCTGCTCCCAGGCTTCCTTCAGCCTTCCGCACACCGCCTCCCCGTTGTACGCCGGATCCGCCACCCGGATCTTGGGCGTTACCGCCGCCGCCTTGATAAATCCATGTCTCATCCTGACCCCCGTGATCCTGCCTGAGGGCTTTCAAGCCCGCAGGCAAAAAACGCCTGTGTTTTTATTTTTCCTTTCAGACGCAGCCCTTCTCACGCTGTGCCTTTGCGGCAGAGGCGCTTTAGTTCCTCCACGTCAAACAGATAGCGCCTGCCGCAGAAGCTGCAGTTTACCTCCACCGGCTCGCCCTGCTCCACCATGTCCTGCAGTTCCTCCCGGCCCAGGCCAAGCAGCACCCTCTCGATCTTCTCCCGCCCGCAGCCGCAGAAAAACCGCACCGGCATCCGATCCGTCACCTGCAGATCCAGGCCCTTTAGCAGGATGCCCAGCATCTGCTCCGGGGTATTCCCCTGATCCAGCATCTGCGTCACGGAAGAAATCCCCTGCAGATTCTGCTCCAGGCGCTGAATCAGCGTCTCCTGGGCAAAGGGCATCAGCTGGAGGATAAACCCGCCCGCCTGTTTCACCGTGTTGTTGTGTTCCATCAAAACGCCGAGCCCCACAGAGGAGGGAACCTGCTCCGAAGAGGCAAAATAGAACGTCAGATCTTCCGCAATCTCGCCTGTCTGTAGCTGAGTCTGCCCCACATAGGGCTCTTTTAACCCCAGATCTTTGATGACCCGAAGCATTCCCTTCCCCAGGGCGCCGCCCACATCCAGCTTTCCCTGCGGGTTGGCAGGCAGGATCACGTCCGTCACGTCGGCGTATCCCTTCACGTTGCCGCAGGCATCCGCCGTCACCGTCAGGCCGCCAAGCGGGCCGTCTCCCTTGATCCGCAAAGTCAGAAGATCCTTCTCCCCCTTTAACATACTTCCCATCATGGCGCCTGCGCTCAGAAGACGCCCCAGCGCCGCCGTCGCCACCGGGCTGGTGTTGTGGGCCTGTCTTGCCGCTTCCACCACTTCCCTTGTGGTGCAGGCAAAGGCCCGGATCTGCGCGTCCGCCGCTGTCGCCCGCACCATATAACTTCCCGTCATGGGCACACCCGCTTTTTCCACCGTCATTTTGACACCTCTTGTCTGACTGCCACCAGATAAATCCTCTGGCTCGTTTCCGTCACCGGCCCTCCCGTATCCGCATCCGTGGCCTCCGCCACGGCCATACCGGCCCTTTCCAGCAGGGCTTTCATCTGCTCCAGCGTATAGCCGCGCTGGAAATGGCTTTCCTGCCGCCTGCTGAACCGGCCGTCCTCCTCCCGGACAAACAGCGTCAGCTCATACTCGTTGATCTCCTCCTCCGGGTCATAGAAGTTTTCCCAGATAAAACTGCAGTCCGCCCTGTTTTCCGCAATCGTCACATTGCCGAGGATCTCCCGGTATTTGTAAACCGTGTTGAAGTCCAGAAGAAAAACACCGCCCGGAAAGAGATAGTTGTGCACAAGGGAAAACACCTGCAGAAGCTCCTCTTCCTCCAGAATGTAATTTAAGACGTCACAGACGCTGAGCACCGTGCCTACGGTGCTGTAAAGATCCAGCTCCCGCATATCCTGCTGCAGATATAGAATTTCCGAACCGCTTTTCTCCCGCTTTTCCAGGGCCTGGTTCAGCATATCTTCCGACAGATCCACCCCGATCATGTCATATCCCCTGCGGTATAAAATCTCTGTCAGCGTCCCCGTCCCACAGCCCAGGTCCAACACCAGGTTCCGCTCCGCTTCCAGCGGGTTTTCCGCGGCCCGGTCCGGCTTTGAAATGCCGTACCGGCGGATGGAAGCATCCAGCCTTTCCCCCCATTTTTCATAAGGGATATTGTCCATCAGCTCGTCATAAACCTTTGCAAAGATACCGTATGCTTCCATTTCCTGCGCCTTTCCGTTCTTCTTCGTCACTCGCCCAGCTTTAAGGCCACCACAAATCCCACCGCCAGCGCCACAAGCCCGGTGAGCACGCTTCCCACTGTAATCGCCGGAACCGCGCCCATCATCAGCAGGATGGCCACCGGGGAAGATACGATCAGCCCTAAGATAGCCCAATAGGCATACAGGGGAGCCTTTTCAAACAGGATCTCAATCAGCTTCGCAATCGCAAAGACTCCGGCCACTACCCCCAGGCCAAAGGGGATCAGAATACCGCACTCCTGCAGGATAGCCTGTATGTCGAAAGCCGCCAGCGCCTTAAAAAAGCGGGTGATGGACTCTAAGATGGGATGGTAAAATCCCATGAGCATCAAGACCATGGAGCCGCTGACGCCGGGGATCACCATGGTGGCAGAGGCGATGACGCCCACCCCCAGCAGCTTACACACATTGACAAGCCCAAAAGAGAGATCCTGGGCGTTTCCTTCCCGCTCCCCCATGGCGGCAAACGCGACTACAATCACGAAAAACAAAAGCCCCGCGAGCAGATGCCCCAGCCGGATGCGGTTTCCTTTTACCTTGCCGCAGATGGCGGGAAGGCCGCCCAGGATCAATCCGATGAACAAAAGGTTCGTCTGCAGGGGGTAATGCTCAAACAGCCAGGTGATCCCAAAGGAGCTGCAGACAATGGCAGCCACCATACCGATGGCGATGGGCAGCAGAAACAGCACGCTCTTTTTAAACTCGCTGAACAGGTGGGTGATGCAATGGATCAGCTTGTCGTAAATCCCCATGGATACCATCATGGTACCGCCGCTGACCCCGGGGATAATATTGGCAATCCCGATTACCATTCCTTTGAGAAAACTCTTGATCATACATCCTCGCTTTCTGCCGCTCCAGGCGGCATGAGATTTAATGAAAAACGCCTGCTTTGGGCGCTATTTCCGCTTTTAAAACGCTTAACAGCCGGTCCATCTGCGCATCCGTCCCCACGGTGATCCGCAAAAATCCCGAAATACGGGGCTTATTCCAGTGGCGCACATAGATATCCGCCGCCCGGAGTTTCTGGAAAAGCTCCTCCGCCGGGATCCTCTCATGGGAGGCAAAAATAAAGTTGGCCATGGAGTCCGGGAAGGTAAAACCGAGAGCGGCCAGCTCCTTCTTTACCCGCTCCCTGGTCGCCGCGATCTTGGACGTAACCCCTTTAAAATAAGCGTCGTCGCGCACCGCCTCTACCCCCATGCACTGGGCGGGCAGATTCATGGTGTAGGAGTTAATGGAAAATTTCACATCGTTTAGATAGGCGATCAGCTTTTCGCTCCCGATGGCAAACCCGATCCGCAGGCCCGCCATGGCCCGGGATTTGGAAAAGGTCTGCACGATCAGGAGATTGTCGTATTTTTCCAGAAGCGGCAGGGCGCTGGCCCCGCCAAAATCAATATAGGCCTCATCCACAATGACCACCACATCCCGGTTGGCCTGCAGGATCTCCTCTATCGTCCCAAGCCCCTCCAAAAGGCCCGTGGGCGCATTGGGATTGGGGAACACGATGCCGCCGTTTGGCTGCTTATAATCCTCCGGGCGGATGTGCCATTCCTCGTCCAGCGGACATACCCGGTAAGGGATCCGATATAACTGTGCCCACACGTCGTAAAAAGAATAGGTGACGTCCGGAAACAGGATGGGCCTGCCGCTGTTGAAAAAAGTCAGAAAGGCCGTAGCCAGCACGTCGTCCGACCCCACCCCCACAAACACCTGCTCCCGCTTCACACCATAGTACTCCGCCAGCGCCTCCAGCAGAGGCGTCCCGTTGGGATCCGGGTACAGCCTGAGTGCGCCGCAGTCCATCCGGGATAAAAGCTTCGCCACACCGGGGGCAGGGGGATAAGGACATTCATTGGTATTCAGTTTGATCACATCCGCCCGTCCCGGCTGTTCTCCCGCCACATAGGGCACCACTCTCCGCACATTGTCTTCCCAGCTCATCCCTGCTTCTGCCTTCCTGCGGCGTCTGCCGCCTCCGATCCTTTTGCGTCTTCCGATGCAGAACGCATCTTTAGTTCTTCCCGGTAACTTTCCGCCTGCTGCCCGCATCCCAATTTCTCATAACAGCGGATCAGCCCTGTAAGCCCTATGGGGCCCTGCGTTCGCAGATCCAGAATGGGCTGGGTCTCGTACACGGCGTTGTAATACCAGACCGCTGCTTCCTCCCAGTCCTTCTGCCCCTCGTAAAACAGGCCAAGCTCACAGCAGATCTCCGAGCAGGCCTCCTCTGCCAGAATCTTGGAGGCATACTTGAAAAAGGCGACCACATCCCCCGCCAGACGGGCGGCTCTCGCCGCCACACAGCAGGCCTCGGCAATCTCCTCCTGATCCCGCTGCCCATCCGCCGCAGACGCCTGGAAAAAGGCGGCGGCCCTGGCAAAATCTTCCCCGTCCCCGGCCATCATCAGTTCCCTGGCATAGAGATTGTGCAGCCGTTTGGGAAGCCTGTACCCGGCCCCGCAGTGCCTGTGGAAGCTTTCCAGATCCCGCTTGGCGTGGCTGCCGGAGGACAGATGCAGGATCACGACGTCGCTGTCAAATACCACAGGCGCCAGCCGGACCGTCTCATGGATGGGCCCTTCCCACACAAAATCCCGCTTCCTCTTAAAGAGCTTGGGGCGGTACTCCTGGTCAAAATTGTACACCGTCTGAAACTGCAGCTGATTGGCATATTTCATCTGCACGATCTCGATCTCGGGAAGGAGCGTCTCCTTTAACACCCGGAACCGCTCCCTGTTTTCCTCGTCCAGTACCTCGTCCGCGTCAGCGCAGTAGATATACTCCATGGAAGCCCTGGAAAAGGAAAAATTCCTGGCGGCGCTGAAATCGTCTGTCCAGACAAAATCATAGAGTTTGTCCGTATACCTGGCCGCCACTTCCCTGGTCTGATCCGTAGATCCGGTATCCACAATGACGATCTCCTCCACCAGATCCGCCACGCTGTCCAGGCATCTGGCCAGGACGCTTTCTTCATTTTTTACAATCATGCACAGAGAAACCGTCACCATTCCTTGACCCTGCCTTTCTGCCGCAGGGGTGCGGCCAACAAGTATAATCATACCAAAATAAGGAAAATGGCACAACTGTTTTACGCAAAATTTCATGGAAACCGAATCAGTATGGGAATTTCACTTCCATCCCCGTTTCCCAGAAGCCCCTGGAGGGCCAGCATCAGATAAAATGAGGCCGTAATGTAGGGCAAAAAGGGGACGGGCTGTTTTAAGTTCCCGTCCCCGCCCAGATTCCCCCGGGCTCCCTGCACCAGCGCAAGCATCCCGAAAGCAGCGGCCATCTGGCACAAAAATTCCAAAAGTCCCATGCCAAGCCCTGCCTGGGCCAGTGCGCAGATGCAGAACGCATAGCAGTCCGCCCGCCCATACATCCGGGCAAACACCAAAAGCTGCAGCCCCAGAAACAATGCCAGTTCCAAAACCCTTTCCCCGCCGCCCGGGCCCTTCCTGCAGCTTTGCCAAAACAAGGGAGCTGCCGCCAAAGAAGCGGCCCACCAGGTCACATTGTACACCTGGCAGAGCGCCCGGTCCGTCACACAGGCAAACAGAAGGCATCCCATGACCATCGCCAGAAGAACCCGGAGCAGCATCTCCTCCCGTCCGAAGCGCCACCATAACATCCAGACCCCCAAAAAGCCTGCTGCCAGAACGCCCGGCCCTGCTTTCAGCCCGGCAGCATTTTCCGCATCACACCGCCTGACTACCCACATTCCCGCCGCCAGAATGCCAAAGATCACCGCGCTCATCTCAGCCTGGTGCGGAACTCATCCAGAACCGTACCGTCCACCTGCAAAAGCCCCAGGGAGGGAGATTCCTCCAGCTTCCGATCCCCTTTATAGGCCCGCACCGTGATCTCATAGGTTTTGTTGGCGGGCGTATCCAGGGGGATCATAAAGACAACCTGCTCCCGGTGCAGGTAAGCGGGCAGATCCTCATAGAGGAAAACCCGGTTCAATCCGGGATCCAGCGCCGTCATTTCCGCCGGGAATTCCACTTCCACCCGATCCGCATAGCCCCACACAGAAAAAGTGAGGACGCCGCTCTCACCGCATCGGAAAAGGGGGTCGTGGGGCTCCAACACCCTTTGGATCTCCGTCTCCAGGGAAAACTCTGTGGTGCCAAAACAGCGCTCCGTCACATTGCCCACCTGATCCACCGCATAGGCTGTCACAGTAAAATCTCCGCTGAACAGGGGCGTGTCCTCTGTGATCTCAATGCAGATGCCTCCCGTCTCGTCCGGCCGGTAGATCTGCTCTGCCGTATTGTCCAGATTGACGATCTGCACATACCATTCCTTTACGCCGCTGAGCGCGTCCCAGGCCGTCACGGCCAGAGTGATGCCTCCATCCCGGCGGTCGATCAGGTCCCTGTTCTCCAGGCCCTCCAGGCCGCTGATCACAGGCCCTTCCCCGTCCGCAATCAGGGTGATTTTATTTTCCCCATCCGCTTCATAGTCCGAATAGACCTTCTCCCCGGCTTTATCCGCCCCGGCGATGGGGATCACCTGGATCTCCTGGCCGGATATTTCCCTGGCGATGGTAAATTTCTGTACCCCGGCCAGATTTTTGTTCCGATCAGACCGCACCGTATAGGAATACGGGTATTGCTGCAGCACAGCTGCCCCTTCCACGGCATAGGAAAGCCCTTCCGCATCCGTCCGGATGGATCCATCTGATATTTCCGCGGCTGGGGTGTACACAATGTTCCTGGCACGGCTGCCATCCTTTTTCACCGTCTCATAAATCGTCTCGTTTAACTGGTATCCAGGGCTTGCCGTCCCTTCCAGATAGGCTTCATGCCGCAGGGTAAACGGGGTGCTGCCGTCGGCGCGGACATACCAGGACTTGTCCGCCGCAGCGGGATAGACATTTCCGCCGGATCCGTCGATGGACAACTGCCTGGTATAAATCTTCCAGAGCACTTCTTCCTCATCGATCCGAACGTGGGTCGTATCGCTTATGTTGCCCGCCACATCCACCGCGGCGATATGCAGATACTGCACGGTCTTAGCCGTGTCCACCTCGACAGACGGCTCCTCCACATAGCCTGCGCCGTCTGTCACCACCGTGTCCGCCTTTTGATCTACCAGGTAATAGTAGCCTTTCACGCCGCTGGTCATGGTGTTCTTTGTGATATTCGAGCCAGACAGCACCGAGGTGCTTCCCGACAGGTAAGTCTCCACCTTGTGATAGTAAACCGTCCCATTGTCCCTTGGCGCTTCCCAGGCCACACGGACTGTCTTTGCGTCCAATGCCTCCTGCTCCACGCCGTCCGGGATCTTGTCCGGCGCTGCCAGATCGGCAGCCGTGACCCCGGACAGGTCTAAGCTCTCCTGATAGCCGATGGCCTTTGCGTGGATCCCGCCGGATCCATCGCCCCTGCCCACCCCGCTTTTGTCTTCATAGTTCTGGGCATAGGCGGTGTTGACATAATTGCTGCCCCCAAACGCCTGTCTGGAGGAAAGCACCTGGCCCTGGAGCAGACCGCATCGGTATCCGACTACCGCAGAGGTATCCATCCCGCAGGTGAGGGCATAGTAGCTATTATCTACCACCCTTTCCCAGTTGGGGTTAAAACTCCAGCACGCCCCGTAGGGGTTCCCGGGATAATGGGC
>CANQEH010000026.1 GCA_947594835.1 uncultured Acetatifactor sp. | reverse complement strand
ATGAGCCATAGGCAGGCTTTGCCTGTGGCTCGCAAAAAAATGAAATTTTTTTTATTCCTTACTTGACACAAGCAGATTTTTACCTGTTCCACAATGTCTGCGAGATGAACATAGACGCCTATCTGGATCCTAAGTACGGCATCTATGAGTATCTTCTGGAGCAGAAGAAAAATGGCCGTATCCGGCACCTGGGCTTTTCGGCGCACGGCGACATTGCCTGTATCACCAGATTTCTGGAGGCCTATGGGGAAAACATGGAGTTTGGCCAGATTGAGCTGAATTATTTTGATTACCGTTTTCAGGACGCCAGGGGGAAGGCCGCGCTTTTACAGGAGTGGGGGCTGCCGATCTGGGTGATGGAGCCGGTGCGGGGCGGCCAGCTTGCGTCCCTCTCCCCGGAGTTTGAGGAAAAGCTCAAGGCGGCAAGGCCGGAGGAAAAGATCCCGGCCTGGGCCTTCCGATTCCTTCAGTCCATACCCGGCGTGACGGTCACCCTTTCCGGGATGTCGGATATGCAACAGCTAAGAGATAATATCGCCACCTATGAGAAAGCGGAACCGCTGACTGAACAGGAGATGGAACTGCTTCTTGGCATTGCGGACGAAATGATAAAAAAGATCACGATCCCCTGCACAGGCTGCCGCTATTGTGTCAGCCATTGCCCTAAAAAACTGGACATTCCCTTCCTGCTGAAGCTCTATAACGAAGCCACAGTGGCGGGCTCTGGAGATTTTATCGCCCCTATGGCCTTGGCCTCTGTGGCGCAGGACAAACAGCCTGTGTGCTGTATCGGCTGCCATAGCTGCTCTAAGGTATGTCCGCAGGCGATAAAGATCCCGGAGGCCCTGCACAGCTTCGCCGAGAAGATGGGACGGGCGTAAGGCGAAAAGAGGGCTGTGCCCGATGCAATTTGGGAAAGGCCTGTAGGGAAAACAGGCCGCACAGGCGATGACGGAGGTGACCTAGGATGCAGCAGAAGGATTATCCATTTTACGGGAGCAGGGAGGCCGCCGGAATCCGCGCGGCGCATCAGACATACGCAGGCATTGCCACGCCCCTGGATCTGTATGACGCCCTGCGCGGGATCTGGTGCGCGGATACCTGTGCGCCCCGCCTGAGGGCGGGCTGGATGCCGGAAAACAGGACGCTGGGACAGTGCTCCATCACGGCGTTTCTGGCCCAGGACATCTTTGGCGGGGAAGTGCGCGGGATGCAGGCGGAAAGCGGCGGGATCCACTGCTATAACGTGGTGTGCGGCGTGATTTTCGACCTGACCAGCGAACAGTTCGGAGAAAAGGCAAAGCATATGGTCTACGGGGAAGATCCCCTGCAGGAACGGGAATCGCCAGAGCACTTCGGGAAAGAGGAAAAAAGAAAACGGTATGAATATCTGAAGAAAGCGCTGGCAGACGCACAGGGCCAACAGCAAAACAAAGCGGAGGAACTGGCGCGGCAATCGGCAGTCTAATTCCGCTTCATCGCTTTGATCAAATTTAACAGGGCTTCTATTTCTTCCTGGGAAAGGCCTGATAAATCGATTTCCTGTTTCTGCTCTAACCCCAACAGGTAATCGGTGCTTACATTGTAAATTTTTGCGATATGGATGAGAATATCGTAAGAAGGCAGACGAAGCCCCGTCTCGTAAGCGCTGATGACAGATTTTGTCAGGCCTAACTTCTGCGCAAGCTGTGCTTGTGTCATATTTACCCTTAAGCGTAAAGTTTTTAATACGTTTCCAAAATCCACCATGCCAAAACCTCCTTCTGATATCATACTATATTATGGGTATTTATTGGGTTGACTATATCTTTAATCAGTTGACTTCAAGGCGTTTGCAGGATATAATTGAGTTATTATGCAGCGCGCAGGGAGAGAAACACGGCGAAGGGGAGAAGAGCAGGATGTTTGGTTTTGGAGGCGGCGGGAAAATTTCTGACGGCGGTGAAAATGGCAGAAAAACGGAAAAGAAAAGCTTTGTCCTGTGGTGCGCGTTCGCGGCGGCTTCGCTGGCCGTCCTGTCCTTCAATTACTTTACGATCAGCTTTGACCTGCACCGGGACGAAGCCTTAAGCAGCGGATATTCCGGATATGGGCTGATCGGGTGTCTGCAGGGCTCGGTGGGACTCTCAGGCTACATGGTCATCCTCTTAATCATCACGAATATCGCGGCGCTGGCGACTGGAATCGCGGGAGCGGCGGGATGCAGGGTACAGGCAGGCGTATTGCGGGAGAGCATGGTCATCGAGTCCATTTTCTACCTGCTGTCAGCCATTGTGCCCTATTTTAATTTAAAAAATGCATTGGAGAAATACGATTCCCTCGTGACTGTGTCGGACATCGGCCTGGGATGTTATCTCAACATCCTTCTGGCGGTGACGGCGGCGGTCTATTGCTTTTGTGTCCTTAGGAAACAGTGGAAGATGAAATAGGCATAGCGCAAAAAATGTGTTTTGCCACTAAAGTAATCTGCCAAACTGCCGATAAACATAGTGAGGATAAAAAAGCGGCCATGATGGCCATAGCAATACAGGAAGGAGGGATCCTTAATGCGTATCGAAGCGTACAGCCAGGTACAGCAGTTATACCAGGCCAAAAAGGTGAATAAGACACAGCAGGCCGGCAGCGTGTCCCGGGCAGATCAGGTGCAGATCAGCAGCCTCGGGAAGGATATCCAGACCGCAAAGGCTGCCGTGGCGGCAAGTCCCGATATCAGAGAGGAATTGACCGCTTCTATCAAGACCAGGGTGCAAAACGGCACCTATCAGGTGGACAACGCGTCTTTTGCGGAGAAGCTGCTGCAGAAATATGAAGAAATGAGGTAGTGTCCGTGGCGAGCTTAATGGAAAATCTGATCGAAGTGCTTGCCCTGGAAAGCGACGAGTACGAAAAGCTTTTGGACCTGTCTCAGAAGAAAACGCCGTTTATCGTAAGCGGCGATTTGCAGAATTTACAGAAGATCACGGATGAGGAACAATTTCTGGTGAGCAGGGTCAGCAATCTGGAAAAAAGACGGATTGAGATCACTGCGGATATCGCCAACGTGTTAAACAAGGATGTTGAAACGTTAAAACTCGCCAATCTCATCGATATGCTCTCCGGCCGCCCGCAGGAACAGGCAAAGCTGGCGGAGGTGCACGACAGGCTGCGGAACGCGGCCCATGGTCTGCAGCGCACCAATGAGCAGAACAAAGAGCTGCTTACAAACGCTCTGGAGATGGTGGAGTTTGAGATGAATCTGCTTCGGGCCATGAAGGCCGCCCCGGCCACCGCCAATTATACGAAGGGCGCCTACAATGCAGGCGATACCATGGGGGTTGGGGAAGGCAGATTTGATGCAAAACAGTAGCCGCACAGGCGCTACCTTGTGAAACGTTGAGGTGATGACCATGCCGTTGATGGGCAGTTTATATGTAGGAACATCCGGTTTACAGACCAGTCAGAATGCGCTGAACACCACAGCGCATAATTTATCTAATACAGACACCACCGGCTATACGAGGCAGCAGGTACAGCTGTCGGCGAGACGCTATGCCACGCTCTCTGTGGATCCCAAGTCGATCAACAACAAGCAGGTAGGTTCCGGTGTCAATTATTCCCGTGTAAAACAAGTGAGAGATTACTTTCTGGATAAGACATACCGCAAGGAATCCGGCCGCAGTATGTTTTACGAGGTGTCCACGGAAGTCTTAGAGGAGGTGGAGGGCCAGCTGGGCGAGATGAACGGCGAGGCTTTCCAGACGACGATAACGGACTTTTGGACCGCTATACAGGAGCTGGCAAAGGATCCCGCCAATTCCGTAAACCATGGGCTTCTGGTGCAGAAGGCGTCGGAGCTGGTGGAGCGGGCGGGCGCCGTGTACGACGGGCTGGCCTCCTATCAGGACAATTTAAACCACCAGATCTTAAAGCAGGTGAAGAAGATCAACGAGTACGGCCAGCAGATCCTGGCCCTCAACGACAGCATCCGCGCCATCGAGGCGGGCGGGATCGAGCACGCCAACGACCTGCGGGACGCCAGGAACCAGATCCTGGACGAACTGTCTGAGCTGGCAAACATCCGCTATGATGAGGATATCAACGGGGATGTGTGGGTACAGATTGAGGGAATCGACTTTGTGAGGGGTTCCACCTGTTACGGAATCGAATTGAAAATAGACGCCTCTACCGGCTTTTATACCCCCTTCTGGCCCCAGAACGCCTCCTATCGGATTCTGGAGGACGGCACCCGGGAGTACAACATAGACGGCGCGGAGGTGTTTCGCTTTAACCGGGAAATTTCTTCCGACCTGGATACGGATATCGGCGGGCTGAAGGCCATGCTGCTGGCCCGGGGCGATCACAGGGCGGACTACACGGACATTGCAGACGAAGGGAAGTACGACAAGATTTCCCAGTCGGTTCTGATGAACATCCAGGCGGAGTTTGACCAGCTGATCCACAATGTGGCGACCAAGGTAAACGACATTCTGGCGGAGGCCGCCGGAGTCAGGGTTCTGCAGGGACCGCTGCTTTTGGAGGACGGAAGAACGATTCCCGCAGGCGCCCGCTACTGTGAGTCGGAGCCCGACGGCTACCTGAGAAAGAGCGACGGGAGCCCCATCCAGCTCTTTTCCAAAGCCACCACAGACGGCTACGAAAAGGTGAAGGGCGTGGACGGCAAGGAATACTGGGTCTATGTGGAGGAAGACGCGGCTCACCCCGATTCCCTCTACACGGTAAAAAATCTGCAGGTAGATCCGGAACTGATGCAGAAGCCCGCCATGCTGGGCTTTCGTCTGCCGGACGGCTCGGAGGACAAGGAGACCACGGAAAAGCTGAAGGCGGCGTTTACGGAGGAGGAATACACCCTGAATCCCAACGTGCGCAAGAAGACCACCTTCGTGGACTATTACACAGACCTGGTAAACCAGGTGGGCAACTCCGGCTGGGTTTACAGGAGCATTTATCAAAACCAGGAGACCACCGTGGAATCCATCTGCAACGCCAGGGAGCAGGTGGTGGGGGTATCCAGTGACGAGGAATTGTCCAATATGATCAAGTTCCAGAATGCGTACAACGCATCCAGCCGCTATATCAACGTGGTGAGCGAGATGCTGGAGCATATCATTTCCACGCTTGGCGTATAAGGGAGAAAGGAGGCGGGAGGATGCCTTCACAGTTTTTTGGATTGAGCATTGCATACTCGGGCCTGCTGGCAAGCAACGCGGCCATGAACACTACCGCAAACAACATTGCCAACGTGCAGACGGAAGGCTACAGCAGGCAGCGGGTGAACCAGCAGGCGGCCAGCGCCCTGCGGGTGTTCCAGACTTACGGCTGTGCCGGAGCCGGCGTGGAGACGCTGGCCATCGAGCAGATCAGGGATGAGTTTTACGATTTCCGGTATTGGAACAACAACGCCAAGGTGGGCGAGTACAACCAGAAGCAGTACTATATGGAGCAGATCGAGACGTACTTTGACGATACGCCCACGTCTCCCGGCTTTAAAACTTCCTTTAACCAACTGATGATCACCGGGATAGAGGAACTCTTGAAGGATCCAAACAGCGCCACCGCAAAATCCCAGTTTGTTGGTTATGCTTCTGCCCTGGCGGAATATTTCAACGGGATGGCAGGCAATCTTGAGAAGCTGCAGAAGGATGTGAACCAGGAGATCAAGCTCCAGGTGGATCAGATCAATTCCCTGGCCGGGGAAATCGCCACGCTGAACAAGCAGATCAACACCATCGAGCTGACCGGGGTGAAGGCCAACGAGCTGCGGGACAGGAGGGCCCTTCTCTTAGACCAGCTCTCCCAGATTGTGGACGTGGAGGTGACGGAGACCCCCATCACCGACACCAACGACCCCACCCGCGAGACCGGCGCAAACCGCTTCATGATCAAGATCGCAGGGGGGCAGCTGCTGGTGGACGGCAGCGAGTACAACGGCTTGGAATGTGTGGCCAGGGCCTCCTATGAAAAGGTAAACCAGACGGATATCGACGGCCTTTACGACGTCTATTGGGAGAACGGACAGGAGTTCAACCTCTACAACGCGGCCATGGGCGGCGCGCTCCGCGGGCTGATCGAGATGCGGGACGGCAACAACGGCGAGAATTTCCAGGGGGATATCATCGGCGTTGGCACCACGAACAACGGGGCCAATGATACCGTCACTGTACAGGTGGGCAGGGATTACCTGATCGACTTAAACAAGTGCAACCTTTCCGACCAGGGCGGCGTCATCAACCTGGGCAATCAGGAATTTTACTACGATTCCTGGGAGTACACCATCTCCTATGACGAGGAGGGGAACCCGGTGTACAGCTACACCTTCACTCTCTCCGCGGATAAGGCATTAAACCCTGCGCGGCTGACCAATGACAAAGTGGGGAAAATGGCCTCCTCGGGGGCCAGCCTGGACTACCAGGGAATCCCCTACTATATGCGGCAGATGAACGAGTGGCTGCGGACCTTTTCGCAGAAATTCAACGATATTCTCACAAGCGGATATGCTGGGGACGGGGAAGCGGGCATCCAGCTGTTTACCGCCAACCACGCCACCGACGGGGAACAATTCGATCTTCCCGACGAATTCCGCTACGACTGGTACCTGGGCAAGACCAGCGACGAGGTGAAAGCCCAGCTGTACGACCGCTATTACAGCCAGTTCTACGGCGAGAAGTACATGGAGTACGAAAACGAGGCGTACAATGAGCTTTACGAAGCGCCGGGCGAGGATCAGATCGACGCCAGGGCCGCGGAGCTGGAAGTGGATTACAAGGCAAAGAATCCTGAGATCAAGGATTTGACGGAGACAAAGAAAAAAGAGCTCAGGGAGCAGGCCCAGAAGGAGCTGACCGAGGAGGCCCAGAAGAAAGCCAGGACAGAGGCGGCGGCAAAAGCCGACGAGGCCATGAAGGACGAACCCATGCTGGAGGAGATCCGTCAGAAGGCGCAGGAGGCTGCGGATCAGGCCTTCGGGGACGGGGTTCTCACCGTAGGGGTAAAGGACGACAGCTATTACCGCATGACCGCCGCAAACTTCGACGTGCTGGCGGCCATGCTGTCAGATCCCAACCGGATGGCAAACCGCTATTCCCAGGGGGACGGCGTGGAGCAGAACGACCTGCTGGAGGATTTAAAGCTTCTGGCCACCGACAAGAGAAAGATGAGCTTCCGGGGATGCTCCGCCTCCGAATTTCTGCAGTGCATCCTCTCGGATGTGGCGCTGAACGCCCAGCGGGCCAACACCTTCAGCCAGAGCTTCCGGGATATCTCGGGGAGTATCAACGTAAAGCGGACTTCCATTTCCGGCGTGGACGAGGACGAGGAAGCGGTGAGTCTGGTCAAATACCAGAACGGCTATAATCTGGCGTCCAAGATGATTCAGACGCTGACGGAAATCTATGACAAGCTGATATTGGAAACCGGCGTATAAGGAGTGCCTATGAGAATTACAAACAAGATCATACAGGAAAACAACCTCTCCAACATCAACACCAACAAGCTGTATCAGGATAAGCTGAGCACCCAGATGTCCACCGAGAAAAAGATCAACCGCCCCTCGGATGATCCGGTGGTGGCAATCCGGGCCCTGCGCCTGCGCAGCAATGTGACGGAGGTGACCCAGTATTACAGCAAAAACATCCCCGACGCAGAGAGCTGGCTGAACGTGACGGAGGACGCGCTGGACAATCTGTCCCAGATTCTGACCAATATGATCAGCCAGTGTGTGAAGGGCTCCAACGGCCCCCTGAAGACGGAGGACAGACAGATCATCCTGGAGCAGTTAAAGGCGCTGGGGGAGGAGGTCTACTCCACTGCGGACGCGGATTATGCCGGAAGGTATGTGTTTGGCGGATACCGCACCGACACGACCATCAGCTTTCCGGAGGAGACCAACACCGAATACGAGATCACAGAGCAGCTGGGGGTGGGCGACCTGGACAGCGTGACCAAGGTGGACACGGATCGGCTGCTGGATATCAACGCAAGCAATTATATGGATGTGGACGTGACGGAGCAGGATGTAAACGCCGTGGAATGTTACCGCATCCGCCTGGCCTATGACGACTGTCTGGGGGAGGGCGCAGCGCCTTCCGTCCGCTTTATGAAGGCGCAGACAGACGCAGACGGCAAACCGGTGACGAAGGACGGGAAGATCGTCTATGACGAGGTGGTCTGGGAGGGAGCGGATATCCAGACTGTCCATTCCTATGAGGATCCTTACGCCATGGCGGCGGCAGACGATGACGCAGTCATCTATGTGCCGGAGACGGGCGAGCTTTTGCTGGGAAAGAACAAATACAACGAGCTGATGAGCGTCAAAGACGATGAGGGCACCCTGGCCAACGAGGGAGAGATTCAGGTGACCTACCAGAAATCCCACTGGGAAAAGGGCGACCTGCGGCCGGAGCACTATTTCGCCTGCACCGACAAGGACAAGGGGATCCAGTACAACCAGAACTATCTGGAGGACGGCGCGGAGCGCCAGTACATCGAGTACGACGTGGGCTTTAACCAGACCATCCGGGTGAACTCCACGGCGGACGAGTGCTTCCAGCACGGCATCGGCAGGGAGGTGGACGACCTTGTGGCCGCTGTGCAGAATGTGCTGGATCTGGAGAACGCCAAAAAGAGGATCCAGGACCTGATCAAGGCAGAAGACGGGAACGAAAATGCCACCGCCCACCTGCAGGATCAGCTGGACGCCATCGACAAGGCGCTGACTCTGGCAAAGGATAAGGAGCAGAAGCTGTTTGAGGGCGGCATCACCGCTTTCCAGGGCTATCTGGACGACGCGAACCTGTGCATCACGGAGTGCGGAACCAGAAGCAGCAAGCTCTCCCTCATCAAAAACCGGATGCAGAACCAGAAGACCACCTTTGAGACGTTAAAGAGCACCAACGAGGATGTGGACATCACGGAGGTGGCGATCCTGTTGGACAGCGCGGAGCTGACCTACAATTCGGCGCTGATCGCTGCGGGTAAGGTGATGCAGTCCTCCCTGATGAACTTTATCTAACCCGCAGACAAAGTATCTGACGAGACACAGGCTACGGAAAGGCATGGTACAGCTATGAAAATTAACACAAAGATTTTTGGAGAGATTGAGATCGAGGATGAGAAGATCATCACTTTCCCCAACGGGATCATCGGATTTCCCGAGATGAAGCGCTTCGCGCTGCTTCACGACGAGGAGAAGGGCGTCGGCGTGGGCATCCGCTTTCTCCAGTCCCTGGAGGAACCGGCATTCGCCATGCCGGTGATGGATCCGCTGCTGGTAAAGCCGGACTATGACCCGGAGGTGGACGACGAGCTTCTGGCCAGCGCAGGCAGGATCACGGCAGACAATATTCTGGTGCTTGTGACGGTGACGGTGCCCAGGGATCTCACCCAGATGAGCGTCAATCTCCAGGGTCCCTTTGTCATCAATGTGGAGGAGCACAAGGCCTGCCAGGTGATCGTGGAAAAGGGCGATTATCCTGTGAAATTCCCTGTGTATGACATCCTGCAGGCGAGAAAGGCAGGTGAGTGAGATGCTGGCATTGTCCCGGAAGAAAAATGAGGCGATCGTGATCAATAACAACATCGAAATCACCATTCTGGAAGTGAAGGGGGAACAGGTGAAGGTTGGCATCGCGGCGCCCAAGGAGGTTCCCGTGTACCGCAAGGAGGTCTACCTCCAGATCCAGAGCGCCAATAAGGAGGCTGTGGACGCGGGCGGCATGGACGCGTTGAAGGATTTGCTGGGCCAGTGAAGCGGCGCGGCGTTTCTACGGCAGGGAGGCACAAAATTTTTGTGCTTCCCTGTTAATTTTTGTTCTCCAAAAACCGATAAAGGTAGTAGAAGATTGAAAATTAAAATTTTCAATCGCGAGATTTGTGTCCGCGCGCTGCTTGACACAAACTCGTTATGCGCAAAGAGCAGCGCGGAAATGGATATAAACATGATTTTACAAAAGCGACGGGACAAAGCGAACGTTAGATTTCACACGGAGGTGGAGACAAAATGGGAATTGAACCTATTTCAAGCGTAATGACCATGCAGGCACAGGGAAGTGTCGTGCAGAAGCCCCAGGCGCCGGCGCAGCCGGAAAAGCTGGACGGCGCGGCAGGCAGCGTACAGGCTGCGGAGCGCGTGGACCGCACGACCACGGTAGTGGAAAACGCCCAGGAAAAAGGGCAGGCGGACAGCAGTGCGCAGAACAAGGAACAGCCCACCCATGAGCAGGTGCGCAAAGCCGTAGAGAAATTAAATCGGAATATGCAGAATTCCGAGGCGGTGTTCGGCATCCATGAAGACACCAACCGGGTGACCATCAAGATCATAGACAAGACCACCAAGGAGGTCATCAAGGAGCTGCCGCCGGAGAAGACCCTGGACATGATCGCAAAGGTCTGGGAGCTGGCGGGAATCCTGGTGGACGAAAAGCGGTAAAAAGCCGGGAAGAGCAAGGAGGATTTGGATATGCCCATGAGATTGAGCGGACTGATGTCCGGCATGGATACAGAGAGCATCATTACCCAGCTGGTGGAAGCGAGAAAGGTGAAGGTGGACGGCACCAAGAAAGCCCAGACCAAGCTGAAGTGGACCCAGGAGGCCTGGAAGACCTTAAACGGCAAGATCTTAAAGCTCTACAACGGCACTCTCAGCAACCTGAGGTTTGAGAGCTCTTACATGAAAAAGACCACGAAGGTCTCCAACAGCAATGTGGTCAGCGTGGTCACCGGCGACGGCGCCATGAACAGCGTGCAGAGCCTGAAGGTGAAGAAGATGGCCCAGTCCGGTTATCTCACCGGGGGACAGCTGGGGGACGGCAAGCAGGGCTATACCACCGACACCAGACTGTCGGCATTGGGGATTGACTTATCCGCCAAGAGTACCATCAAGGTAAGCGTAGGCGGGGAGGAAAAGGAGGTAGAAATCTCCGGCGCTACCACCATCGGCCAGCTGGTGGATTCCTTCCGGCAGGCGGGAATCAACGCGTCTTTCGACGCCACCAACCAGAGATTTTACCTGGCGGCAAAGGACACCGGGACGGCAAACGATTTTTCCATCAGCGCAGGGGACGGCACCGGGCTGCAGATGCTGCAGAGCCTGGGGTTGGATTATGTGGATGAGGGCGTAAAAGCCGCATATCAGAGCGTCATCGATTCCAGGGACGATATGCTGCAGGGACGTCTGGACAGCAAGCTCTCCGAGCTTTCCTCGGAGCGGAAGCGCCTGCAGAATCTGCTGGACGGCAAGTTAAACCAGCTGCAGAAAGACTTTGGACAGGAATTTGCCGATGCCGGCATTGATATCTACGGCGGCGACATGGATGCCATCAAGGCGAAGGTGCAGGAGCTGTATGAGTCAGATTCGGAAAAATACGCGGCCCTGGAGGACTGGGGCGGCAGCTGGGATAACCTTTCCGGCAGGATTGCCAACATCGACAAACAGTTAAAGCCAGGGGCGGACGGGAAGCCGGAAACGGACGCGGAGGGCAACTACATTCTGGCGGATTCGGTGAAGGAAAGCATCACTTCGGAAGTCGACGCGATGGTGGCACAGTTCCAGAGCGCGCTGGACGGCGCCGACCATGCCGGAGCCAGAAAGAACGCGGCCACCGATGCGGTGATCGAGTTAAACGGCGTGGAATATACGGGCTCCCGCAATACCTTTGAGATCAACGGGCTGACCCTGACGGTGAACGCCACCACGGCGGACAATGAGACAGTCACCCTGTCCACCCAGGACGATACCGCTGGCATCTACGATATGATCAAGAACTTCTTTAAGGAGTACAACGAGCTGATCAACGAGATGGATAAGCTCTACAACGCGGACTCCGCCCGGGAATATGAACCCCTCACCGACGAGGAGAAGGAAGCCATGTCGGAGGACGAGGTCAAGGAGTGGGAGACCAAGATCAAGGACTCTCTGCTGCGCAGGGATTCCACGCTGGGAACCGTTTCCACCGCCATCAAGCAGCTGATGATGAGCGGCGTGTCGGTAAACGGCAAGCAGATGTACCTCTCCGACTTCGGCATTGAGACATTGAGTTACTTTACCGCAGCGGAAAACGAGAAGAACGCATATCACATCGACGGCGATAAGGACGATACCAACACCTCCGGCAATGCGGATAAGCTGCAGGCCATGATCGCCAACGACCCGCAGACGGTGATGGACTTTTTCGTAGGGCTCTCCAGAAACCTTTACTCGGAACTGACGAACCGGATGGCCCGCACCGAGTACAGCTCGGCGTACACGATCTACGAAGACGTCCGCATGAAGAGCGAATACGACGACTATACCTCCAAGATCAAGGAGCAGGAGAAGAAACTGGCGGACTACGAGGACAAGTGGTACAAAAAGTTTGCCGACATGGAGACGGCCATGGCAAAAATGCAAAAGAGCGCCAGCGCGGTGACGGCTCTGTTAGGCGGCTGACAAAACGGATTTTGAACAGAAAGGCAGGATGCAGGGATGGCTATACCCAGTGCTTACGCGCAGTATAATAACAGTAAGGTCTTAACGGCTTCGCCGGCGGAGCTGACGCTGATGCTTTACGAGGGGGCAATCAAATTCTGCAACATAGCGATCCTGGCGGTGGAGCAGAAGGACATCGAGAAAGCCCATATCAACATCACAAAGGTGGAGCGGATTGTGGACTATTTCCGCCAGACCCTGGATATGAAGTATCCTGTGTCGGAGGATTTTGACCGGGTGTACGCTTACTTAAGCCAGAGGCTGGTGGAGGCAAACATCAAAAAAGACGGCGAAATTTTGCATGAAGTCAATCAGCACCTGCGCACCATGCGCGACACCTGGAAAGAAGTGATGAGACTGAACCGGGAGAAAGGAACGGCATGACGGAAAATTATCTGACCCTTCTGGAGGAGAGCCTGCAGGATAAGCTAAAGGTCATGGAGGAAGTGCAGCAGTATAATCTGCGGCAGCAGGAGCTGTTCCAAAGCGGCCAGGCGGATATGAGCCGGTTCGACGAGTATGTGGAGGAGAAGGGGGCGCTCATTGACAGGCTGAACGAGCTGGACAATGGGTTTGAGAGCCTGTACTCCAAGGTGGCAAAGGAATTGTCCGGCAACCGGGAAAAGTATGCGGCGCAGATCGGGCGGCTCAAAGAGCTGGTGACCCGTGTCACGGAGGAAAGTGTCGCCATCCAGGCCCAGGAAGCGCGGAACAAAAAGCTCATTGAGGATTATTTCCGCAAAGAGCGGGAGAATATCCGCATGGGGAGAAAAACCTCCAAGGCGGCTTACGACTACTACAAAAATATGAACCGTACCTCTGTGGTAATGCCACAGGTACTGGATGACAAAAAATAAGGTCCGGGCGGCGTCTGCCGCCCGAATTTTGTATGCACAATTCAAAAATGAAACCAAAAAATACAGAATTGTCATTGAAAAATCGCAAGTTTTGGCGTAAAATGAATTCGTAGGCAAGCTATTTCAACTAGATGATGGAGGAAAGGAAAATGACGAAAGCGGAAATTCTAAAGAAAGAGATACTGAGACAACATCGCAGTGTGCGGCAGTTCGCATTGGAGATGGGAATTCCGTACAGCACACTGGTAACGGCGTTGGAGCGTGGCATTGAGGGAATGGCATACGGTACAGTCATCAAAATGTGCGACAAGCTCAGCTTGAATCCGGTAGATTTTTCCTCTTTGGAACGCGACACGTCTCTGGGCGCCCAGCTTCTGGAAAACCGGGTGATGCAGTACTATGTAAAGCTGAATCAGTCGGGACGGGACAAGGTTTTGGTGCTGATGGACGATTTTACCCAGATCGACAAATACAAGGTGAAAGGGAAGAAAAGAAAAGTAGATGAAGTATGATTACCTGATCGTAGGGACGGGCCTTTTTGGCGCAGTATTTGCCCATGAGATGGCGGGCGCCGGAAAGAAATGCCTTTGTATCGATAAGAGGGGGCACATAGGAGGGAATGTCTACACCCAGCAGCAGGAGGGGATATGGGTTCACAAATACGGCGCCCATATTTTTCACACCTCCGACAAGCGGGTCTGGGAATATGTCAATCGGTTTGCAGAGTTTAACCAGTATGTCAATCAGCCGGTAGCGGTTTATGGGGAGGAGCTGTATAACCTCCCCTTTAACATGAACACCTTCAGCAGGATGTGGGGAATCAAAACCCCGGCGCAGGCCCGGGCCATCATTGAAAAACAGCGGGCCCAGGCGGGCACGGGGGAGCCGGAAAACCTGGAGGAGCAGGCCCTGCGCCTGGTGGGCAGGGACGTGTATGAGAAACTGGTGAAGGGCTATACGGAGAAGCAGTGGGGCAGGGACTGCAGGGAGCTTCCGGCCTTTATTATCCGCAGGCTTCCCGTGCGCTTTACCTACGACAACAATTACTTCACCGACCGCTACCAGGGGATCCCCATCGGCGGGTACACACAGATCGTGGAAAAACTGCTGGACAGACAGGGAATTTTGGTGAAGCTTGGCGTCGGCTACCGGGAGTTTTTGGCCGAAAACCGCCTGCGGGAGGAGCCGGATACCTTTGACAAGGTGCTTTACACCGGCATGATCGACGAGTATTTCGACTATCGGCTGGGGGAACTGCAATACCGCTCCCTGCGGTTTGAGGAGGAGTTCTTGGAGGACTGCGACAATTACCAGGGGAATGCCGTGGTCAATTACACCAAACGGGAAGTCCCCTATACCCGTATCATAGAGCACAAGCATTTTGAGTTCGGAACCCAGCCCTGCACAGTGATCACCCGGGAATACCCGGCGGCCTGGCAGCGGGGGGACGAGCCCTATTATCCTGTCAACGACGAGCAAAACAACAGGCTTTATGAGCAGTACGCCAAACTGGCGGAGGGGGAGAAGGGAGTGCTCTTTGGCGGCAGGCTGGGGGCATATCGGTATTACGACATGGACAAGGTGATCGCAGAGGCGCTGTCACTGGCAGAGAAGGAACAGGGCTGAAACGGCAATAAAAAAAGCTTCCGATGCGGAAGCTTTTTTTGCAGCATTTTTAGCAGTAGCCGTTGAACATCATACCGCTGTAAGCACTGGTAGAGTAGGGGCTGATGAAATTGTGCCCCGGATTTTTGTAGGCCACCACGGTCTTTTCCACATAATTCATGGGATTGAGGGAGACCTCGCTGGTCTTGCGCAGCAGCATATCGGAAAATTTCTTGAAAGCTCCAAAGGTTTCCGCGATGTCCCCGGACTGGGAAGCGGCCTGGTGGAAGGCCTCCCGGTCTACCTCCAGAGTGCCGTCCTGGGACATGGTAAGCCCCAGGGACGTCAGAGAATCCCCGTGGGTCAGCGCAATCCCGCGCAGCTCATGGACGAGCTGCCTGCCCCTGCTCTGGGCGCCCTGATAGGTGGAAGCGGCCTTGAGGAAATCGTTGTATCCGCCCACCAGGCTGCGCACATTGTCCGCCAGGGATTCCGTATCGGTCTTTAAGCCGATGGAGACGGGGTGATCTTCCGCACTGGGGGCTTTGAGCTCTATCTCAAACATTTTGTCCAGGGTAAACTGGTTGGAGGGAAAGGTGCGCTCCTCGCCGTTTACCAGAACCCTGGCGTTTTCCGCCGGACGGGCCACATAATCCAGTCCGAAGTAGGCCACCGTGCCGGCTCTCTTGCTGGTTCTGTCGTCGCTGACGCTGAATTGCTGCCCCTTGTTCTGGGGGCGTCCGGTGGATTCCGAGGTAAGGCGCAGGGCAGTGCGGCCCTCCGATTCTGCAATTCCGGCCCTGACGCCGATGCCGGAATTGTTCAGCAGGCGGGCCAGGCGCTCCTGGATCGCCCGGTTGGTCTCGCCCTCGCCTACGGAAAACTGGAACTCATAGTTCATATCGTTGATGCCGATGTCAAAGGAATACGTATCGGGTTCAAGTCCAGCCTTTTCGTCCGGCAGGAAAAGCCCCAGATTCTCCTGGGAGGAGGCCAGAGAGCGGACTTCCAGCGAAAGACTGGCGTTCTCCTCCGGTTTTTGGGGGCCGATGTAGGAGGCGGTGGCCACGTCCTCGTCCGAGGAATAGGCCCCTTTTTTGCCAAACAGCCCTTCCTCTTCCAGGCCGCCGAGCTGGGCGATGGTGTTGCGCAGCTCCCGGGCGTTCTCCTTTAAGTTGACGGCAAAGCGCTGCGCGTCCTTGCTGGTGGTAGGGAGGTACCAGGGGGCGTCCCGGTTGATCTTGACAATGGAATTGTACACGCTGCGAAGCTCGCTCTTTTTGTGAGTATCGTACCGTGTGAGCGGTTTTGTGGCATAGGCGGTGAGATAGTTGTTATATACCGCGCTGAGCGCTGCACTCATTGCCGCACCTCCTTTCCCCGAGACGTCAATCAGCAGAGTGATCCAATCTTATTAGTATCTGTATTGTACCACATTACATATGTAGAAACAAGAGCCAGGATGTGAAGATTGAAAATTAAAATTTTCAATCGCGAGATTTGTGTCCGCGCACTGCTTGACACAAACTCGTTATGCGCAAAGAGCAGCGCGGAAATGAGGTATAAAAATGGGGAGAAAAAAGAAGGGAAAACTTGTGGAAAATGCGGTGCGGACAAGAGAAAATCTGAGAAAAAACTGTTGACGGAAGCGGACGCCTGTGTTATAGTAATCAAGCGAGATGAGATGTTAGGTCTTTTTTTTATGCTTTAAATTTCAGATGTGAGAAAAAGAGTTTACGAGACAAGCGGAGGTAGCAAAAATGCGGACTAAGATCACTTTGGCTTGCACAGAGTGCAAGCAGCGTAACTACAATACTACCAAGGAAAAGAAAAACCATCCCGAGAGAATGGAGACCAAGAAGTATTGCAGGTTCTGTAAGGCACACACACTGCACAAGGAGACCAAGTAAGCGTCTGGAGAGGGTTTTGTCATGGGAGATTCCGCAGAAAAACAAACTCGCCCCAGCTTTTTCAAAGGGGTGAAGGCTGAGTTTAAGAAGATCGTGTGGCCGGACAGGAAAGAAACGATCAGGCAGTCCATTGCGGTTGTGGCGATTTCGGTCACCGTGGGAATTATCATTGCAATACTGGATTACGTCATCAAGTATGGCGTGAATTTCTTGACATCAATATAAAACGGGGGCAATCAGATGGCAGAGGCAAAATGGTATGTGGTTCATACCTATTCCGGATATGAAAACAAGGTCAAAGCCAATATTGAGAAGACCATCGAAAACAACAAGCACCTTGCGGAACAGATTCTGGAAGTGCGCGTTCCCATGCAGGATGTGGTGGAACTGAAAAACGGCGCGAGGAAAACCGTGCAGAAAAAGATGTTCCCCGGCTATGTTCTGCTCAATATGGAGATGAACGACGACACCTGGTACGTTGTCCGCAATACCCGCGGCGTGACCGGTTTCGTAGGGCCGGGAAGCAAGCCCGTTCCCTTGACGGAGGCAGAGATGAAGCCCCTGGGCATCAAGACAGAGAATGTTTCCATCGACTTTGTGGAGGGAGACAGCATTGCCGTGGTGGCGGGCGTGTGGAAGGATACCGTGGGCGTGGTTCAGAAGCTGGATTTCGGCAAGCAGACAGCCACCATCAATGTGGAGCTGTTCGGAAGGGAAACCCCTGTGGAGATCAGTTTTGCGGAAGTCAGGAAGCTCTGACAGACGGACAGATGATATTTTCCGGCTGCAGTGCCGGTGAATATAGGCAGCAAAGTGGGAGCAGGAGCTGTAGAAGGCCCCTGCGCCGGAATACCGTTAGTGACAGGTTCCGCCCGGGCGGAAATATAACGGTTTACCACAATTTTAGGAGGTGCCAAAATGGCAAAGAAAGTAGTAGGCTACATCAAGTTACAGATCCCAGCCGGCAAAGCGACGCCGGCGCCGCCTGTGGGCCCTGCTCTGGGACAGCACGGCGTAAACATCGTTGAATTTACAAAGCAGTTCAACGCCCGTACCGCAGACAAGGGAGATCTGATCATCCCCGTTGTCATCACGGTATATGCGGACAGGAGCTTTAGTTTCATTACGAAGACCCCTCCTGCGGCAGTGCTGCTGAAAAAGGCCTGCAACCTCAAGTCGGGTTCTGCAGTTCCCAACAAGACAAAGGTTGCTACCATTTCAAAGGCAAAGATCCAGGAGATTGCCGAGACCAAGATGCCCGATCTGAACGCAGCCAGCCTCGAGGCGGCTATGAGCATGATTGCAGGTACCGCCCGCAGTATGGGAATCACGGTAGAGGAATAACAAAAATCAAACGTAACATTGGGAGACAACGGATGTTGTCGCTGGAACCTAGGAGGTAAGATAATGAAACATGGTAAGAAATATACCGAAGCGGCAAAGCTGGTAGACCGCTCCGTATTTTATGAGCCCGCTGACGCCATCGCTCTGGCAAAGAAGACGGCTACTGCGAAATTTGACGAGACCATTGAGGTGCACATTCGGACCGGCTGTGACGGACGTCACGCAGAGCAGCAGGTTCGTGGCGCGGTAGTGCTGCCTCACGGAACCGGTAAGACTGTGAGGGTTCTGGTATTTGCAAAGGGCGACAAGATTAACGAGGCGGAGGCTGCCGGTGCAGATCATGTGGGCGGCGAGGAACTGATCCCCAAGATCCAGAATGACGGATGGCTCGACTTTGACGTTGTGGTTGCTACCCCTGATATGATGGGCGTGGTTGGCCGTCTCGGTAAGGTGCTGGGCCCCAAGGGCCTGATGCCGAACCCCAAGGCAGGCACCGTGACCATGGATGTGGCAAAGGCCATCGCAGACATCAAGGCCGGTAAGATCGAGTACAGGCTGGACAAGACGAACATCATCCATGTGCCCATCGGCAAGGCTTCCTTTGCAGAGAACGATCTGCAGGAGAACTTTGACGCATTGATGGACGCCATCGTAAAGGCCCGTCCCAGCGTGCTGAAGGGGCAGTATCTGAGGAGCATCACGCTGACCAGCACCATGGGCCCCGGCGTGAAAGTGAACACGGCGAAATTCTAAGGCAGAAAAAGAAGAACTTTTCATTTGGGGGTTGACGCAGGTCACCCCCATATGTTATAGTAGGAAAGGTTTTCAGACCAAGCCGAAGACAGTAGGTTCCCTTTGGGAGTAAGCGAAGCGCCTACCGAGGAAAGAGTTTTGATGTAAGACTTTTTGCCTTCCCGTCTTTGGGAGGGCTTTTCTTATGAGTAAACTCCTTTCGGCCCGATCAATTCTATAAGGAGGTTAAAACATGGCAAAGGTTGAATTGAAGAAACCCATCGTAGATGAGATTTCTGCCAGCATCAAGGATGCACAGTCTGTGGTTTTAGTCGACTACCGCGGCCTTACCGTTGAGCAGGACACCCAGCTGCGCAAACAGCTGCGCGAAGCAGGCGTTACCTACAAGGTATACAAGAATACCTTCATGAACTTTGCGTTCCAGGGTACCGCGTGCGAAGGCCTGACCCAGTATCTGGAAGGCCCCAGCGCAGTGGCGATTTCCACCGAAGACGCCACCGCTCCTGCCAGGGTACTGGCGGAGTTTGCAAAGACGGCTGACAAGCTGGAGATCAAGGCTGGCGTTGTGGAAGGCAATGTGTATGACGCCAAGGGAATGGCGGCTATCGCAAGCATTCCTTCCAGAGATGTGCTGATCTCCAAGCTGCTTGGAAGCCTGCAGAGCCCGATCACCAACTTTGCACGGGTGATGAACCAGCTGGCCGAAAAAGGCGGCGCTGGCGCAGCAGAAGCGCCTGCGGCAGAGTAACGTAAACTTTTTTATCAAATCAAATGGAGGAAAATGAAATGGCTAAATTGACCGCTCAGGAACTGATTGAAGCTATCAAAGAGTTGACCGTATTAGAGCTGAACGACCTGGTAAAAGCTTGCGAGGAGGAGTTCGGCGTATCTGCAGCTGCAGGCGTTGTGGTTGCAGCAGCAGGCCCCGCAGCAGCCGCTGAGGAGGAGAAGACCGAGTTTGATGTAGAGCTGACCGATGTTGGCGCAGAGAAGGTTAAGGTAATTAAGGTTGTCCGCGAGGTAACCGGCCTTGGCCTTGCAGAGTCCAAAGCGCTTGTTGACAGCGCACCTAAGATGGTGAAGGAAGCTGCAACGAAGGAAGAAGCTGAGGAGATCAAGAAGAAACTGGAGGAGGTTGGCGCAAAGGTTACCCTGAAGTAATCTGACACGCGGCCGCTGCACAGAGCAGTCAAAAAAGGCAGTTCCGCGCATTTGCGGGAAACTGCCTTTTCCTGCTTGTGTGAGGAATGAGAGGGAATATGCAGGCTTTTGTTTTTGGATTGGCAACGCCTCTGTTGCCGCTCTTTTTGCGGAAACTTTACAAAAAAGAGGAAACCTTATCCGCAAGGGAGCTTTTTTTCCGATATGTGGTCTATACGTTTCTGATGACCGTCTTTACCGCCTTTGTCATGGTGTTTCTCTGTGACGAGGGGACTTCTTTCCTTGGCAAGGTGGATGCGTCCCCCGGCTTTGCGCTGAAATATCTGCTGATCCAGCTGTTTGGCGCAGCGGCCCTGGCCGGTCTGGAATGGGCCTATGAAACCAGGCGTCTGGCGGTGACGGTGGATCGGGAGAGCTTTGAAAAAAACGTGTTGTTCCGGATATGCCGAAAGGTTCTGTCCCTGGGGATTTATCTGCTGGCGGCATTGACCGCCGTCCTCAATGCAACGCTTTTGTTCGACAATGTGCTCTGGGGGGACGAGGCCTACTCTGCCAATCTGATGAGGAACAATTTAAAGGACATGATGCAGATCATCACCCTGGAGGAGCCCCATCCGCCGCTGTATTATCTGTGGCTGAAGATGTGGGTGGAGCTTTTGGGGAAAAATGGCGCGGTGTACCACGCCGCTTCCTTTTTCCTGTTTCTCATAGGGGCCGTTCTGGCTGTGACGCTTTTGCGGAAGCGCTACGGAAAGATTCCCGCTTCTTTTTTCCTGGTGGTGACGGGAATGTCTGCCATGGGTCTGACCTACAACGTGGAAATCCGGATGTACGCCATGGCCTGCCTGGGCGTGACATTCTGCTATTACTGCGCAGGGCGGGTGCTGAAGCAGAACAGGTTCCTCAGCTGGGCCGGTATGGTCTTCTGGGCGCTGGTTGCCGCCTATTCCCACTATTTTGCCCTGCTGGCCGCAGTGGTGACCATGACGGCGGCCTGCCTGTTTGCGGTGTGGCGCTTCGGGAAGAAAACCTGGATTTCCACCGCCGCAGCTGCCGCAGCCTTTCTGGCAGGGTATGCCCCCTGGCTGCAATTCATGTGCAGGGCGGTGAACCGGGTCAGGGGAAACTGGTGGCTGGAGGAGTCCTCGCCCCTGAGCACGGTGGCGCCCATGATATTTGGCGGGAACAATATGATGAAACTGCTGCTTCCGCTGGTGCTTCTCATGCTGGTGTGTTTCCTGCTTGCAGATTCCGCCGTCTTTGAGGGGAAGCGGGAGAACGGGAAATTTCTGCTGAAGATCCGGTCGCCCAGAGCCTCCGTCTGGCCTGCGGAAACCTGCATCCTGCTGACCGGCTTTCTCACGGTTTTTCTCACGGTGGCGGTGGGGTATCTGGCGGCTTTTGTTTACCGTCCGATCCTGGCGCCCCGGTATGTGTACCCGCTGATGGGCGTGGTGGCGGTGATGCTGGTGGTGGGAGGAAGCCATTTCCTGGATCTCTTAGGGGAAAAGCAAAAGGCCTGGAACAAGAACTGGATCACGGCGGCGGGAAAGGGCGTGCTGCTTCTGCTTCTCGCGGCGCTGTTTGTGACCGGGTATCAGGATTACCGCTCTGTGAGCGCTGAGATGAAGCTGCAGTCTGCCAGAACCCAGGATACCCTGGCGTCTATCGGGGAGCCTGTGGAGAATATGGTGCTTGTCAACAACGGGGTCAAGCACATCGGATGGACTGTCCTGAATTACTATTACCCGGAGGCTGAGATCATCAACAACCAGTACGTCAATGTCTCTGCCGATGATTTCTGGTACTTTACGCCGGAGCCTCTCACCAAAAAGGAGATCAGCCAGCAGATACAGAACGGTTACGCTTACGGGGATTACGGGGAACATCAGATAGCCACTTATACCTTTACGCTTTATCATTTCTTCAAAATGCAATAAGGGCGGGAGGGGAAAGCTGTAAAGCTGCAAAGGATTGCAAATTTCGGCTTGACCCTCTTTTTGGTTTGTGGTATTATGGATAGTGCGCTATTGTGCTGTAAAAGCATAAATCAGGAAGAACGGGGTGAATTTTCAATGGAAAAGAACAGAATACGTCCGGTTGCCGGTTCTAAGGTGATGCGTATGAGTTATGCTCGCCAGAAAGAGGTCTTGGAAATGCCCAATCTGATTGAAGTCCAGAAGGACTCCTATCAGTGGTTTCTGGATGAGGGCTTGCGGGAGGTATTTGACGATATCTCTCCCATCGCAGATTACAGCGGTTCTCTGAGTCTGGAGTTCGTGGACTTTGAATTGTGCAAAGATGATGTAAAGTATTCTATTGAGGAGTGCAAAGAGAGAGACGCCACCTATGCGGCCCCTCTGACTGTGACCGTCCGTCTCTACAATAAGGAGAAGGAAGAGATCAGCGAACATAAGATATTTATGGGCGACCTGCCGCTGATGACGGAGACAGGTACTTTTGTCATCAACGGCGCAGAGCGTGTCATCGTCAGCCAGCTGGTTCGTTCCCCCGGCATCTATTACGCTGTGGGACATGACAAGATCGGCAAGAAGCTGTTCTCCTGTACGGTCATCCCCAACCGCGGCGCATGGCTGGAATATGAGACGGACTCTAACGATGTGTTCTATGTGCGTGTGGACAGAACCAGAAAGGTTCCCGTCACGGTGCTGATCCGTGCGCTCGGCATCGGTACTAACGATGAGATCCGGGAGGTATTTGGCGACGAGCCCAAAATTGAAGCCAGCCTGACCAAGGACACTGCTGAGAATTATCAGGAGGGTCTGTTAGAGTTATATAAAAAGATAAGGCCGGGAGAGCCTCTGAGCGTGGAGAGCGCAGAGAGCCTGGTTAACGCCATGTTCTTCGATCCCCGCAGATACGATCTGGCCAAGGTGGGCAGATATAAATTCAACAAAAAACTGGCGTTCCGCAACCGCATCCGCCATCAGATCCTTGCCGCCGACGTGGTAGACCCCGGCACCGGCGAAGTGCTGGCGTCCGCAGGGGAAAAGGTGACGGCAGAGCTGGCTGACGCCATTCAGGATGCTGCAGTTCCTTTTGTCTACATCCAGACCGAGGAGCGGAATGTAAAGGTGCTCTCCAACATGATGGTGAAGCTCACCAGCTTCGTGGACTGCGAGCCCCGGGATTTCGGCATCAAGGAGCGCGTTTACTATCCCTTGCTGGCGCAGATCCTGGAGGAGTTCGGCGATGACCCCGGGAAGCTGGCGGAGGCATTGAAGAAAAATTCCCATGAGCTGGTGCCCAAGCACATCACCAAGGAAGATATCATTGCCTCGATCAACTACAATATGCATCTGGAGTATGGGCTTGGAAACGACGACGACATCGACCATCTGGGCAATCGGAGGATCCGTGCCGTGGGAGAACTGCTGCAGAACCAGTACCGCATCGGCCTTTCCAGAATGGAGAGGGTGGTGCGGGAGCGCATGACCACCCACGACGCGGAGGAGCTTTCTCCCCAGTCCTTAATCAATATCAAGCCCGTGACCGCAGCGGTGAAGGAGTTTTTCGGCTCCTCCCAGCTGTCCCAGTTTATGGATCAGAACAATCCCCTGGGCGAGCTGACCCACAAGAGACGTCTTTCTGCACTGGGCCCCGGCGGTCTCTCCAGAGACCGGGCCGGATTTGAGGTCCGCGACGTGCATTACTCCCACTACGGGAGGATGTGCCCTATTGAGACGCCGGAAGGCCCCAACATCGGCCTGATCAACTCCCTGGCAAGCTACGCCCGCATCAACGAGTACGGCTTTGTGGAGGCACCCTACCGCAAGATCGACAAGAGCAATCCGGAAGCTCCCGTGGTCACAGACGAAGTGGTCTACATGACGGCGGACGAGGAAGACAATTACCATGTGGCACAGGCCAGCGAGGCGCTGGATGCAGAGGGGCATTTTGTGCGCACCACCGTTTCCGGCCGTTACAGAGAGGAGACTTCCGAGTATCCCCGCGCGATGTTTGACTATATGGACGTGTCGCCCAGAATGGTATTCTCCGTGGCGACCGCATTGATTCCCTTCCTGCAGAACGACGACGCAAACCGTGCGCTGATGGGTTCCAACATGCAGCGTCAGGCGGTGCCGCTTCTGACCACCGAGGCGCCTGTGGTGGGCACGGGCATGGAGCCCAAGGCTGCCGTAGACTCCGGCGTCTGCGTGGTTGCAAAGAAGGCGGGGACAGTGGACTACGTTTCCTCCCAGCTCATCCGCATCAGCTGCGATGACGGGGAAAAGACGGAGTACCATCTGACCAAGTTCTCCCGAAGCAACCAGTCCAACTGCTATAACCAGAAACCCATCGTGTGCAAGGGCGACCATGTGGACGAAGGCCAGGTGATTGCAGACGGCCCCTCCACCTCCATGGGCGAGCTGGCGCTGGGCAAGAACCCGTTGATCGGCTTTATGACATGGGAAGGCTACAATTACGAGGACGCCGTGTTGCTCAGCGAGAGACTGGTGCAGGAGGACGTGTATACTTCCGTACACATAGAAGAATACGAGGCAGAGGCCCGGGACACCAAGCTGGGGCCTGAGGAGATTACCCGGGATGTGCCCGGCGTGGGCGACGAAGCCCTGAAGGATCTGGACGACAGGGGCATTATCCGCATCGGCGCGGAGGTGCGGGCCGGCGATATCCTGGTGGGCAAGGTTACGCCCAAGGGAGAGACCGAGCTGACGGCGGAAGAGAGGCTGCTGCGCGCAATCTTCGGCGAGAAGGCCCGGGAAGTGCGGGATACTTCCTTAAAGGTGCCCCACGGCGAATACGGTATCGTGGTGGACGCCAAGGTGTTTACCAGGGAGAACAGCGACGAGCTCTCCCCCGGCGTGAACCAGGCTGTCCGCATTTATATTGCACAGAAGAGAAAGATTTCCGTGGGCGACAAGATGGCAGGCCGCCACGGAAACAAGGGCGTGGTCTCCCGGGTGCTTCCCGTGGAGGATATGCCTTATCTGCCCAATGGCCGCCCTCTGGACATCGTGTTGAACCCGCTGGGCGTGCCCTCCCGTATGAACATTGGACAGGTACTGGAGATCCATCTGTCCCTGGCGGCAAAGGCGCTTGGATTTAACGTGGCGACGCCGGTGTTTGACGGCGCAAACGAGAACGATATCATGGACACTCTGGATCTGGCCAACGATTATGTCAATCTGGAGTGGGAGGAGTTTGAGGCGAAGCATAAGGACGAACTGCGTCCCGAGGTGATGCAGTATCTGTCGGACAACAGGGATCACAGGGAGCTCTGGAAGGGCGTTCCCATTTCCAGGGACGGCAAGGTACAGCTGCGGGACGGCCGCACCGGGGAATATTTCGACAGCCCGGTTACCATCGGGCATATGCACTACTTAAAGCTGCACCACCTGGTGGACGACAAGATCCATGCCCGTTCCACTGGCCCGTACTCTCTGGTGACCCAGCAGCCTCTGGGCGGAAAGGCACAGTTTGGCGGACAGCGTTTCGGAGAGATGGAGGTTTGGGCCCTGGAGGCTTACGGCGCGGCTTACACCCTGCAGGAGATCCTGACGGTGAAGTCGGACGACGTGGTGGGCCGTGTGAAGACTTACGAGGCCATCATCAAGGGAGACAACATCCCTGAGGCCGGTATTCCGGAATCCTTCAAGGTGCTGCTCAAGGAGCTGCAGGCTCTGGGTCTGGACGTGCGCGTGCTCCGGGAGGACAATACCGAGGTGGAGATCATGGAGACCATCGACTACGGCGACACGGATTACCGCTACGAGATGGAAGGCGACCGCAAGTACGACGACTACGACAACGGTGATCTGGGCCAGATGGGCTATCAGGCGCAGGAGTTCGACGAGGACAGCGGTGAACTGGTAAATTCCGACGACGATGACTACGATGATTTTGACGCCGACCAGGCGGAAGACTTTGAGGACGACGGCGACGATTTTTAACCAGATGCTCATCCGATCGTTCACTTATAGGATATGGATAGAAGGGAGTGCCATTTATGCCGGAAACAAAAAATGAAACAACCTATCAGCCTATGACATTCGATGCCATAAAGATTGGCCTGGCTTCCCCCGAGAAGATTCGGGAGTGGTCCCACGGCGAGGTTTTAAAGCCCGAGACGATCAATTACAGAACGTTGAAGCCCGAGCGGGACGGTCTGTTCTGCGAAAGGATCTTTGGCCCCAGCAAGGACTGGGAGTGCCACTGCGGAAAATACAAGAAGATACGCTACAAGGGCGTTGTCTGCGACCGCTGCGGCGTGGAGGTGACCAAAGCCAGCGTCCGCAGGGAGCGGATGGGCCACATTGAGCTGGCGGCTCCCGTGTCCCATATCTGGTACTTCAAGGGAATCCCCAGCAGGATGGGGCTGGTGCTGGATCTCTCCCCCAGGGTGATGGAGAAGGTGCTGTATTTTGCCTCCTATATTGTGCTGGATCCTGCGGATTCCAATCTGGATTACAAGCAGATCCTCTCGGAGAAGGAGTATCAGGAGGCCAGGGAAACCTACGGAAACAAGTTCCGCGTGGGTATGGGTGCAGAGGCCATCAAGGAGCTTCTGCAGGCCATTGACCTGGAAGCCGAGGCGGAGGAGTTAAAGACAGGGTTACGGGAGTCTTCCGGCCAGAAGCGGGCCCGTATTATCAAGAGATTAGAAGTCGTGGAGGCGTTTCGGGAGTCCGGCAACAAGCCTGAGTGGATGGTCATGGACGTGATCCCGGTGATCCCGCCCGACATCCGCCCCATGGTGCAGCTGGACGGCGGGCGGTTTGCCACTTCCGACTTAAACGACCTCTATCGGAGGATCATCAACCGGAATAACCGTTTAAAGAGACTGCTGGAGCTGGGCGCGCCGGATATCATCGTGCGCAACGAGAAGCGGATGCTCCAGGAGGCGGTGGACGCACTGATCGACAACGGCCGCAGGGGCCGTCCCGTGACGGGGCCCGGAAACAGGGCGTTAAAGTCCCTGTCCGATATGCTGAAGGGAAAGTCCGGACGTTTCCGCCAGAATCTGCTGGGCAAACGTGTGGACTATTCCGGCCGTTCCGTTATCGTGGTGGGGCCCGAGTTAAAGATCTATCAGTGCGGCCTGCCCAAGGAGATGGCCATCGAGCTGTTTAAGCCCTTCGTGATGAAGGAACTGGTGACGAAGGGGATCAGCCAGAATATCAAGAACGCCAAAAAACTGGTAGACAAGATGGATAACCAGGTGTGGGATGTGCTGGAGGAGGTCATCAAGGAGCATCCTGTGATGCTGAACCGCGCACCGACCCTGCACCGTCTGGGCATCCAGGCGTTTGAGCCCATTCTGGTAGAGGGTAAGGCGATCAAGCTGCATCCTCTGGTATGTACCGCATTTAACGCGGACTTTGACGGAGACCAGATGGCAGTGCATCTGCCTTTGTCCGTGGAGGCCCAGGCGGAGTGCCGCTTCCTGCTGCTCTCCCCCAACAACCTGTTAAAGCCTTCCGACGGCGGCCCTGTGGCGGTGCCTTCCCAGGATATGGTGCTGGGCATCTACTATCTGACCCAGGAAAGACCCGGCGCTCTGGGCGAGGGCAAGCACTTTAAGAATGTGAACGAGGCGATCCTGGCCTATGAGAACAAGGTGTGCACCCTGCACTCCAGAATCACCGTGCGGGTGTCCAAGACCAATGCGGAAGGGGAAGTGATCACCGGGAATGTAGAGTCCACGCTGGGACGCTTCATTTTCAACGAAATCCTGCCGCAGGACTTAGGGTTTGTGGACAGAAGCGACCCTGAGAACTTCCTGAAGCTGGAAGTGGACTTCCACGTTGGTAAAAAGCAGTTAAAGCAGATACTGGAGAAGGTCATCAACACCCACGGCGCTTCCAAGACCGCCGAGGTGCTGGACGACGTCAAGTCCATCGGCTACAAGTATTCTACTAAAGCCGCCATGACCGTATCCATTTCCGACATGACGGTGCCCGAGAAAAAGCCGGAACTGCTGGCGGCTGCCCAGGAGACAGTGAATAAAATCTCTGCCAACTTCCGCCGCGGCCTGATCACCGAGGAGGAGAGATACCGGGCTGTCATCGAGACCTGGAACCAGACCGATAAGGAGCTGACCGAGGTTCTGTTGGGCGGACTGGACGCATACAACAACATCTTCATGATGGCGGACTCCGGCGCCCGTGGTTCCAACCAGCAGATCAAGCAGCTGGCAGGAATGCGCGGACTGATGGCGGATACCACAGGCCGTACCATCGAGCTGCCCATCAAGTCGAACTTCCGTGAGGGTCTGGACGTGCTGGAGTACTTTATGTCCGCCCACGGCGCCCGCAAGGGTCTGTCCGACACCGCGCTGCGCACTGCCGACTCCGGTTACCTGACCAGACGTATGGTGGACGTTTCCCAGGAGCTGATCATCCGGGAGGTGGACTGCGCAGAGGGCAGGGAGGAAATCCCCGGCATGGTGGTGAAGGCGTTTATGGACGGCAAGGAGACCATCGAGAGCCTGAAAGACAGGATCACCGGGCGGTATAGCTGCGAAGACATCTATGACAAGGACGGGCAGCTGATCGTGAAGCACAATCACATGATCACTCCCAGCCGCGCCGCAAAGATTTTGAGCGTGGGCGTCAACGAAAAAGGCGAGCCTGTGGAATCGGTGAAGATCCGTACCATCCTGACCTGCCGTTCCCATGTGGGAATCTGTGCAAAGTGCTATGGCGCCAACATGGCCACCGGCGAGGCGGTACAGGTAGGCGAGGCAGTGGGCATCATCGCGGCACAGTCCATCGGTGAGCCCGGCACACAGCTGACCATGAGAACCTTCCACACCGGCGGTGTGGCCGGCGACGATATCACCCAGGGTCTTCCCCGCGTGGAGGAGCTGTTTGAGGCGAGAAAGCCCAAGGGACTTGCCATTATTGCAGAATTTGGAGGCAAGGTAGAGATCCGCGACACCAAGAAAAAGCGGGAAGTGGTTGTGACCAACGATGAGACGGGTGAATCCAAGGCGTATCTGATCCCTTACGGTTCCCGGATCAAAGTGACGGACGCACAGATTCTGGAGGCCGGAGACGAGCTGACGGAAGGAAGCGTCAATCCCCATGACCTGTTAAAGATCAAGGGCATCCGGGCCGTACAGGACTATATGCTCCGGGAGGTACAGCGCGTGTACCGCCTGCAGGGCGTGGATATTGCAGATAAGCATATTGAAGTCATCGTGCGCCAGATGTTAAAGAAAGTGCGCATCGAGAACAACGGTGACTCGGAATTTCTGCCCGGTACACTGGTAGATGTGCTGGATTACGAGGATATGAACGAGGAACTGGCTGCCCAGGGCAAAGAGCCCGCAGACGGCAAGCAGGTGCTGCTTGGCATCACCAAGGCGGCGCTGGCCACCGGCTCCTTCCTGTCCGCCGCATCCTTCCAGGAGACCACCAAGGTGCTCACCGAGGCGGCCATCAAGGGGAAAGTGGATAACCTGATCGGCCTGAAAGAGAACGTGATCATCGGTAAGCTGATCCCTGCGGGAACCGGTATGAAGCGCTATCGGACCACCAGGCTGAACACAGACGAAATCCAGACGATCTCCTTCGACGAGTACGACGAAGAAGAGGAGCTTTCCTTTGACGAGGAAGCAGAGGACTTCCAGGAGACGGAAGAGGATCTGGAAGAAACCCAGGAGGATGCAGGGCTGGTAAGCGTGACAGAGGAACAAGAATAAGGAAAGAGCGCCGTGCGAAAGGAGATCCCGCCGCACGGCGTTTTTCACACGGCTGTCTGTGCGGAGCGTCGCAGGCTGCCGTACGGCAGAGGGAGGGCGTATGCGGACTCCCATGCGCTGCCGGCTGGAAAGCGCTCCGGAATGGAGAGGAATATGACGGTTCTGGTGACAGGTGTGCGTGGCCAGCTTGGCTACGATGTGGTGAGGGAATTGGAAAAGCGCGGGATAAAGGCCGTGGGCGTGGACGTCCAGGAGATGGACATTACCGACGCCGCCAGCGTGGACAGAGTGATCAGGGAGGTCTCCCCCGATGCGGTGATCCACTGTGCGGCCTACACGGCAGTGGATGCCGCAGAGGAGAACCAGGAGCTTTGCAGAAAGGTGAATGTGGACGGGCCCCGCAATATTGCCCGGGTCTGCAGGGATTTGGGGATCAAGATGATACAGATCAGCACCGACTATGTGTTTGACGGGAGCGGCAGCCGCCCCTGGGAGCCGGGGGACGCCTGCGGCCCCAAGAGCGTCTATGGGCAGACCAAGTACGAAGGGGAGCTTGCGGTGCAGGAGCTTTTGGAGCAGTACTTTATCGTTCGGATCGCCTGGGCATTCGGTATAAACGGAAAGAATTTTGTAAAGACCATGCTGAACCTCGCCAAGACCCACGACACCATCCGGGTGGTAAACGACCAGTTCGGCTCCCCCACTTACACCTACGATCTGGCAAGGCTGCTGGCGGATATGGTGGTCACGGACAAGTATGGGGTTTACCATGCTACCAATGAGGGCGACTGCTCCTGGTATGAGTTTGCCTGCGCCATCTTTGAGGAGGCGGGAGTGAAGGTGAACGTCATTCCCGTGACGTCCGAGGAGTACGGGGCTCCGGCAAACCGTCCGGCCAACAGCCGCATGAGCAAGGAGAAGCTGACGGAGAACGGGTTTGAGAGGCTGCCCCACTGGCGGGACGCCCTGCACCGGTATGTGGCGGAGCTGAAGGCCGCGGGGATCTAGCAAAGGACGGGAGGGCAGCGCCAAAAGGCTCAGCGCTGCCCGCAGGTGAGAGTCATCTCTGCCAGAAGCTGCACAAAGGCGGAGTTCCAGTAGATGGTGACTTCGTTTGTGGAATAGCTGCCCGTCATATCCACCAGGGCTTTGGCGGGCGCGATTCCCTCGGGGAGGATCTGTCTCGCCACGTCGTCCAGGCGTCCGCTGCAGGGCCCGCCGGAGAGCATTCCCTCCATGGCGCGGCCCACAAAACCGGAGGGCCTGTGATGGGGGCGCCTGATGGGATCCGTGCCGCAGCCGGTGAGGTAGCACACGCCCATGGGATTTCGGCCCAGCAGATAGTGAAGCTGGGATGCCGCCGCGTTGCGGTATTTTTCGTCCCCTGTGAGCAGATAGGCGTCGTAGAGGTGGATGCCGTTGTTTGCCGCATAGAAGTTGCTGCCCCAGATGTAGCCGTCCGGGGAGAGGGAGGTGCCGTAGCCGTCGGAAAGAACGGTTTCTGACAGGCTGTCCGCAAGGCGCAGCATTTCCTCTCGGATGCGGCGGGCAAGGTCTTCGTCCACAGGCCGTCCTGCGGTGAGATAGGCGCGGTTTCCGTAGCTGCCCATATCCTCCCAGCCGTAGCCGTGGAAGATCCGTTCAGCGGCAAGGGCCTCAAAGTCTTTTCTGTATTTTTCTTCTCCGAAGGTCTTGTACAATTCCGCGGCAGCCCAGTAGCGCTCGTCTTTGTCGCAGACATCGCCGTATTCCCCTGTAGTGATTCCCTCCGGGTTGCGAAAGCCGCCCGGGAGTTCTATCTGGCCAAGCGCCTCATAGGCTTTCCGGGAGGCGGAGGCTAAGACGTCCGCATAGCCGGGATCCCTGTCCCGGAAGATGCGGGAGGCCATGGCGGCGACCGCCGCAAAGTCCGCGGTTGCGGTGACGGAGGCGGGGGTGATGACTAGCGGGTCTTTTTCAAACTGCGGCGGGATGAAACCGCAGAAGCTCCTGCAGGAGACTTTGTGGTAAAGCGAACCGTCCCCGGCCTGCATTTTGAGCATCCAGTCAAGCTCGTATCGGATCTCATGCAGGAAGGGCGTAAGATTCTGGCAGGAGACGCCGCGGTCAGGGCAGGCGTATTGGCCTGCAAGGGCGGGATTTTCCTCGTAAGCGTACAGAAGCTGTGCCACCGCCATGGCGCCCGGGGCCACATAGCGCCCGTAATCTCCTGCGTCGTGCCAGCCGCCGCTTACATCCTTCGTGCGGCTGCTCCCATAGAGAATGGCAGGCGAGGTATGACAGGGGCCGTGGCTGTAGGGGCTGTCCTCGTCCGGCTTCACAGCGCAGCCGCATCGCTGCAGATAGAAAAACCGAAAGGCTTTCTGGAAAACATCGCCGTAGACGTCCCCACCGATCTCGAAGCTGTCGGACTCGCCGTACCCTTCGGCTGTGATATCGTATCTGCCGGGCTCGGTGACCTGTGAGAAATCTCCAATATAATTGATTTCCTGCGCCGAGGGATTTTCCACCCGCTTTGCCGCAATGCCGCTTAAGATCTGTGTGCCATCGCTTTTGCGGACATGAAAGCGGACAGGCTCGTCCTTCCCGCAGCAGCGGAAGGTCACCAGTTTTTCCATCAGGGGCAGATACCCGCACTGGTTGACAAAAATACGTTTGTACATAAATCCTCCTCCGATCTGCTTTGTTGATGTGCATCTGTCAATAGTTTAAGGGATATGCCTTTTCGTGGCAAGGGGTTTTTGAGCCTTCCGCCCCGGCGCACCCGTCTACACCGGGCGCAGACAGTGAAAAAAATCATTGACAAGGTACCTGCAAGCAGTTATACTAATATGGCGTGCGTGCGGGTACGTTTTTTGCGTCGAAAATGTCCCCCGCCGCAAACTGACAACAGGATATTTTAGAAAGAGGTGAAACAGAATGCCAACATTTAACCAGTTAGTAAGAAAGGGACGTGAGACTTCTGTAAAGAAGTCCACTGCGCCGGCCCTGCAGAAGGGATATAACTCCCTTCACAAGAAGGCCATCAACGCTTCCGCTCCGCAGAAGCGCGGCGTGTGCACTGCTGTTAAGACAGTCACTCCTAAGAAGCCTAACTCAGCGCTCAGAAAGATTGCCAGAGTGCGTCTCTCCAACGGGATCGAGGTGACCAGCTATATCCCCGGCGAGGGACACAACCTGCAGGAGCACAGCGTTGTACTGATCCGCGGCGGCAGGGTAAAGGATCTGCCCGGTACCAGATACCACATCATCCGCGGGACGCTGGATACCGCAGGCGTTGCCAACAGAAAGCAGGCCCGCTCCAAATACGGCGCGAAGAGGCCTAAGGACGCAAAGAAGAAATAAGAGGCGTCCAAACTCGGTCGGAAAGGTTTGAACTAAGATAAGTGTTGGAATTCTGTCGTACAGATATCACAGCGCGGACACTTGGCTGAACACTTGTGAGTACCGATGATTTATTAGACGGCCTTCAGGGCTGTCACATTGATAAGGAGGGAAGTAACGTGCCACGTAAAGGACATATTCAGAAAAGAGACGTATTAGCAGATCCTTTATACAACAACAAGGTGGTGACCAAGCTCATCAATACCATCATGCTTGACGGGAAAAAGAGCGTCGCCCAGAAAATTGTATACGGTGCATTTGCGAGGGTAGAGGAAAAGTCCGGCAAGCCGGCTCTGGAAGTATTCGAGGGGGCATTGAACAACATCATGCCCGTCCTGGAAGTAAAGGCCAGACGTATCGGCGGCGCCACTTACCAGGTACCCATCGAGGTCAGGGCTGAGAGACGCCAGGCCCTGGGACTCCGCTGGCTGACCATGTTCTCACGCAAGAGAAGCGAGAAGACCATGGAGGAGAGGCTGGCAAACGAGATTCTTGACGCAGCCAACAACACCGGCGCAGCCGTTAAGAGAAAAGAAGATATGCACAAGATGGCAGAGGCAAACAAGGCCTTCTCCCACTATCGGTTCTAAGGTTTGCTGCATATTTTTTGGAGAATGCGCAACAAATATCAATATAGGAGGAAAAAATCTTGGCGGGCAGACAATATCCGTTAGAGAGAACCAGGAATATAGGCATTATGGCCCACATCGATGCGGGTAAGACCACATTGACCGAGCGTATCCTGTATTATACTGGCGTAAACTATAAAATCGGCGATACCCATGAAGGAACTGCCACCATGGACTGGATGGAGCAGGAGCAGGAGAGAGGAATTACCATCACTTCTGCTGCTACTACCTGCCACTGGACTCTGGAAAAAGAGGCCAAGCCCCTGGAAGGCGCACTGGAGCACCGCATCAATATCATCGACACCCCTGGCCACGTTGACTTCACCGTGGAAGTAGAGCGCTCTCTCCGCGTGCTGGACGGCGCTGTGGGCGTGTTCTGTGCAAAAGGCGGCGTGGAGCCCCAGTCCGAGAACGTATGGCGCCAGGCAGACACTTACAACGTGCCCCGTATGGCGTTCATCAACAAGATGGACATTCTGGGCGCAAACTTTTACGGCGCTGTGGAGCAGATCCGCACCAGACTCGGCAAGAATGCCGTTGTCCTGCAGCTGCCCATCGGCAAGGAAGAAGAGTTTAAGGGCATCATCGACCTGTTTGAAATGAAAGCCTACATCTATAATGATGACAAGGGCGACGATATCACGGTTACCGACGACCTGGGTGACATGAAGGAAGACGCAGAGCTCTACCGCACCGAGCTGGTGGAGAAGATCTGCGAGCTGGACGACGACCTGATGATGATGTATCTGGAGGGCGAGGAGCCTTCTGTGGAGGAAATGAAGCGGGTGCTGCGCAAGGCGACCTGCGAGTGCGCGGCAATCCCTGTCTGCTGCGGCTCCGCATATCGGAATAAGGGCGTTCAGAAGCTTCTGGATGCAATCCTTGAGTATATGCCGGCTCCCACCGACATCCCTGCGATCAAGGGCGTGGATATGGAAGGCAACGAGATCGAGAGACATTCTTCCGACGAGGAGCCCTTCTCCGCGCTGGCATTCAAGATCATGGCAGATCCCTTTGTGGGAAAACTGGCGTTCTTCCGGGTATATTCCGGTACCATGAACTCCGGTTCCTATGTGCTCAACGCCACCAAGGACAAGAAGGAGCGCGTGGGCCGTATCCTGCAGATGCACGCAAACAAGCGGGCAGAGCTGGACAAGGTATACTCCGGCGACATTGCTGCCGCTGTGGGCTTTAAGTTCACCACCACCGGCGACACCATCTGCGACGAACAGCATCCCGTGATCCTGGAGTCCATGGAATTCCCCGAGCCCGTTATCGAGCTGGCCATCGAGCCCAAGACCAAGGCAGGCCAGGGCAAGATGGGCGAGGCGCTGGCAAAGCTGGCAGAAGAAGATCCCACTTTCCGCGCACACACCAATTCGGAGACCGGCCAGACCATCATCGCTGGTATGGGCGAGCTGCATCTGGAGATCATCGTGGACAGACTGCTGCGCGAGTTTAAGGTGGAGGCAAACGTGGGCGCACCTCAGGTGGCATACAAGGAAGCGATCACCAAGGCTGTGGAAGTGGATTCCAAGTACGCAAAGCAGTCCGGCGGACGCGGCCAGTACGGTCATTGCAAGGTAAAATTCGAGCCCATCGACCCCAACGGCGACCAGCTGTTTAAGTTTGAGTCCACTGTTGTGGGCGGCGCGATTCCCAAGGAGTATATCCCTGCCGTAGGCGAAGGTATCGAGGAAGCTACCCATGCGGGTATCCTGGGCGGATTCCCTGTGGTGGGCGTATATGCAAATGTGTATGACGGTTCCTACCATGAGGTGGACTCCTCCGAGATGGCTTTCCATATCGCAGGTAGCCTTGCCTTTAAGGAGGCGATGCAGAAGGCTTCGCCCGTCCTGATGGAGCCCATCATGAAAGTGGAAGTCACCATGCCGGAGGAATACATGGGCGACGTGATCGGCGATATCAATTCCCGCAGAGGACGTATCGAGGGAATGGATGATATCGGCGGCGGCAAGATTGTCCGTGCCTTCGTTCCTCTTGCGGAGATGTTCGGTTATTCCACCGACCTCCGTTCCAGGACCCAGGGCCGCGGCAACTACTCCATGTTTTTTGAAAAATACGAGCAGGTTCCCAAGAACGTACAGGAAAAGGTACTGGCGGCAAAGAATAAGTAAGAATAATTGCCAAAAAGTGCCTATCTTGAGAAAAATTACTTGAAAAACCTCTGGTAATTTACTATAATCAGAGGTAGCCGGGTAAACAAGCGCCGAGTGCGCAAGCTGCGCTTCGGCGAGAGGAAATAGCAAACAAAGTCATATTAATTGAAGGAGGTCATTCAAAATGGCTAAAGCTAAATTTGAAAGAACAAAGCCCCATTGTAACATTGGTACCATCGGTCACGTTGACCATGGTAAGACCACTCTTACCGCTGCAATCACCAAGGTTCTGAACGCAAGACTTGGTACCGGCGAGGCTGTTGCATTCGACATGATTGATAAGGCGCCCGAGGAGAGAGAGCGTGGTATCACCATCTCTACCGCACACGTTGAGTATGAGACCGGGAAGAGGCACTATGCACACGTTGACTGCCCCGGCCATGCTGACTACGTTAAGAACATGATCACCGGCGCTGCACAGATGGACGGCGCTATCCTGGTAGTAGCTGCTACCGACGGTGTGATGGCACAGACCAAGGAGCACATCCTTCTGTCCCGTCAGGTGGGCGTTCCCTACATCGTTGTATTCCTGAACAAGTGCGACATGGTTGACGATCCCGAGCTGATCGAGCTGGTGGAGATGGAAGTAACCGAGCAGCTGGAAGAGTACGGCTTTAAGGATTGCCCTATCGTAAAGGGTTCCGCACTGAAGGCTCTGGAAGATCCCAACAGCGAGTGGGGCGATAAGATCCTTGAGCTGATGAGCACCGTTGACGAGTATATCCCTGATCCTCAGCGCGACACCGACAAGCCTTTCCTGATGCCCGTGGAGGACGTGTTCACCATTACCGGCCGCGGTACCGTTGCTACCGGCCGTGTAGAGCGTGGCGTTCTGAAGCTGAACGAGGAAGTTGAGATCGTTGGTATCAAAGAAGAGACCAAGAAGACCGTGGTTACCGGTATCGAGATGTTCCGCAAGCAGCTGGATTTCGCTCAGGCCGGCGACAATGTAGGCGCACTGCTGCGCGGCGTACAGAGAACCGAGATCGAGAGAGGACAGGTCCTGGCTAAGCCCGGTACCGTTACCTGCCACACCAAGTTTACCGCACAGGTATACGTTCTGACCAAGGACGAGGGTGGCCGTCATACTCCTTTCTTCAACAACTATCGTCCTCAGTTCTATTTCAGAACCACCGACGTGACCGGCGTCTGCAACCTGCCCGCTGGCACCGAGATGTGTATGCCTGGCGACAACGTTGAGATGACCATCGAGCTGATCCATCCCATCGCTATGGAGCAGGGTCTTACCTTCGCTATCCGTGAGGGTGGCAGAACCGTGGGTTCTGGTAGGGTTGCTACGATTATTGAGTAATTAAATTGTCAAAGTAAAATATTTTACAAAAGATAAAAAGAGTCACTCCACATAAAGGAGTGGCTCTTTTTATCTTTTTAAGATTGTTTGAGAAATATAAAACCGTGGACAATATCTTCATATTTAGATTGTGAATAAAGTAAATTGAAAAGGGAGGACTAATACAATGAAACCAAAAATGATGTTACAGGAAGGATTCCGTAGAGCAGATCCTATCCAAGATGATCCTAATTATTATATATGCGGAGGCCGTTATTCGTATGATGAAATAGAAGCAATGACTTGGGAGGAATTTGGCCGTAGAAGAGATTATAGTATGCCAGATAGACTGTACAAATATTTTCCCAATACTGTCAGTACGGGAGGAAATAGATCTGTACAAGCCTTAGAATATAATACGGTATATTTACAAGATGTGAAAAAATTTGATGATAACTATGACTGTACTTTATCAATCCGTGAGGAAGAGTTTGCACGAATACGGATTGCATATTATGCAGAAATTTGCGGAATGAAAACGGAAACACAATGGGATTATGAAAAATGCGCAACTGAGTTTTCGCGATTTTTATATTCGGAAATAAACAAAGGACGTGAACTAGAGAATATATTTGGTGTAGTTTCCTCAACAGGAAGTGACGCGGGAGTACGAAGCGAACCAGCTTTGCTTCATGCAAACTTCTGTTTAAGAATAAAACTGTCTCTTCTTAAAAACAGTACATGGGCAGCTGCGTTCTATGAAGCAATACATAATGAATATTTACACGTGATTAATGTAGTAGATAAGTTTCGGGTTGCTTGTTTTACCACTTCGCCTTATATGATCAATATGTGGTCAAGCCATTATGCCGATAATCATAGAGGATTTTGCATAGAATACCAAATACCGAGTTTTAATCATCGCATAGATGGTTTGTGTGGCCATTTATTTCCCGTTGTGTACAGCGATACTAGAACAGATGTGTTAAATAAATGCCTGGCAGTGCTACAAACCAAGAGAGATAAAGAATATCTGATTGCTATCTATAAATATGGTGTGTTAGCAAAAAGCAAGTCTATATGGGGACAACAAGATGAATGGAGATTGGTTTCCTACAATAATATGCTAGCGGATGATTATAACTGCAAGTTTTATCCGATTACGAAGGTCTATCTTGGTGAGCGAATGGAACGGAATGATCGTAGACTCATTGTGGATATATGCGAACGGAAAGGAATTCCTTATGTAAGAGTTGTTAGGGATAAAGAGAAATATCAAATGGTTGAATGCAGTTAACTGTGCAAACGGTGTATTTGATAAACAATGGGAAAATACGCTTTTGAGGTATCGGCTGTCGCTAGGGGCATCCGCTGTGCGCTGGGTGATGGCCGGATAATTTTTATGGATTATTTTGATAACGGGAGCTCCCGCGTAATTGCAATTTAAACCTATTATAAAAACTTTAATGTAAAAATATATATTGACCATATATATTTAATAGATGCCTTATAAGCTAAAATATTTTTTTGACATTATAAAAAAAATATTTTATAATGTGCATGGAGGAAAAGGATATTATGACTATTTCAGAACAGATAAAAGTATTGTGTGTAAGATGTAATGTGAGTGAAGCAGAGTTGGCAAGACGCCTAGGGAAATCTCCTCAGAGTTTTAATTCTAAAATGAAACGGGGGAGTTTCTCAATACCGGAAATTGAACAAGTTGCTGATGTTTTGGGGGTTTCATTCAGCAGAGAATTTATATTAGAAAACGGAGATAAAATATAATGAATGCGGAAGAAGTAAAGGAGTTCAGACTTGGAGAATT
>CANQEH010000025.1 GCA_947594835.1 uncultured Acetatifactor sp. | reverse complement strand
CGGGGTGTGGCTCAGCTTGGTTAGAGCGCCGTCTTAGGGAGGCGGAGGTCGCGAGTTCGAATCCCGCCACTCCGACGAAAAGGGAAGCACAAAACCTTGAAAAAAGGATTTGTGCTTCTTTTTTTCTGTCAGTCAGATGTTTCTAAGAGGAAGAGGGCATGATGCGGCCTGGTTCCCTCCACTGGCGATTGACAGATGCCCCGCATATTTGTTATGCTAAAATTCATAGATCAAGAAGGGAGAATCCACTCTCCGAAAGGGAAGTGTGGCGAAGCGATGAACATTACGATTACAGGAAATCTTGGGGCCGGAAAGACCAGCGTGTGCAGCTGCTTGAAGGAGCAGGGGGTAGAGATTATTTCTACCGGGAAAATTTTCCGGGAGGTGGCTGCCGAAAAGGGGCTTACCGTGCTGGAAATGAACGAATTGGCCAAGACGGACCGCTCGGTGGACGCATTGATCGACAAAAGGAGCGCGGATCTGGGCAGGGAGTTAGACGGCGTGGTCTTTGATTCCAGAATGGCCTGGCATTTTATCCCCCAGAGCTTTAAGGTATTCCTCCTGGCGGACGTGACCAGGGCTGCGGCCAGGGTATTTGCAGACCACACGAGGGATACGGAAAAATATACGTCCCTCGAAGACGCGGAGAAAAGCCTTCTGGAGCGGGCGGTTCTGGAGCGGGAAAGGTTCCTTGACCTGTATGGCGTGGATTACCTCTCCATGGACAACTACAATCTCATCATAGACAGCACGGGGGCAACCCCGAAACAGGTGGCGGATGAGATTTTGCGCTGTTTTGCCCTCTATCAGGAGAAGCCTTATACAAAGAGGGTCGAACTGTGCATTTCCAATCTCTATCCCACACAGAGTTTTGAGGAGGCTGACCCGAAAGCGTTACAGGAGTACGTGGATGCGGAGAAGGCCTGCGCCGGGCTGTGTGCCTCGGAAGCGGTTTCCGTGGTACAGGAAAACGGCTATGTCTATATGGCGGGCGGGCAATTCCCTGCCTTTGCTGCCGCCCACACGGGAAAAGTCTTTGTGGAAGCCCTGCCAACAGACGGGAGCGGCTGCACGATGACGGCTTTCTCAAAGACAGGCTTAAACGCCTTTGAAGACTTTGGCGGCTTCCGATATGAGTATTACCCGGATGAGACGCCGAAGCGCCCGGGGTATTTTTTTGACTTTACCTCCAATTTATCACACTGAGGGACGAAAATGGCAATGGATCGGACAGGCCAGAAGGCAAAGAGCGGGCGCTGCCCGGCGGCGGGGAAATGCGGCGGCTGCCGATGGATTGAGACGCCCTACCAGGAGCAGCTAAAGAGGAAAGAGGCGCGGTTTCGGAAGCTGATGGAGCCCTACTGCAGGCCGGAGCCCATGATCGGGATGGAGGAGCCGTGGCATTACCGCAACAAGGTGCACGCCGTGTTCGGGGAGGATAAGGGACGCCGCCTGATCTCCGGCACCTATGCGGAAAACAGCCATCGGATCGTCCCCGTAGACAGCTGTCTCATCGAGGATGAGCGGGCGGACGCCATCATATGCTCCGTCCGGGAGCTGGCGCAGTCCTTCCGGTACCGCGCGTACAATGAGGACACGGGGTATGGGCTTTTGCGCCATGTGCTGATCCGGGTGGGAGAGGAGACGGGCCAGGTGATGGTGGTGCTGGTGCTGGCGTCCCCCATCCTGCCCTCCCGGAATCATTTTGTCAGGGAGCTTTTGAAGCGGCACCCGGAGATCACCACCGTGGTGCTCAATGTCAACGACCGCAAGACCAGCATGATTCTGGGGGAGCGGCAGCAGGTGCTCTACGGGAAAGGCTACATTGAGGACAGGCTTTTGGGGAAGGTCTTCCGCATCTCTCCCAAGTCCTTTTATCAGGTGAACCCCCTGCAGACGCAGAAGCTGTACGGAAAGGCCCTGGAATACGCGGCGCTCACCGGGCGGGAGACCGTGCTGGACGCCTATTGCGGCACGGGCACCATCGGGATTCTGGCAAGCGGCGGGGCGGGGCAGGTGATCGGCGTGGAGTCAAACCCCGAGGCAGTGCGGGACGCCAGGATCAACGGAAGGCAGAACCGGGTCAAAAACATCCAGTTTTACCAAAACGACGCGGGCGAGCTGCTGCGGCAGATGGCCCGGCAGGGCGCAGCGCTTGACGTTCTGCTCTTAGATCCTCCCAGAAGCGGCAGCAGCCAGGCGTTTCTGCAGGCGGCCCTGGAGATAGGGCCCGGGCGGATCGTCTATGTCTCCTGCGAGCCCGAGACGCTGGCGCGGGACGTCAAGCTGCTCACAGAGGGCGGTTACCGGGTGCAGCGGACGGTGGCGGTGGATATGTTCCCCCATACGGAAGGGATCGAGAGCGTCACCCTCCTGACAAAGAGGCGGGCCGTCTGACTGCGGCCGTATTTTCTTATCAGACGCAGATTTGAGATTCCAGCCGCCCCGTCACAGGAACGCTTCGGAATGGGGCTTATCATGAAAAAGTACGGCTGACAGTGTGGCACAGGGCGAAAAACGCCGGCTTCCACATTGGGACAGCCGGGAGGAGAGGCAATGAAACCGGCGATCTTAAAAAACAAGCTATTTTTATATCTGACAGAATTTTTCTCCGGGATGTCGGTCATGGCTGTGGAGCTGGGAGCCAGCAGACTTCTGGCGCCCTATTTCAGTTCTTCCCAGATCGTGTGGACGATCATCATCGGCACCATCATGATCGCCATGGCGCTTGGCAACATTTACGGGGGAAAGAGCGCGGACAAAGACCCAAACCCCGACAGGCTGTATGGCAGGATCCTTGTGGCGGCGGTGTGGATTGCGGCAATCCCGGTGCTGGGGAAGTACGTCATCCTGGGGATTTCGGGCTTTGTCATCTTTACGGTAAACACCGGCTTTCTGATCTGGGCGGCGTTTGCCGCCTGTATGGCCATCTTTGTGTTTCCGCTGTTTCTGTTGGGGACAGTGACGCCGTCTTTGGCAAAATATACGGTGGAGAGTTTGGAGGACAGCGGCCGGATCGTGGGCACGCTGGGCGCTTTTAATACGGTGGGAAGCATCATCGGCACCTTTGTGCCCACCTTTGTGTCGATTCCGGCGGTGGGCACCTCCGTGACGTTTTTGATCTTTGCGGGGATCCTGTTAGTCCTGGGGCTGGCCTATTTTATCAGCAGGAAGGCGGGAAGGGCAAAGGGGATTGCGGCGACGGCGCTGGTTTTGCTCTGCGCGGGGACACAGACGGGAAGCTTCGCTTTCTGGGAGAGCGGCCTGGCTTACGAGGGGGAATCTGTGTACAACTATCTTCAGGTGAAGGAGAGCAAAGACCGGGTGATCCTGTCCACCAACGTGTTGTTTGGGGTGCAGTCCGTCCTGATAAAGGGCCAGGGGCTGACGGGGATGTACTACGATTACGCCATGGCGGCGCCCCTGATGACAGAGCGGGAAACCCCAAAAGACTGCCGTGTATTGATCCTGGGCATGGGCACGGGCACCTATGCGACCCAGTGCCGCAGGTATTTTGGCGAAATGCCCATGGAAGGCGTGGAGATCGACGAGAAGATTACCCAGCTGGCGCGGACGTATTTTGAACTGCCGGAGGATGTGCCGGTGGTCACTTACGACGGGCGGGCTTTTTTAAATGTGACCGACGAAACCTACGACGTGATCATGGTGGACGCCTATCAGGACATCACCATTCCCTTTCAGATGTCTTCGGTGGAGTTTTTCTCGCTGGTCAAGGAGCACCTGAACCCCGGAGGAGTCATGGTGGTGAACATGAATATGCGGGGGAGCGGCCAGGACAGCATCAACCAGTATCTGGCGGACACCATCTCCCAGGTCTTTGACCAGGTGTACACGGTGGATGTGAAGGGTTCCACCAACCGGGAGCTGTTTGCGGCAGAGGGCGTGGCGCTGGCCGGAAATTTACAGGCAAAGATCCCGGCCCTGCCGGATGAGGAACTGGCCGGGCTGATGGCCCAGGTGGGGCAGAATCTGGTTCCCTACCAGGCGGGGAGCCATGTGATGACCGACGACAAAGCCCCGGTGGAGCTTCTGGGGATGCAGGTCATCGATGAGCTGATCCAGGACGAGGTTGCCTATTACAAGGATATTTACAAAGAAGAGGGGATCCAGGGGCTGCTGGAAAATTTTTAGAGAAGAAGGACAGGAAATACCGAAATGAAAGGACTTCCTTGGAAAAATATTTATTTTATTGCAATTTTGACATTGGGCGGCGCGATGGGGATGCAGTATTGCATTGGCGCGGCGGATTCTTTGACGTATTCCAACAGCATATGGGCGTTTCTGCTGTGGGCGGTATGCTTGTACCTGCTCAAAAGACTTGTGTCAGGAGAGAGATGGGGGCAGCTGGCAGCCTGGCTGAATCCGTGTTTTGTCTTTGGGTGGTTCTTTTTTGGAGCGATGACGGCGGGGGGGCAGCTGGAAAATGGGGGAAAAGTTGACTTCACAGACTGGCATCTGTACGCAGCAGTGACGGTGACGGCAATAGCGGCGGCGCCATTTCTCAGCTGGGCGCTGACAGAGCTGAACAGGCTGCAGGACAGGGAAGGTGCAAAAGTGCTGACAATCAGCAGAAAGAAGATGTTTCTGCTCTATTGGGGAATTCTGTTTCTGGCTTATATACCTACTTTTTTGGCTTCTTTTCCAGGCTTTTTTACTTACGATGCGGAGTGGACGACGTATGTTGTCTTTACAGAAAAGTATTCCGCTCATATGCCTGTGGTATATGTCATGCTTTTGGGATGGCTGATCCGTCTGGTATATTACCTGACGCAGTCCTATAACGCGGGGATCGCACTGTATGTGTTGGGGCAGATGACAGTCCTGTCCGCGTGTTTTGCGTATATGTTGAGTTTTTTGAGATGTGCCGGCGTCAGGCGCTGGATCTGTAACCTGGGAGTGGCGTTCCTGGCCTTCTGCCCAACGGTGAGTATGTTTGTGTGCTGTTCCACAAAGGAGGGGATTTTCGCCGGGGGCGTTGTTCTATTTGCGACCTTGCTTCTGGAGGCGGCCAGGGAGGGAGAAAAATTCTGGCAGAACAAAAGCAGAAAAGCCTGTTTTTGGGTGGCGTTGCTGATGATCTTGTTTTTCCGAAAAGATGGCATTTACGGGCTGATTCCCTTTCTGGTATGTTTTGCAGTGGTTTACCGGCAATACTGGAAAAGATGGTTTGTGACCGTGGCGGGGGCACTTTTGATGTTTGTCATTGTCACCCAGGGGCTTATGTTGGCCTTTCAATTCAAGAAGAGTCCGGTGGGAGAAATGCTCTGTGTGCCAATGCAGCAGCTGGCAAGAGTGCATATGGAAGACAGAGAGAGTTTTTCGGAGGACGATCTTGAGATCCTGTATAGTCTGATACCGAAAGTCATCTTAGAACAGTACAATCCCAAGCTGGCGGATAATGTGAAGGTGAATTTTATGGAGGATAATTTCAAGGCCGATCCAGCAAAATATGCCCGTCTGTGGTTTCGAGTGGGACTCACACATTTTGATGTCTATGTAAATGCGTTTTTGATGAATACTTACGGGTATTGGTATCCCGATACGGTTCTTGACGGATATCGGGGAAAGAACGTGGGGGATGAGGTTTATGAAGACAGCTCCTACTTTGCTTTCTACACGGAAAATCCCGGGATCAGAAGACATTTTCTGCCGCCGCTGGAGAATTTTTACAGGAAGATATCGCTGGAAATTTATCAGCAGAGAGTGCCGGTGATTTCCATGCTTTTTTCCATCGGGTTCTGGCACTGGGTTTATTTGTCTGGGGCAATGTCGCTGCTTGTCAGGGGGTACCGAAAGCAGGCGTTTGCCTTATTGCCCATGGGACTTCTGTATTTGATCATTTTGCTTGGCCCCATTGTTTTGGTCAGGTATGTGTTGTATCTGTTTTTTGGTGTGCCGCTTGTCCTGGCGCTTTTATTTGATGCGAAAGTGGTAGCCGGCAGCTAAGAGAGATTGGAGGAGAGGCAATGAAACGGGACAAAAACAGTTTTGCACCCACGCCGCCCATGGGGTGGAACAGTTACGACTACTACGACACCGCCGTGAATGAGGAGCGGGTGAAGGCCAACGCGGACTATATGGCGGCTCACTTAAAGGAGTACGGATGGGAGTACATCGTAGTGGACATCCAGTGGTATGCCCACAAAGCCGGAAGTATGCGGGAAAAGTACCAGTACATTCCCTTCAGCAAGCTGGAAATGGACGGTTACGGCAGGCTGCTTCCCGATCCGGAGCGGTTTCCCTCCTCCGCGGGCGGGGCGGGGTTTCAGCCCCTGGCGGATTACATCCATGGGCTGGGGCTGAAATTCGGCATCCACATCATGCGCGGCATCCCCAGGGCGGCGGCGCAGGAGCACCTGCCGGTGAAGGGAACCGACGCTACGGCGGATCAGGTGGCGGATCCTTCTTCCATCTGCGGGTGGAACCCGGATATGTACGGCGTCCGGGCCTGTCCCCAGGGGCAGAAGTACTATGACTCCCTGTTTGAGCTGTACGCGGGCTGGGGCGTGGACTTTGTCAAGTGCGACGATATCTGCAACACCAATCTGTACGCGGACAACCGCTATTCTGCGGCCCACGAGGTGGAGATGCTTTCCCATGCCATCCAGGCCTGCGGACGGCCCATCGTATTGTCCCTCTCTCCGGGGCCCGCATTGATCGAGAAGGCCTGGCATTATGAGACCCACGCCAATATGTGGCGGATCACAGACGATTTCTGGGACAGATGGGATCTCTTAAAGGATATGTTTTACCGCTGCGAGCTCTGGCAGAGCCATGTGGCCCCGGGCTGTTACCCGGACTGCGATATGCTGCCCCTGGGCCTTCTGGGCAAAGGCTTTGGACAGGAGCGCCCCTGCGGGTTTACCAGGGAGGAACAGCGCACCATGATGACTCTCTGGTGCCTGTTTGGCTCGCCCCTCATGCTGGGGGCGGAGATGACAAAGCTGGATGAATGGACACTCTCCCTTCTGACCAACCGGGACATTCTGGGGATGCTGCCGCCTCGCTGCAAACCCCGGCAGATCAGGCTGGACGGTCGGGAAGCCGTCTGGAAAGCCTTGGATCAGGAGACGGGAGAGGGGTATGTGGCGCTGTTCCAGCTGCGGGATGAGGAAGGCGCTGTGCGCGTGGAGGCCCAGGAGTTTGGCTGCCGGGCTCAGGACGTTTTGAGGGAGCTCTGGAGCGGGGAGGAGACAAGGATTTCGGAGGACGGCATCCTGCAGGCACAGATCCCGGCTCACGGATGCAGGGTGTACAAGCTGCCGCCCAGAGGTTAGGAGGCGCCCATGACGGAGGAACTGCTGCGGGAGTTAAAAAAGATCACGCCGGAGGAGGAGCGGATCCTTTCGGGGCGGGGCATTGAGAAAGCGCTGTATATGGCGGCGGAGACGGACGTGGTGGATGCCCAGAAGCTTTTGGAGTCCGGCAAGATGATACAGGTGCGGCCCCACACCCGGTTCGTGCATTTTCCCAGACACACCCACAACTACATTGAGGTGATCTATATGTGCTGCGGGAGCACGCACCACGTCATCAACGGGGAGGATGTGGTGCTGCGGCAGGGGGAGCTTTTATTTTTGAGCCAGAGCGCCGTTCAGGAGATTTACCCGGCGGGCGAGGAGGACATTGCGGTCAATTTTATTGTGCTGCCTGAATTTTTTCAGTACGGCCTCAGCATGATGGAGCCGGAAGAAAACCCTCTGCGCAGCTTTCTCATCGACTGCCTGCGGGGGGAAAACCAGGCGTCGGGGTATCTGCACTTCCAGGTGGCGGACGTGCTGCCCGTCCAGAACCTGGTGGAAAACCTCATCTGGACCATAAAGAACAGGTATCCCAACAGGCGGCGCATCAACCAGGCCACCATGGGCCTTTTGTTCCTGCAGCTGATGAACTACACGGACAAGCTGCAGACGGAGGAAAACGACGGGCCGCAGAAGCTGATGATCGCAGTGCTCAGCTATATTGAAAACAATTACCGGGACGGGGGGCTGGCCCAGCTGGCAGACCAGCTGCACTATGACGCGGCCTGGCTCTCCCGGGAGATCAGGCAGAGAACGGGCAAGACCTACACGGAACTGGTGCAGGCCAGGCGTCTGGGGCAGGCGGCTTTCCTTTTGTCCACCACGGGGATGACGGTGGCGGGGATTTCCCAGGCGGTGGGCTACGAAAATGTCAGCTATTTCCATCGGGCATTCCAGAAAAAGTACGGCGTCACGCCGAGAAGATACAGACAGGGGGAAAAGCCGCTTCAGCCCTCCCCACAAATTTAGCGTCAATTCGTATTTCAGGGTGTTAATTTGAGGCAATTTATGGTACAATGAATGTATTCTGATTCGGGGCAGAAAGCGGCCGGATGGCGGTACATCAATAAAAAGTTGGGAGGCGCAATATGGACATCAGAGAGTTTACCAATATGCAGAAATTTGAAAAAATCATCGCAAACTGGGCTGCGGCCACGGGCCTTGCCGCGGCAGCGGTGGGAGCGGACGGGAAGTATCTGTCCGACTGCTACAACTTTACGGATTTTTGCAGCAAGCTCACCCGGGGAACCACAGAGGGCCGCGCCCGCTGTGACAAGTGCGGCAGGGAAGGCAATGGAGTGTACCGCTGCCACGCCGGACTGATGGAATTTTCGATCCCGCTGGAGGTGGAGGGCGTCAGGGCAGGCACCGTCATCGGCGGCCAGGTACTCTCCCAGAAGCCAGACGAGGAAGCCTTCCGCAAGGCGGCCAGGGAGATCGGCGTAAGCGAAGACCAGTACATCAGGGCCCTTGAAAAGGTAAACGTGCGCCCGGAGGAGGCCATCCAGGCGTCCGCAGAGCTCTTGGGACAGGTGCTGAACCATTTTATCAGGGCCGAGTATGCCGGGAAAAAGAACGGCGTGATCATAAGCAAGCTGAAAAAGGGAGCGGAGGCCACCAAGGGCCTGGTGGAAGGGATTGCAGAGAAAACCTCCGAGTTAAAGGCCCTGCAGAACAAACAGAAGATTCTGGCCTTAAACGCCAGCATTGAGGCGGCCAGGGCGGGAGAGAAGGGCGCCGGGTTTGCCGTGGTGGCAAAAGAGGTGGGCAAGCTCTCCGAGCAGAGCACCGTGGTGAACCGGGAGATCGAGGAGATCGTGGAGCAGATCAGCGCGGCGGTGGAGGAGATGGAGCACTGAGTTCCGCCGCAGAGCCGCTGCAAGAGAGGACACTTTTTCATCAAAAGGTGTCCTTTTTTTGTGCGGAAAAATATGGTATGATTTTCTCAATGGGAGGTATTGGTATGAACCCTTATTATCTGGCGATTGATATCGGCGCATCCAGCGGGCGGCACATCCTGGCCCATCTGGAGGAGGGGAAGATGGTGTTAGAGGAGATCCACCGCTTTCCAAACGGGATGGTGGAACAGGACGGCGAGAACGTCTGGGATGTGGAGGAATTGTTTTCCCAGATCAAGGCAGGCATGAAAAAGTGCGCCCAGATGGGGAAAATCCCGGTGAGCGTAGGCGTGGACACCTGGGGGGTGGACTTTGTGCTGCTGGACGAAAACGGGGAGCGGATCGGCAATGCGGCGGCCTACCGGGATCAGCGCACGAAGGGGATGGACGAACAGGTGTACAAGATCATTTCCGAGGAGGAACTCTATGCCCGCACCGGCATCCAGAAAGCCATCTTCAACACCATTTACCAGCTGATGGCCCTGAAGGAAAAAAGGCCGGGGCAGCTTCGGCAGGCCAGGACACTTTTGCTGATGCCGGATTACTTTCACTACCTGCTCTGCGGCAGGGCGGCGACGGAGTACACAAACGCCACCACCACCCAGCTGGTCAGCCCTGAGACGAAGGACTGGGACTATGAGCTCATCCGCAGGCTTGGCTACCCGGAAGCGATCTTTCAAAAGATCGTGCCCCCCGGCACAGTGCTTGGGGAGCTGACGCCAAAGATCAGCGCGGAGGTGGGCTTTTGCTGCAAGGTCGTCGCCCCGGCAACCCACGACACCGGATCTGCCGTGCTGGCTGTGCCCGCGGACAGCGACCATCCGCTCTACATCAGTTCCGGCACCTGGTCTTTGATGGGGACGCAGCTGGGCGAAGCAAACTGTTCCCAGGAGAGCAGGCGCAGCAATCTGACCAACGAGGGCGGGTACGGATACCAGTTCCGCTATCTGAAGAACATCATGGGGCTTTGGATGATCCAGTCCGTGAAAAAAGAGATCGGCGGGGGGTTAAGCTACGGGGAGATCTGCGACCAGGCGTCCCGGTGCAGCATTCCGTCCGTTGTGGACTGTAACCACGACCGTTTCCTGGCGCCGGAAAATATGACCCGGGAGGTGCAGGAGGCGTGCAGGGAGTCCGGGCAGCAGGTGCCCCAGGGCATTGCAGAGGTGGCCTGCGTGATCTATAACAGCCTGGCAAAGTGCTATGCGCAGACCGTCCGGGAGCTGCAGGGGATCACCGGGCAGACTTACGGCTGCATCCACATCGTGGGAGGCGGCGCCAATGCCGATTACTTAAACCAGCTCACGGCCAACGCCACCGGCATCCCTGTGTACGCTGGCCCCACGGAGGCCACGGCGGTGGGGAACCTGGCGGCCCAGATGCTCTCGGCGGGGGAACTGGAAAGCTTACAGGAGGCCAGGGCCTGTGTGCGCCGCTCCTTCCCGATTGTAGAATACCGGCCCCTCTGACAGGAAAAAGCAGAAAGAGCAGAAAGGAAGAAAAGGAATGACGAAGAAAGAGAGATTTGAATCTGCAAAAGAGATTTACGCCGCCTTTGGAGTGGATGTGGAAAAAGCCATCCAGACCTGTATGGATGCGCCTGTGTCCCTGCACTGCTGGCAGGGGGATGATGTGACGGGCTTTGACCACGACGGCCCTCTGACCGGCGGCATCCAGACCACCGGCAATTACCCCGGAAAGGCGAAGACGCCGCAGCAGCTCATGGCGGATATGGACGAAGCGCTGCGCCTGATGCCCGGCAAAAAGAAGTTAAACCTTCACGCAAGCTACGCCATCTTTGAGTCCGGCGAGTTTGTGGACCGGGACAAGATTGAGCCGAAGCACTTTAAGAAGTGGGTGGAGTTTGCCAAAGAGCGCAACATGGGCATTGATTTTAACCCCACCTTTTTCTCCCACGATAAGGTCAAGGACGGCCTGACCCTGAGCAGCCCCGACGAGGCCACCAGAAGGTTCTGGATCGACCACGGCAAGGCCTGCATCCGCATCTCCCAGTATTTTGCGGAGGAGACCGGTGTACCCTGCGTGATGAACATCTGGACGGGGGACGGCTTTAAGGACATCCCCGCAGACCGCATGGGGCCCAGGATGCGCTACAAGGAGTCCCTGGAGGAAATCCTTTCGGAGCCCTTTGACAGGGCGAAGGTAAAGCCCTGCGTGGAGTCCAAGGTGTTTGGCATCGGCGTGGAGGCGTACACCGCGGGCAGCGCAGAGTTTACCCTGAGCTTTGCGGCCACCCATGAGGGATGTCTGCCCCTGATGGACAACGGCCATTATCACCCCACGGAGGTGGTTTCAGACAAGATTCCGGCGCTCTTGTGCTTCTACCCGGAGATCGCCCTGCATATCACCAGGCCGATCCGCTGGGACAGCGACCATGTGGTGCTGTTTGACGACGAGACGAAGGAGATGGCAAAGGAGATCGTCAGGTGCGACGCCCTGAAGCGGGTGTATATGGCCCTTGATTACTTTGACGCCAGCATCAACCGCGTCTCCGCCTGGGCAATGGGCTTCCGCAGTTGGCAGAAGGCGCTGCTTTCGGCTCTCTGCACACCCCATGAGCAGTTAAAGAGGCTGCAGGATGAAAACCGGATGACGGAGCTGATGGTACAGCAGGAGGCGGTGAAGGTGCTGCCCTTTGGCGATATCTGGGAAGAATACTGTGACCGCTGCAGCGTTGTGCAGGATGCTGACTTTTTTGCACAGGTGAAAAAATATGAGGAGGAAGTGCTCTCCAGGCGCTGATCCAGACAGGAAAACTGGCCGCCCTGCAGGCGGCGGAACGGAGGAATCATGAGCAGTATATTGGATGTGAAGGTGATGCAGGACTATATCCGGATGTGTCACGACGGCGTGGGATTGGGATGGCATGAGAGAAACGGCGGCAACCTGACCTACCGTATGCGGGAGGAAGAAGCAGACCAGTGCCGGCCTTATTTCAAATCGGAGCCGGGCCCCTGGGTGGAGCTTGGCGTGCAGGCGGAAAATTTGAAAGGGGAATACCTGATTGCCACCGGCAGCGGGAAGTTTTTGCGGAATGTGGAACTGGCGCCCCAGGACAATCTCTGCATCGTGGAATTAAACGCTGCAGGGAGCGCATACCGCATCGTATGGGGACTGGAAAACGGGGGACGGCCTACCAGCGAGCTGCCCACCCATGTGATGAACCACTCCGTGCGCAAGCGCGTGACAGACGGCGAGAACCGGGTGATCTATCACGCCCATCCCCCCTATGTGGTGGCGCTTACCTATGTGCTTCCCCTGAAGGCGGAAGTCTTTACCCGGATGCTCTGGAAGAGCGAGACGGAGTGCTGCGTGGTGTTTCCGGGGGGCGTTGGCGTGGTGCCCTGGATGGTGCCCGGCGGCTCTGACATTGCCAGGGCAACCTGTGCGCTGATGGAGACCTATGACGCGGCAGTCTGGGCCTTCCATGGCCTGTTTGTCTCCGGGCCGGATTTCGACACCGCTTTCGGCCTGATGCACACCATCGAGAAGGCGTCGCAGATCGCGTCTATCGCCCTGGCAGCAGGCGGCGGGAACACTCCAAAGCAGCTGATCACAGACGAGAACCTGCGGGACATCGGCAGGGAATTTGGCGTCGCGCTGAATGAAGAAATCTTAAACTACCGCGAAGCGGGTACGCCATACTGTTAATGGGCGCATCCCGCGGCGGACGCCCGCCGGGAAAGGGAGCGGCCGGCCTGTTGAAAAGCAGGCTGGCCGCTTTTTTCCTGAGGGCCAGACGGTATTTTATAAAATATTCAAAAATAGATTGACAACCGCTCCAAAAACGTCTATATTGTACTTATCGAATAAGTACACATATTACAGACGGTACACATGGGGGATCAATGGAAATCATCATAAGCAATAGCAGTGATAAGCCGATTTATGAACAAATATGTATGCAGGTCAAAAATCTGATTATGAACGGAGCTTTATCTGCCGGTGAAGCATTGCCGTCTATGAGGGCACTTGCCAAAGACTTGCACATCAGCGTTATTACTGTCCAAAGAGCTTATGAAGATCTGACCCGCGACGGATTCATAGAAACCGTATCGGGAAAGGGAAGCTTTGTTGCAGCCCAAAATAAGGAGTTTATTCAGGAAGAACAGCTGCGCGTGGCAGAAGAACTACTGCAAAAGGCTGCGGAAATCGGCAGGGCACATGGAATCAGTTATGAACAAATGACAAATATTTTGAAATTGTTTTATGAAGAATAATCAGGGGGTATAAACATGGAAACAAACAACATTTTAGTGCGGGATTTGTGCAAACAGTTTGACGGCTTTTTGCTGGATCATGTTTCCTTTCAGGTTCCGAAAGGCAGAATTGTCGGATTCATCGGCGAAAACGGAGCCGGAAAGAGTACTACCATCAACCTGATACTGGATGAATTAAAGAGGGATTATGGACAGATACAGATTTTTGGCAAGGAAAATACAATGACGTCGCTCAAAGAAGATATTGGAGTTGTCTTTGATGAATGCAATTTTCATGACGTATTTGATACATCCGACATTGAAAAAATATTGTCCGGCATATATAAGTCGTGGGACAGCAGCCTTTACAGACAGTACCTGAAAAAATTCAACATTCCCGAAAGGAAGCGGATCGGCGCTTTTTCAAAGGGGATGAAGATGAAACTATCCATTATTTGCGCCATGGCGCATAAACCTAAGCTTTTGATATTAGATGAAGCAACTACGGGTCTTGATCCCGTGATACGCGATGAAATGTTAGATTTATTTTTGGAATTTATACAGGATGAGGAATGTTCCATTTTCTTTTCCTCGCATATCACGTCAGATATACAAAAAATTGCAGACTATGTCATTTTGATTCATCAGGGTAAGATTATTTTCGAGGAACAAAAAGACGACCTGGTTTATCATTTTGGAATAGTGAAATGTGGGAGAGAGCAATTTGCTTCCATTTCCCCGGATGATTATCTTATCCATAGAGTTACAAATGTAAGTGTAGAGTGTCTTGTCCGCGACAAGGAAGCGGTAAAGCGGAAATACAAAAATATTGTCGTTGATCATGCAACGCTTGAAGATATTATGCTTTTTTACATTAAAGGAGGTGCAGCATGAAAGGTCTGGTTTATAAAGATATCTCTATTTTCTTTAAGAGTATTGACAAAAAGCTGGCTCTGATAGCGGCAGGCGCAATTATACTGCTCATGATGAATACTGGCGTTTATGCGGGGCTGTTTGCCTCGGTAATGCTTGCAATGACGGTAGGTATGCAAAATGTGATGAGTTTTTCGAGCGATGAAAAGGCAGGCTGGAAAAAATATGAGCTGGCAATGCCGATAAATGCAGTTTCAGTCGTAACGTCAAAATATGCTTCTGTTGTCTGCACACTGGCAGTCAGCCTTGTGGGAAGTATTTTATTGAACCTTTTATCCAGCGTTGCTTTTCAAAGTTTTGATGCTGTTGTCTGGGGAGTTTCTGCGGCTGTATCCGTTATGATTCCACTATTATGGACTGGAATCTGTCTGCCTCTGACTTATTGGTTTGGCTTCCATTCTGCCCAGACAATGGGGCTTATTGCAGTGATACCCATGTTTTATTTTATAAAATACTTTGAAGACGGAACTGGATTTTCCAATATGACAAACGCTGTATTTTCTTATGTTGTGATTGCAGGAATTGCAGTGGTCATTCTCTTTATCCTTTCCATGATAGTAAGTATGATAGGATACAACAGAAAAATATAGCATATTCAGTGTCTTCAACAGCAACAATCGTTTTGTGTTCCCGAAAGGATTTGTCCCATTCTTTTATGTCAACTTGGCCGTTTGCCCATGCGTTTCACTGTTCTTCCGTGTAATCTTTTGCGTTTTCGCGCTCATCCTGCCGCTTCAGCGGCTTCCCGTTTCCCCATGGATACGCCTATCTCATATATCCTCTTACATTCCTGGGGAAACACTGTCTCATGCTTCTTGTGCTTTGCCTGTGCGTCAAACAGCGACCATTCCCAATCTGTCCTGCCGTAATCCTCCAGTTGAAGCGTGTCGCCGCTGACAAAGACCTCCGTAGGCCCCACAAAGCGGTTCAGGGCCTGCTGATAACTCTGAAGAAGTCCCTGATACATACCGTCCGGGGCATTGCTTGTCATGATCAACAGCACAGGGATCGGGCGTTCGTTGCAGCAGGGTTTTTCCTGATTGTAGGTGAGATTCTGGAAAATCAGCCGTTCATACAGCGCACGGAAGGATGCTGTCATTTCGCTGAGGTAGTTCGGGGAGCCGATGATAAGACCGTCTGCCTCACGGATCGCATCCAGAACAGGGGTCAATCCATCCCGGCATACGCAGTGGCCCTTGTGCTGCTCTTTCTTACATCCAAAGCAGGAAATACAGCCCGTGTACTTTTCCAGCCGGAACAGGTCAAACCTTTCTACCATTGCGCCTGCAGATGCCGCTCCCCTGGACGCTTCCGTGATCAATGTATCCGTATTCCAGCCCTTTCTTGGGCCTGCATTTACCGCAATGATTCTTTTGCTCATAAACTTTCCCTCCAATTCCTTTTTGGCATCCATCCCGTCTGCCGCTTTTTTCTGCCGTGTATTCATCTGGCGCAGTCATAAATTTGTGTTGTCTGATTTTGCGCTATTGCGCGATATGCCTCAAGCTTTCTTTGCTGTAACTTTAGCATATGATTGTTCCTTTTCACTGTCAATATCCGCCGTATTTTCGGCTGCCAATCAAGTATCGGCAAGGGCGCTGCCGTTGTTTCCAATCGATGGAGAATGCTTCTGTCATACTGCAGGCGGGCAATGTGGTATGGGTTATCGGGTCAAAACGACAGGCAATGTGACGTGGAAAAATAATTTAGGAAAACTGAAAAGGACAGTCAAAAGAATCAAAGGAGGCACAGACAGAGAAACAGGCGGAGTCTGCGAAAAATTTGCAAAAACGCTTTTCACAGATTGCGCACATCTGCGAAAAAGATTTACGATACCTGTAAATCAATCATACAAACAAAATGATTATAGCATGGCCGCTTTCAGATGGCAATTACTTTTTTGGGGCGGTAAAATTTTCAGATTATTCAAGGGAAGGCAGTCTGAAACTCAAATCAGAGGGAGAAAACTGAAAAAAATCCTTCAATAAGAGTGAAAAAAGGAGATTTGTGGTCGGATTTGTGGTCAGAAATTATGGGAAAGCGGAGGGCGAAAAGTGGGAAGACATGGAGAGAATATCAGAAAACGGGGCGATGGGCGTTGGGAGGCGCGCTATCTGCTCTATGATGAAGAAAAAGGGGGAAAAAGTTATCGTTCCGTATATGGGCATACCTATGAAGAAGCCAAAGCAAAGCGGGCGGCAGCAGAAAGGGCGGCAGCTGCCTGGACGGAAACGGGGGACGCCCTGGGACAGGGAATGGATGCCGCACAACAGATTTCCTTTGGGACAGCGGCGTTTGAATGGCTGGCTTTCGTAAAAAAGGGACAGAAACCGTCCACCTTTGAAAAATACAGCTTTCTCTACCACACTTACCTGAAAACGGCATTGGAAAATGTCATGCTTTCCCGGGTCACGAAAAAGTTTGTCCACGACCGCCTTGCTTTTTGCCTGGCGGCCTCGGAAAGCCTGCAGAAAAGCATTTACGGGGTGTTAAACGGAATCCTGCGATATGCGTCAGGGCAGTATCATGTGACGCTCCATGAGATAAAAAGGCCGTCTGCCGGGACGCGCAGAAGAGAAATCGGGATATTCACCAAATCCGAGCAGGCGAAACTTTTGTCAATCCTCTGTGCGGATGTGGATCGCTTTAAACTGGGAGTATTGCTGTGCCTGTTTACCGGGCTGCGTCTGGGGGAGCTCTGCGCTTTAAAATGGTCAGACATCGATCTTGCGGGTCAGACGCTTGCCATCAGAAGAACTGTCCAGAGGCTATATGTGGAAAACGCCGGTACAAAAACCGCTTTGGTGGAAACTTCTCCGAAAAGCGGCAATTCAAAACGTGAGATCCCGCTGCAGGACATCATTGCCAGGCTGCTTGCCAGACACCAGAACGGCAAAGAATATGTCTTCGGCGGCGACAGGCCTCTGGATCCGCGGACCATGCAGAACCATTACAGGAAAATACTGCAGGAGGCAGGCTTATCGTATAAAAATTTCCACACATTGCGCCATACCTATGCCACAAACTGTATCGAGGGAGGGACAGATGTAAAATCACTGAGCGAAATGTTGGGACATTCCAGCGTGAAGATTACCCTGAATTACTATGTACACCCGTCTATGGACACAAAGCGCAGGTATGCAGATAACCTATGCAGGTTTTATGCCCAGCTTCATGGTCAGATTCTGGGTAGAACCGGTTAGAAGAACCACGGAACAATGCGGGATTGCAGCGCTTTTTCACAGATGTGCGCAATCTGCGAAAGGATTTTGCAGACGCCGGCTTTGGTACATACCTTATTATTAGCGGAACGGGCGCTGTTATCAAGAAATTTCACGGGAAGATCGGCATGAAGACAAGAAACAGGATTGTGGACGTCCACTGCCATATTTTGCCGGCGCTGGACGACGGTTCGAGGAGCCTGGAGGAATCCATCGAGATGCTTCGGATTGCAGAAAAATCCGGGATCACGGATATCATTGCGACGCCGCACTTCAAGGCCGGGCGGTTAAATCCTGGCCCGGAAACCATCCGTCAGCGGATCCGGACAGTGCATCGGGAGGCTTTAGAGCGCGGTATTTCTGTCAACCTGTATCCGGGGAATGAAGTTCTTTTTTTCAGCGAACTGGAAGAAGTTCTGGCAGCCGGAAGGATATGCACCCTCAATGACAGCCCTTATATGCTGGTCGAGTTTTCGCCCGGAGATTCCTACCGATTTATCCGCAATGCGCTGGATCAGGTGATGGGTATGGATCTTTTCCCGATTGTCGCCCATGCGGAGAGATATGGATGTCTGCTGGAGGACTGGAAAAATGTGGAGGCCCTCCGGGATATGGGGGCGGAGATCCAGATCAATGCCTCCAGCATCACAGGCCAGGCCGGTGTAAAGATCAAAAGACTGACAGGGATCCTTCTTGGCAGGCGTCTGGTGGATTACATCGGGACGGACGCACATGGAAGCCGGGCCAGGATCCCGGATCTGGGAAAGTGCCTGAAGCGGCTGGAGCACAAGTGCGATGAGGCTTATATAGAAAAGATCTTGTGCGGAAACGCAATGAAACTGCTGGAACCGCAGGAGAGACGTCAGAAAACGTCGTTTCCGGACAAAAGCCCGGAGAACGGACAGGAAGGTTAGGGAAAGAGATGCAGGAGAACCAGAATGAAGATGTGATAGAAATTGATCTTCTGGAAATATTCGGCCTGTTGCTGCACAGATGGTGGTTGATCCTGCTGGCCGCCGTCTTTGCCGGTGCAATGGGATTTTTGCTGAGTTTTTTTGTGGTCGCTGACAAATTTGAATCCACGACGGAAATTTACATATTAAACAGCGGTGAGGACATTACCTACACCGATCTGCAGATGGGCACCACTCTGACAAAAGATTACGCCCACCTGATCACCACCCGGGACGTGCTGGAACAGGTCATTGCCGACCTGGGACTGGAAGATACCTACGAAGACCTTGCGGACCGGGTTAAAGTGGATACGCCCGCCGACACCCGGATTGTGTCCATCACGGTCACGGATAAGGATCCGGCCCAGGCCCAGGCCATCGCCAACGCGGTGAGAGAGGTCGCCAGCGCCCACATTACAAACGTCACCGCCGTAGACGCGGTCAATGTGGCCAGCATGGCAAACTACCCGCTGGAACCGTCCTCCCCCAGCGTTCCCCTGTGGACTGTGGTGGGAACCCTGATCGGCGTTGTTCTGTGCGTGGGAGGAATTCTGGTGGAGTATCTGCTGGACGATACCATAAAGACGTCGGAGGACGTGGAAAAATTCCTGAACTTAAGCACCCTTGGGATGATCCCCATCAGAGATGAGAAGGAAGCCAGGAAAGACAGCGTCAGAAAGACATATCAAAATGCCGAGGGAGATAGCGGAACCCTCAGAGAAATTGATCCAGGCAGTATGCCGGACAGAGAGGAAACCATATAGATGCAGGAAATAGAATTGAAAAACGACAAACTGGATTTCAGAACCAGGGAAGCCTTTAAGATCCTCCGGACCAATATTGAGTTTTCCGGCGACAATGTGAAAGTGATCTGCATTACCAGCTGCACGCCCAGCGAGGGCAAGAGCAGCATTTCCTTTGAACTGGCAAAGTCCTATGCCCAGATGGGGAAAAAGACCCTGTTAATCGACGCGGACTTAAGACGGAGCGTGATGCGCCAGCGGCACAAGCGGGGCAAGGTGAGGCTGGGGATGGTCAATTACCTGGTGGGGAAATCCGAGTTCCAGGACACCTTATGCAGCACTGATATCGCAAATCTCTACATGGTCTTCTGCGGGCCGGTGCCGCCCAATCCAAGCGAACTGCTGGGGAACAGCAGATTCCGCAGGATGGTGGCGGATGCGAGGCGGGATTACGACATGGTGATCATCGACACCCCGCCCCTGGGCAGCGTCATCGACACCGCCGTGGTGGCAAAATGCTGTGACGGCGCGGTCATGGTGCTGGAAAGCGGAGCCATCAGCAGAAGATTCGCCAGAAAGGTCAAGGAGCAGCTGGCTGTCACGGATTGCAGGATCCTCGGAGTGGTGCTCAACAAGATCGATATGAGCGGCAAAGGGTACTATGGAAGATACTACGGTAAATATTACGGCAAATACTATGGCAATTACGGAAAAAGCAGTGAAACCGCAGCCGGGCGGTAAAGGGAGGGAGCACATTGGCGAAGGGTATGCAGGGGGAAGAGAACAGTCACAGGCATAAGGGAAACGGAAGGCGGGCCGTGCATATCATCTGTATCGTCGGCCTGATCTGCTGCCTGGCATGGCTGATCAGATATGCGGCGGATCTCAAAAAGGGACGGGAGCTTGCGGAAAACCTCCGGCAGGAATATGCCGGCCAGACGCCTGCCGCTGCGCCGCAGGTTACATCGCCGCCGGAAGAAACGCCAAAGCCGACGGAGACACCGGAGCCGAATCTGTTTGACGGCAGGGAGTATCCTGATTTAGAGGATCTGGAGATCCCTCAGAGAGAGATCGACTTTGCGGGCTTACAGGAGGTCAACCCGGACGTATACGCATGGCTGTATGTGCCGGATACGAACATCGATTACCCTGTGCTGCAGAGGGAGGGTGAGGCGGATTATTACCTGACCCACGACATGGAGGGCAACAGCAGCACCGCAGGATGTATTTTTACCCAGTACTACAACAGCAGGGACTGGACGGATAACCACACTGTGATCTACGGGCACAATATGAGAAACCAGTCCATGTTTGCCACGCTGCACAATTTTGAGGATTCCCGGTTCTTTGACGAACACAGTTATTTTTACATTTACACGCCGGAATACACTTTTGTGTATCAGGTGTTTGCAGCCTACCGGGCCTCTAATGCCCACCTGCTCCTCGGCTATCATATGGAAGATCATGACTGTTTCCAGCAGTATCTGGACGATGTGCTGGCCCAGGACGGGATCGGGGTGAATATCGACCGGGAGCTTGCGGTGGACGCGGACGACCATATCGTCACCCTGTCTACCTGTGTGAAGGGGCAGGCCCAGAACCGTTATCTGGTGCAGGCAAAACTGGCAGCGGTGGGGAAGACGGATCAGCTGGGGGAGACAGAAGATGAGGGAGAGGACGCAGGAACAGCAGGAGCTGGAACGGATCGGTAAGAAATTAAAGGAAGCCGCAGACCAGGAGAGACGCCACCGCAGGAAAAAACGGATCATTGCCACCGTCCTGGCATGGACGGCGGCCGTGACAGCCGCCCTGGCGCTTTTGATCGTTGTCGCAGCAGGCGTGCTCGTGCTGTCAGGCAGAAACAATCTCCGCAGCAGAACCCGGGGGGCCGCCCCGAACCTGGCATTAGAAACCTCTCCGGAGCCGGGAAGCCTTCCGGAGGCGCCCTCCCAGGAGGGCGAAAGCTCCCAGACGGCTTCCTACGAATGGAAGGAAGGATGGATCCGGTACGGAGACAAAATCTATGAATACAACGATGAGATCATGACCTTTCTGATCATGGGCATCGACAAAAAGAAGCCGGTACAGAAAGCGAAGAGCGCCACGGACGGCGGACAGTCCGACGGACTTTTTCTGGCGGTGGTCGATCCTGTGACAGAGGAGATCAAGATCATCGCCGTCAACCGGGACACCATGGTGGATATCTATATGTACGGCCTGGAGGAGAATGGGGTCGCCCCTGTGATCAAAGGCCAGATCACGCTGCAGCACGGCTTTGGGGACGGGATGGAGCAAAGCTGCGAAGCTACGGTACAGGCCGTTTCAAAGCTGTTTTACGATCTGCCCATCAGCGGTTACGCCGCCGTCAACATGGGCGCGATCCCGGAACTGACAGAGCTGGTGGGAGGCGTGGAGCTGACTGTGATGGAGGATCTGACCAAAATACATTCCGGCTGGACGAAGGGCGCGTCCGTGAGCCTGGTCGGGGAGGATGCGTATGATTATGTGCATTACCGGGATACGACTGTGTTTGAGAGCGCCAGGGGACGCCTGGAGAGGCAGAAGCAGTTTTTGTCCCTGTTTGGCAAAGAGGCGATAGCGGACACCAGGAGAGATATCACGCTGCCCGTGCGCCTGTACAGGCAGCTTGCAGAATACATGGTCACGGACATTTCGGCGGACGAAGTGGCATATCTGGCCACCAAAATACTGGACTACCGGTTTGACGGGGAGGAGATCTATACCATGGAGGGGACGACCCTCATGGGAGAAAGATTTGAAGAGTTCTACCCCGATTATGATGCGCTGAAAGACCTGATCATCCGGGTGTTTTACCGCGAAGTACACCCGGACGGGCCGGAAAGCTGATTCTGGTATTAGGCGGCATTGCCGCTTAATATATGTCACATGCAACTTTTAGGAAAGGAGGAAAACGACATGAAGAAAAGAGTATTGGCACTGATCTGTGCTGCAGTTATGTCGCTTGGCATGAGCATGACCGTGTTTGCCGCGGGAAGCACTGACGCCACGCAGGCAGCCTATCACACGCCTGTGATGTCAACCGGCACCCAGGCTTTCTCTGCAGCTACCATTGCAGGATTTGCCACCGTGACGACTGCAAGCGGCAATGCGACCGTTACCGCGGTAAGCACCGAAGTTGCTGCATCTGCCGTGGCTGAGGCAAACGCCATGTATGGAAACGGCTCGTTCGTTGCGACCATCGTCGATGTCTCGCTGCCTGCGGACACCGTATTCCCTTACCAGCTGACGCTCCAGAACCCTAACATATGGGCAGGTCAGAAGGTGACCATTCTGCACTATGTGAATGGCGCGTGGGAAAAGCTCAGCCCCAGCGCAGTGGGCGACAAGACAGTCACCGTTACGATCACTTCCTGTTCTCCTTTTGCTGTCGTGATCGACACCCAGGCGTCTCCTAAGACCATGGATCCGTCTCTGGCAGTGAGTGGCCTTGCAGGCTTGTTTGCAGCAGGCGCGGCGCTGACTGGCAAGAAAAAGGAACAGTAATTTTACGCCGTAAGGCAGCTTTTGAATGATCATTTGAGATGAAGCATGTGACAGAAAGTGCGAAAGCACCAACGGGCAACGCCCATCCCGCCGTATGCCCGTAAAGGGCATACGGTGCGGTAAACGGGAAGAACAAAAAACATTGCGGCGTCAGACCAAAAGGGCAGGAAACTGAGAACAGAGCGAGGGGACGTTATGCAGCAAGAGGCGAGTAAAATGGTATTGGGAATCTATGATGTAGCAGGATCGGCGGCAACCCAGACTTCTTCCGCCGCCGGCAATGAAAAGTCAGGGTATCGGTTCGCAAAGCGGGCTTTTGACATCGCCGCAAGCCTTCTTGGGCTGGTCGTACTCTTTCCGCTCTTTCTGATCGTTGCTGCTGCAATTTATATTGACGATCCGGGGCCAGTGCTGTTTTTTCAGGAGAGAAACGGGCTGAATGGGAAGGTGTTCAGAATGTGGAAGTTCAGGTCTATGTACCAAAATGCCCCGGAACTTCGCGCTTTGCTGGAAGATCAGAACGAGCTTGACGGCCCGGCGTTTAAAATGAGCAATGACCCGCGGGTAACGAGGATCGGACGGTTCATCCGTAAAGCCAGCATCGATGAACTCCCGCAGCTGGTGAATGTCTTCCTGGGGCAGATGAGCATTGTTGGCCCCAGGCCGTTACCGACATATGAGACGGCACAGCTGACGCCGCAGCAAAAGAAGCGGATGGCAGTCAAGCCGGGACTCGTCTGCTATTGGCAAGTCTGCGGCAGAAATGACGTGCCTTTTGACGAGTGGATGCGAATGGACTATCAGTACATCAATGATGCAGGCGTATTGACTGATTTGAAAATTTTATGTATGGCGGTTCCTGCCGTGATTGGCGGCAGGGGAGCCGGATGAGGGGGAAACGATATAGCTGTGAGAGCAAGGCTATCACCTCGCTTACAGAATCTCACAAAGAATGTGTTCTGCGCTTTTAGTATGGTGTTTCATGGGTGGGAGAAATGAAAAATGGCAGTTCTGATATGCGGAGGAGCCGGATATATCGGCTCTCACACGAACAAGCTGTTGTCACAGCAGGGATATGACACGATTGTATTTGACAATCTGGTATATGGACATAAAGAGGCAGTCAAATGGGGAACTTTTATCCGGGGGGACTTGAAAAATCAGGAAGAAATAGATGATGTGTTTCAGAAATACCCCATTGACGCCGTGCTCCATTTCGCGGCGTATGCCTATGTGGGCGAGTCGGTGCTGGAGCCGGAGAAATACTATTACAATAATGTTGTGAATACTCTGAATCTCCTCCATGTGATGAGAAAGCATCGCTGTGACAAGATGATCTTTTCCTCTACCTGTGCAACTTACGGAGAACCTGAGAAGACGCCGATTACGGAGGAGATGCCGCAGAAGCCGATCAATCCCTATGGGGAGACGAAGCTGACTGTGGAGCGGATTTTTCGGGATTATGAAAAAGCGTATGGATTAAAATATGCGGTGCTGCGGTATTTTAACGCGGCGGGCGCTGACCCGGACGGGGAGATCGGAGAAAGCCATGACCCGGAGACGCATATCATTCCGTTGGTATTAGATGCGGCGGCTGGGAAAAAGCCGGACATCAAGGTATTTGGCACAGATTATCCCACCCCGGACGGAAGCTGTATACGGGACTACATCCATGTGACGGATCTGGCACAGGCGCATTTGCTGGCTCTGCAGTACTTGGAGAGGGGCGGCGAAAGCGGATGCTTCAACCTTGGAAATGAGAGGGGGACAAGCGTGCTGGAAATCATTGAGGCGGTGAAGCGTGTGACGGGCAGAGAATTTAAGGTTACATTAGCGCCGCGCAGGCCGGGCGATCCGGCTGTGTTAGTGGGAAGCAGTGAAAAGGCAAAACGGGTGCTGGGCTGGGAGCCGCAGTATGCGGAGATTGATGTGATCGTGGGTCATGCGTGGAAGTGGCATGAAAGTTATGTATTATAAAGCCATTATTCATTAGAAATTGCCATTTTTGCTTTTTGCGAAAAATTGAAAGTTCACGACTTAATCTTCAGACCAGAGAAATGTTTGATAAAACAGAGAGAATTGGTAAAGGTTTATGCAACAGTCGGAAAGTATCCGCATGATTGTGGCAACGCATAAGAAATATCGTATGCCAGAGGATTCCATGTATTTCCCGTTACGTGTAGGTGGGAGTGGAAAAAGTATCGGCTATACAGGAGATGATTCGGGAGAGAACATTTCTGCAACGAACTCACGCTTATGTGAATTGACGGGGGTTTATTGGGCGTGGAAAAATCTTGATGCTGATTATGTAGGCCTTACGCATTACCGACGCCATTTTACGGCAAAGCCATTTTGGGTAAGATTGGGAAAGAATAAGTTTGACTGTGTTTTAACGCAAACTGAACTGGAACCGATTTTAAAGGAATATGATTTCATACTGCCTAAAAAAAGGGAGTATGGGATTGAAAGTCTTTACAGTCATTACATTCATTTACCATATGCACATGAGAAAGACCTGCTAGTTTTACGAGAGGTAATCAAAGAAAAGGAACCGAATTATTTGCAGGCTTTTGATACAGTTATGAAACGGAGCCATGCGCATATGTTTAATATGTTCATTATGAAGAAGAATTTGTTTGATCAGTATTGTGCATGGGTATTTCCGATCTTGCTGGAAGCAGATCGACGAGTAGATGTTTCCGAATATACACCGATGGAAACTAGAGCAGTCGCTTATTTAGGAGAATTTATGCTAGACATCTGGAATGAACAGCAAAAGATTCCTTATAAGGAACTGGCGGTGATGTTTATGGAAAAACAGAATTGGCTTTTCAAGATAGGAAATTTTTTAATAAGAAAATTCGGAAATAAATAGATTTATGCGACTGGGAGCAACAATTTCATGATAAATAAGCAGAAAATTAAGAAAGAAATTAAAAGAAGCAGATTGTACAATAATTTTTTACTCTGGTATCAGAAAATATTGAAATCACATCGTATACGCGGGAAATATGTGTTTGAAAACCGATCGGGAAATCATGAAATTCTATGTGTCGTTTTGGCTGGATATAAAGAATACTTGTATCCTGCTGTATTTGGCCGAATAAATATTTTTAGTGAAAAAAATATGGATATCTGCATTTTGACATCTGGAATGTATTCCAAACAAGTAGATGAAATGTGTAGAGAGAATAATTGGTCTTATCTGAGAACACGATCAAATAACGTAAGTTTAATTCAAAATATTGCAATAAATCTTCATAAAAATGCAAAAATGATATTTAAATTAGATGAAGATATCTTCATTACGGAAGATTATTTCAAAAATATGTTGTTGGCATATCAACACGCTCAACTAGGTGATTATGAACCTGGCGTGATGGCCCCACTTATTCCATTAAATGGTTATGGTTATGTGCGCATATTACAAAAACTTAACCTAATGGATATTTTTACAAAGAGATTTGGAGTACCAAAACATCGCAGAACAGATGATTCTCCTATAGAAAATGATTGTCAAATTGCAAAGTTTTTTTGGGGAGAGGAAGGGATAGTACCATCTATAGATGAAATGAATGCCCGCTTTTCTTGTGAACCACGTGAAGAAAGAGTTTGTGGCATCCAATTCAGCATTGGAGCAATTTTGTTTTCGCGTGAATACTGGGAAAAAATACATTATTTTCCTGTCTCAAGAATCCGAAATCTAGGAACGGATGAGCGATATCTATGTCAAGTCTGTTGTACTTCATCTCGTCCGTTGATGGTTTCAGAAAATGTAGTTGTTGGTCATCTTGGATTCCAAAATCAAAATCATTGTATGAAAGACTATTATTTAGCTCATAAAAAATTGTTTATCACACATGATATGTGACAATGTAAGGTTAATGGAAAGCATTTTATTCTAATACATATAGTAAACATTGCAAGTATAAGGCAATGTGTGGCTCAAAATGTAAACTTAAAATCTTCAAGCGGGTCAGGGAGGAATATGAATTGGAACAGCAAAACCATGAACTTCGCAAATTACAGTTGATGGAACTAGACATTCTAATAAAATTTAAAGAGTTTTGTGAAAAATATGACTTGACCTATTATCTTATCGGAGGAACACTCTTGGGTGCCGTGCGCCATAAAGGGTTTATACCATGGGATGATGATGTGGATGTTGCTATGCCAAGACCAGATTACGAACGCTTTTTATCTATAACGAAGGAAGTAGATCCGCCATATGCTGTAATTACAAAAGACAAAGATCCGTCTTATGTATATCCATTTGCGAGAATGGTAAATTTACAAAAACATATAATCAAAAATTGGACTAAAAATGCTCAAGTAGAATGTATTTGGATTGATGTATTTCCAATGGATGCTATGCCCAAAAGCAAAGTGCAATTTGTTATTAGAAAATATCAAATTTGGTTCAGACGAAAATTATATGTAATTTCTGAATTTAATAATTTAGCCCCTATAAGGAAAGAGAGGCACGGTTTAGAAAAACTTATATTCAAAGCCATTGATAAATTAAAAATAGAAAAATGGTTTGATGATTGTAAGCAGTATTTAAAATTTCAAGAGCTCTTAAAAAAATGCCCTTATGAAAAAGGAAAATATATAGGATCGCTCACGGGTGCCTGGTTTCCTTATGTGATGCGACGTGAAGTATATGAACCCGGAAGAGCGCTGGCATTCGAGGGAGTAATGTTCCATGTACCGGAAAACTATGATGCACTTTTGAAAAGCTTGTATGGAGATTACATGAAGCTGCCGCCAGAAAACGAAAGAGAAGGGCATATAGCGCAGATATTGGACTGAAAGTCTTGGAGGATATTCGTATGACGATTGGCTATACAACAGGTGTTTATGACCTGTTCCATATTGGACATTTGAATCTGCTGAAGAATGCCAAAGGGATGTGTGACAAACTTATTGTCGGTGTTACGGTAGATCAACTTGTTTCATATAAGGGGAAAAAGGCTTTGATTCCCTTTGAGGACAGAATAGAAATTGTTCGCAGTTGTAAATATGTTGATGCTGCTGTCCCTCAATATGATATGGACAAACTGTCTGCTTGTAAAAAACTTGGAGCTACGATCATGTTTGTAGGGGATGACTGGTACGGGACGGAGAAATGGCAGGAATATGAACGTCAGTTTGCCGCAAAAGGTATTCGCATTGTTTATTTTCCGTATACGGAAGGGACATCTTCAACGCAGATTAGAAAAGCCTTAGATTGGGTTCGAGTAGATAATTTAGAGGATGTGAAATGAACACTAATAGAAATAACAAATTTACAAATGATTATATTATGAACTTACGTCCATATAAACCTGTTCCACAAGAAATATGGATGTTGGATGCGAAAGAAAGAAAAAAGATTCTTAAACTGGATTGGAATGAGGCAACGATTGAACCTGTATCCGAGGTCAGGGAAGCTATTGCCGAACTGGTTGCATCTGAAAATTTTTTCCATCTCTATCCGTCTACACTGAATAGAGAACTGTTAGAACTTTTGTCAGACTATGCAGGTGTTCCTGTGGGCAATATTCAGTACTTTGCAAGTTCTGATTCTCTGCATGAGTATATCGGAAAATTATATATTAAACAGGGAGATAAGGTACTGATTCTATGGCCATCATATGACAACTTTAGATCAGCTATTGAAGGAAGCGGTGCTCAAATCGTTTATTCTGAAGTAAACATAAACAGGGGGTTCATTATTGATGAATTTCAGAAGACTTTAGAAAAGGAAACCCCAAAGCTGGTTTATATATGTAACCCCAATAATCCGGTTGGTTATTCGATTCCGATAGAGCAGATAGAAACACTTGTATATAACAATGCAGAGATATTGTTTGTGGTTGACGAAGCATATGCAGAGTTTTCAGGAGAGAGCTCAAACTCTCTTGTGTTGAAGTATGAGAATCTTCTTGTAACACATACAATGTCCAAGGCATTTGCGTTGGCGAATGTTAGGTTTGGTTACTTAGTAACATCCATGGACAATATAGATGCTTTCAGCCGGATTCGAAATCCTAAGGGTATTTCTACAGTGACACAAACAGCAGTGGTAGCCGCTCTTAAGCATTTGGAATATATGTGGAATTATGTATATGAGGTTAGGACGGCAAGAGATTGGTTTATCCGAGTTTTATCAAGTGAAGAATTTTTGGATTGTCTTCGTATTTTTAATAGCCAGGCAAATTTTGTGTTGATTAAATTCAAAGATATTGCCACAAAAAGTAAAGTTTATTATTCATTGCGCAATAAGGGTATATATGTTCGACAACTGAATCAAAGTGTATCGGTGTTAGATTGTCTTAGGATAACAATCGGTACGCAGGAACAAATGAAATTAGTATATAAAGAACTTCAAAATGCGCTTTTTAAGGAGGGTAAATTAAATGATTGACAAGAATTATTGTATGAGTTCATATCTCACATTTAGGTGCATTGTTAAAGACGACATGGAATTTGCTGCTGGTATGCATCATTCAAAGGATATTTCTTATCCGGATGATAAAAAAATCGAGGTTACTACAGCAGAAGATATTGCGTGTGCCTATAAAAAATTGTTTGAAGAAAAGGAAAAGGATGTCAAACTGGGACTTATGCTTTCAGGAGGCATGGATTCCGCATGCCTTGCAGCGTTTATGAAACCGGGTACAGATGCTTACACATTTCGCTTTATCGGTGGCGAGTTCCGTAGTGAGGATATGCGGCGTGCTGAACAGTTTGCAGCTAAGTATCGGTTAAATCTTCATTATGTTGATGTTGACTGGTCTGTATGCGAACGCAATGTGGATGCGCTCATGGCGAAAAAAGGAGCGCCTGTTCATCCCATCGAACCTCAGGTAATGGAAGCAGCGCTGCAAGCTCAGCAGGATGGTGTTGAGATGATGGTCGTGGCCGATGGCAGTGATCTTGTCTTCGGTGGAATGGACAAAATGTTATCTAAAGACTGGGATTATGATGAATGGATTAGTTTCCTGACGTTTTTAAACCCGAAAGATATTCTTAAGGAGCCGGTATCTATGGATGCTATTTTTGCACCGTATAAGCTGCCAGACAATAAGATTGATTATATGCGGTTTATGGACGAAGTTTTTTCTCATGAATCCAATGGTGTGTTTTGCAATGCGTTTATCACGGCGGGAATGAAATATACACCTTATTATGATCCGTCTGGGATGGTTAAGATGGCAAAACCGTTGGATTTACAACGGGTACGTAACGGAGAGTCTAAATATTTGATCAGGGAATTGTTTAGAATGTGCTATCCGGAATTTCCAATTCCTGAAAAAGTCCCGATGCCACGGCCAGTTGATTATTATTTTAAGGATTATAAGGGGCCAACCCGTCCAGAATTTAAAGAAGGATTAGATATGTCCAAATTCACTGGTAATCAAAAATGGCAGATGTGGTGCTTGGAACGGTTTTTGAATATCTATTGCTGAGAGTAATGCAAACTATTTGAATAAGAACATTGTTATACTGTTAGCTATTTGGCCTGATTAAAAAATTTAACAGCGAGCCGTATTGTATGAGGAGGTTGCCCTGATGATAAAATTTCTTATGAAGAAAATTTGTAAAAGAATTTTGCCAGTTTCTGCGTATCACAGGTTAGTTCGCAAATGGAACGACAGCAAGATTAAGATATATGCTGTAAGATCAGGGGGGGTACAACTTATGTCCCTTACATGGTGCTTTGTGTAGGGCAAGCCTGTAACTTTAAATGTCGTAATTGCGGAAATTTTGCACCGTATAGTCCGCGAAGCGCGCTTCGGTATAGCATTAAGAGTATGGAAGAATCGTTAGATATCCTGTTTTCTAATGGATGTAAAATTGCTAACTTTCAAGTGCAAGGAGGGGAGCCATTTGCTTATTCCGAGCTATCGACACTTTTGAAGTACCTTGGTGGTAAAAAGCAAGACGGAAAGATCAGACAAATAGTCATTGCAACCAATGGAAGTATTATGCCATCCGATGAAATCTTTGTTTTATGTAAAAGACATGATATTGAAATTCGTATCAGCGATTACAACATTGCTCATGAAAAAGCCGAAGAGATTGATAAAAAATGTGCGGAATTTGGTTTGAAACATATTTTTTACGCTTTCTCCAGTCTCCAGGGTCAATGGTATGACCTTGGAGGAACAGATATAAAACGGGAAAGCGATGACGAAGTTGTTAAACGTAGATTTAAACTTTGCGACTTCCGAGGATGTTTGACCTTGGAAGATGGTCGGTTGTCTTATTGCAGCAGGGCAATCAACAGTCAATTTGCGCAAGGGTTTACTGGTAGGGATGGCGATTATCTGATCATTTCTAAGAGACCAAGTTTTCGGAATGATTTGCGCTTATATTTGGCAAACCGACATTTTATGGAGGCGTGCAGATATTGTAATGGAACAGACCATACGGACATGATTCCGCCGGCGGTACAAATTGGAATGGAAAGATAATTTGCATTATAAAGATAATCGGCAGTCATGACAGAAATACAAATCAGTTTTATAGACAACATGGGCAATAGCAGGGAGGAATTATATGAGGCCAAAGATATCAGTTATCATACCGGTTTACAATGTTGAACCGTATATCCGCCAATGCTTGGACAGCGTCGTGAATCAGACGTATAAAAATTTGGAAATTATTATTGTTGATGATGGTTCGCCAGATAACTGCCCGGCAATTTGTGATGAGTATGCACAACGAGATGAGAGAATCCGAGTAATCCATAAGAGAAATGAGGGATTGAGTGCCGCCTGGAACGACGGGATTAATGAAACAACCGGGGACTGGATCATGTTTGTGGATTCTGATGATTGGATTGATTCAACATTTATTGACAATATGGTATCTGCTTCCGATCTTGATAAAATGCAGGTCATTACAGCAGCGCATCATATTGATACCAGTGTCGAAGGAGAGAAGATTTCCGATAATTTTTCAGAATCAGTTTCTTTTTATGATGGCCAGGGCAGAGATCAGATGATGTTAAAATCGATCGAGGCATTTGGAAAAAGGTTTGGTGTAGTCTGGAATCGACTATACCTTAAAAGTTTTCTCATTTCAAAGAGCATATTTTTTGACCCTAAAATACCAGCAGGTATGCCGAATGATAGCGTTTTTAATTTAGAAGTTTTTAAGAAGGCCGATAATACACAAATTGTTGATTGCATAGGATATCACTATCGTATATTAAACAGTGCTTCAACATTGCGGTATAGGCCAAATCGCTCCGAACTAATGGTTTATCCAATAGAGGCACTTCAAAATTTGTTGGCAGATTACCCTTCAGAGACATTGAAGCAAATGCTGGATGCGCGCATATTGGAATTCATTTTCTTTAACTTGATATGGGATTTTTTCCATCCGGATAATAAAGAGGATTATCAGACGGTAGTGCGTAGAATTAGAGAAATGAAATCTAACAATCCATATAAACGAGTTATTTATCAGGCAGATAATACATACCTTCCCTGGAAAGCAATTATTTTAAAATATGCTCTGCGACTTTCATGTATTTGGCCGCTAAAGCTTTTGGCTAAAGTATATAGAGTACTCAAAAATGCTTAAGAATTAAGGAATATGGAAAAAGAAAAATCCCTGTATAGAAATTTCATATTTAATTTTATCAAAACACTGAATGGTCTTCTATTTCCACTTATTACCTTTACCTGGTCTGCTCGAATTTTGGGAGTAAACGGAGTTGGGAAGGTGAGTTTTGCAAAATCTGTCATCACATATTTTACGATGATTGCAATGCTGGGTATGAACTATTACGGCACCCGCGAGGCGGCAAAATTACGTGATGACCGAGCAAAATTAGAAAAATTTTGCGTTGAGATGCTAGTGATAAATGGATGTACGACGTTGCTTGCTTATGGGTTACTGGCAATTGTGGTGTTTTCCATTCCGCAATTAAATGAATATAAATCTCTGCTTTTAATCAGCAGTGCAACAATTGTATTGCAGGGCATGGGAATGGAGTGGCTATATCAGGGCTTGGAGGAATACCGTTATATCGCGGCGCGCTCTGCTTTGTTTCAGATTGTCGCATTGAGTGCTATGTTTATTTTTGTGCGGGATGAAAGTGATGTGATTCCATATGCCATCATTACAGTTATGGCATCTTCTGGTTCCTATATGCTGAACTTTATTAATGCCAGACAATACATTTGTCTAAATCGAAATATTTCTTATGAAATCGGAAAACATTTGAAACCGTTGCTTCGGCTTTTTGCAATGGCGGTATCCATTGAATTGTATACAGTTCTGGATTCTACTATGTTGGGATTCTTAAAAGGCGATGCAGCGGTCGGTTTATACACTGCAGCTATTAAAGTGGAAAAGATGGTCAACACTTTGATTCTATCTATTGGTATGGTATTGATGCCGCGACTTTCTTTTTACATTGGCCGGGGTGAGATGAGAAAAACAGCTCAACTTGTAAAAAACGCTTACAATTACATTTTCATGTTGTCCATTCCAGCAGCAGTGGGGTTATTCATGCTGAGTGATGATATTATCCTTTTATTTAGTGGAAATAAATTCGTTACGGCGAGTTGTGCCATGAGAATTATGATTCCAATCGTAGTTCTGATTCCATTCAGTGCGATGACCAATCAGCAAACATTTATTCCGATGGGAAAGGAAAACCTGATTTTGATATCAACTTGCATTGGTGCTGCAACAAATTTAATTCTTAACAGTATCCTTATTCCACGATACGCTCAAAATGGTGCGGCAATGGGAACAGTTATGGCGGAGACAGCAGTTGCTATTGTCTGTATGATTAATGTTCAAAGGTATTTTGATATTAAAGAAATTTTTAAAACAATTTGGCAATATTGCATCGCAGCCCTACCGATTCCATTGATTGTTGTTTTGATGAGTGGATGGAACTTATATTATGTTATCAGAATAATTTTGATAATTATTTTTTCCTCTGCAATATATTTTACGATTCTCATGTCGCTTAAGAATCCCTATATAAGAGAAGCGGCAAACGTCATTCAGTACAGACTGGCTGTGAGGAAGGAACGGTTTCATAAATGATATACTTTTTATTGTTTATACTAATTATTCTATTTGGTATTAGCTATTGTTTTACTGGCAAAGATATTTTTGCCCCATCAACTGTGCAACTATTGACTTTCGCAGGAACGGTATTTATGTGTCTATATTTTATGTGGTCTATGAATGCATTTTATATATTTCATTGGATAACAATATGCGCTATTGTGTCAGCGATGATGTTGACAACAGCTTTAGGTATAGCTGTACATATCATTTTTAATAAAGTTGAAATACGGCCTCATACACCGGAAACTGTACCTATTTCTCCCATCAAAGGAATGGTGTCTTTTTTTATCACTGGGATTTTACTTATTACGATTGGTTGGTTATTACAGGAAATTCGGCGTATTGGAGGTACATCAGGCTCTTTTTCTGAAATAATGCACCGATTCCGTAGCGTTCACGCATATTCTACCGATGAAAATGGTGCTTTTCCATGGTTGCTTTCTCAACTGACAGATTTGACAAAAATTATTTTTTTCCTGTTTGGATTTAATCTGATTTATTTTTTCCCCATACTTTCTTTGGGACAAAAAATGATCAATTTTCTCGTACTTGGCCTATGCGCTCTTGAAATGCTGTTGAATGGAGCCCGAACACCCTTAGTTAATTATTCAATCAATTGTTTTATGTTATTCCATTTAGTCCGCATTCAAAAAAAAGGTAAATACAAACAATATCGTTTTAAATCCTTGTTATGTATTGCACTTTTATTGGGAGCAGTTATGGGAGTTTTTTTCCTCACAAAAAGTTTTGTTGGCCGAACTGGTCAAAATAATACTTTGAATGTAATGGACTACTGTGCCTACTATACAGGGACACAATATATTTGCTTGGATGAATATTTCCAAAATCCACCTATAGCAAGTAATATTTGGGGAAAAGAAACATTCTATAATCTTATAAGTTTTATGATTAGATATAAATTGGTTGATATTCAACCATATATTGGACACTTGGAGTTCCGACCTATAGGGGGAGGTTTTTACAACAATGTTTATACCTCATTAAGACTATACCATTATGATTTTGGCTGGATTGGTATGCTATTGATGCATAGCCTTTCTATTATACTTCTCTCTGTTTATTATGAGTATGCAAAGAAAAAAAGAAGCAATTTTAGCATTCTCAATTTTAGCTTAATATATTACACAATCGTAATGTCCTTTTTTTATGAGCGCTTCTTTACCAATATATTCAGCATGAATTATGTAAAAGTTCTTGTGGAAACTTTGATATTTTATGAGCTATTTATTAGGAAAAAAGTTCGGTTTACTTTCCGAGGAACAGTAAAAACATATAGATTGTTGATTCCCCGCTAATATAAACCAACATAAAATTGAAAAGAGGATGGCAACATGAAACATTATGATTATCTCATTGTCGGCGCTGGCCTGTTCGGCGCTGTGATTGCGGAACGTATGACAGCCGCTGGAAAGCACTGCCTGATCGTGGATCGGCGGGATCACATTGCCGGAAACGTTTATTCCGAACAAATAGAAGGAATCCATGTTCATCGGTATGGCCCACATATATTCCATACGAATGAGCATAGAGTCTGGGATTATGTGAATCGTTTTGCGTCTTTTAACGGATTTAAACTGGGCACGATCGCAAACTACAAAGGTGAAGTATATTCCCTGCCTTTCAATATGTACACGTTCAATCGGATGTGGGGAGTGATTACGCCGGAAGAAGCGGCAGCCCGGATTGAGTGCCAACGCCGGGCGGCGGGTATTACAGAGCCAAAGAATCTGGAAGAACAGGCGATTTCTCTTGTTGGTACAGACATCTATGAAAAGCTTGTGAAGGGCTATACGGAAAAGCAATGGGGCAGGGCTTGCAAAAATTTACCCGCTTTTATCATCAAGCGGCTGCCAGTTCGTTTTACCTATGATAATAACTATTTTAATGCACTCTATCAGGGTATTCCTGTGGAGGGCTATACAAAAATGGTGGAGCATATGCTGCAGGGGGTGGAAATCCGTCTGGGTGTGGACTACCTGAAGCATAAGCAGGAATTGGACGCACTGGCGGAGAAGGTAGTGTATACTGGCCCCATTGACGCTTATTTTGAATATTGTTTCGGCCCGTTGGAATACCGTCTTGTGCGGTTTGAGACAGAGACACTGGATACAGCCAATTATCAGGGCAATGCCATTGTAAATTACACTGACAAAGAAACGCCCTTTACCAGAATTATTGAGCACAAATGGTTTCAGTTCGGCAAGGATGACCGTGGCAACGACTTACCCAGGACAGTAATCAGCCGCGAATACAGCAGCGAATGGCGGCAGGGTGATGAACCGTACTATCCGGTGAATGATGAGAGGAATGGAAGGCTTTATGCAAAGTACAAAGAGCTTGCGGAGGCTGCGGGGAATGTTGTTTTTGGCGGAAGACTGGCAGAATACAAATATTATGATATGGATCAGGTGATTGCAGCGGCGCTGAATGCTGCCCAAACAATGGTGTAATGCAATCGACGATTGAGGGGAAATACAGCTAAAGCGTCAAAGGACAATTTCTCTGTGGAGGGAAACGGGACTGATGTATGGAATGAAAAAAGTGCATATTATATATATTTCAAAGAGAAAGATATCATTGTGGTTATGGATGGTCTTTTTAACAATGCCGCATATGAAGACGTCTTTCTTGAATCGAATTCCGGCAACAGACTCAATTTTTAATATATGGAGGCTTGTCTCTTTTGCAATTATTGTGGTGCGGCTATTGTTTGTAAAACGCAAGGCATCACCAATTGTACTACTATTAGTTGGCCAGCAGGTTTTTCTGCTTTTGGTCACGCTGATAAATAGGCAGGAGATGTATGCGTGTGCAATCTCAGCATTTTCAGTTATAAGCGTCGTGCTTTTCTATGATTACAATGAGTATGACAAACAGGTATTTTTATCTTCACAGCTTTTTTGTTTTGAGGTAATGATTTTCATTAATTTTGTCACAGAACTGTTATATCCAGATGGGATGTACCTGACAAGCGGAAATCTTTTTGTCAGCGGGCGTAATTGGTTCCTGGGATTTTATAATAACCATTCGCAGTATTATATCCCCGCGCTGATGTTTGCGTGGTTATATTACAAAAGCACGGGGAAAAAACTAAGGACATTTGTTTTGACTGCGGAAATTTTTGCTTCGGCGTTTATTGTGTGGTCGGGTGGGGTTCTGTTAGCTTTGTTTGGCATGACGCTTGCGTTTGTTTTGTTGAAGAATTATACAGGTTTTTTCAACTACTATACATATTGGCTGCTGCATCCTGCTTTTTTTCTGTTTGTTATAGTGATGAAATTGCAAAATCTGTTTCAATGGTTGATAGACGGCGTATTGGGCAAGTGGGATTCCCTAATGGTGCGGATGAAATTGTGGGAGAGGATGCATAAATTGATTTTGGAAGCGCCAGTGTTCGGCCATGGGATTGTAGACGGAACTGCCCGGCAACTGAAAGTTGGATTCAATTGGGCAATGCATAGTCACAATCTGCTGTTGGAAATATTATACCAGGGCGGCGTGGTCAATCTTATGCTGTGGATAATGATTGTTATTCAGGGGGGGTGGCGGTCTATCACAACCGTAATACCATTGAAAGCAAAATCATTGCCATTGGCTTTTTAGGCTGGTGCATCGCTACACTGGTAGAGCCGTTCACGACTCCTTTTCTGATGGGTATGTTTGTCATAGCATACCACAGTAATACAAGGAAGATGTCTGATTTATCATCTCCAGTCAGAAGAAAATGATCGCTATCTTTGCGTGTATCAAGAGTTTTTATGCGGTTGAAAGAATTTCGGGAAAGGAAACATTTTGCTAAGAAAATAGATTTAATCACGCGGTAAGTATTGCGTGTTTAGATATAGCTGTGGAGAAAGAACCACAGCGCAGCACCTTGACAATTTCATACTTTATATCAGGAATGTCTTTTGAGATGCTTTTGTGCTTTTGAGATTATCAAATTTTCCTTGTAATCCTTGCCGGATTCTGGTATAGTGTTGTTGTCGGCGGTAATGCAACCGCCAGAAATCTTTTTTGCACATGGATATTCTCATTATTCAGATTAAATATCCCAATAAAAGGAACAGACAACAGCACAACAGAGCGTGGGAGTAGGTACAGTAGGGAGATTCTTTGATGTGACGCTGTGCGTCAGCAGGGCTGAATCATGGAGTCAGGCTTTTCCCATGCGGAAAGAGGAGAAACTTGAGACAAAAAACAGAAAACCCCTTAAGACAAAAAACAGAAAATCCCTTGGAGCAAAAGCTGGAAAAACTCTTAAAGCAAAAGACAGAAAACCCTTTAGAGCAAAAGCTGGAAACATCACTGAAACAAAAGCCAGAAAACCCCATTGTAAAAACATCGGAAACATCCTATAATAAGGATAAGCAGAGAAAGGAAGCCCTGAAATCCCTTGAGAATTTGACCCTCGCTGACCGCTTTATCTTTTTTAAAGTGATGCAGGATGCGGATCTGTGTAAGCATCTCCTGGAGATCATCCTGGGAGTGGAGATCGAGCGTATTGAATATCCCGAGGGAGAGAAGACCATAGAGGTTTTCCGCGAGGCAAAGGGGATACGGCTGGATATCTATGTGAAGGACGGAAGATCCACTGTCTATAACGTAGAGATGCAGGCGGCTCATGCAATAAACCTACCCCAGAGAAGCCGGTACTATCAGAACTTGATCGATGCAAACCTGCTCCGCAGGGGAGAGGACTACCGGCTGCTCAACAGAAGCTATGTGATCTTTATCTGCATGGAGGATATCTTCCATAGGGGCAGGCACATCTATACTTTTGAAAACCGCTGCAGGGAAGAAGAGGGGCTTGCTCTTGGCGATGGAACTGTGAAGATTTTTTTAAATCCGTATTCGGATAGGGAGGATGTCACCCCTGAGCTTGGGAATTTCTTAAGGTATCTGGCGGAGGGAGTGGCAGTGGATGAGTATACAGAAAGGCTGGTGGAAGCAGTGGAGACGGCAAAAATGGATTCGAGCTTGAGGGTGGAATATATGTCCTACTATGCGGAGCAGGCGGACCGCAGGGCTGAGAGGGAAGAGAGCCGTGCAGAAGGCCATGCAGCTGGAGTGAAGGAGGGACTTGAAATGGGCATGGCCCGCGGAGTCATCCAGACCATAAAAGCTGTTAAGGGAACAAAGAAACAGGCGACAGAGCAACTGACCATCCAGTGCGGCATGAGCCAGGAGGAAGCGCTTGCCGCCGTAGAAAAGTATTGGTGAGCCCAAATGCTGATGTATCCTTGATGTTGATTAGTAGAAGCCTTTGAAAGAAGATTTTTAGACTCCTGATATAAAGTATGGAATTGACTTTATATCAGGAGTTTTTTTATGCCTAAATCAATGGAAGGAGCAGTATCATGCCACACAAAAGAATCCTAGTCACCGGAGGAGCCGGTTTCATCGGTTCCCACCTGTGCGAAAAACTCTTAAACCAGGGCAATGAGGTCATCTGCCTGGACAACCTGTTCACCGGACGGAAGGAGAATATCCGGCGCCTGATGGGGAATCCTGATTTTGAATTTCTCCGTCATGATGTGATTGAGCCGATTTATGTAGAGTGCGACCAGATCTACAACCTGGCCTGCCCCGCAAGCCCGCCGCATTATCAGTTTGACCCGGTAAAGACTGCAAAGACCGGCGTGATGGGCGCCATCAATGTTCTCGACATGGCCAGGAGGTGTAAAGCCAGGGTGTTGCAGGCCAGCACCAGTGAAGTGTACGGCGACCCGGAGATTCATCCCCAGCCGGAAAGCTACTGGGGGCACGTGAATCCAGACGGGATCCGCTCCTGCTACGATGAGGGCAAGAGGATGGCGGAGACGCTCTTTTTTGACTATCACCGACAGGACGGCGTGGATATCAAAATTGTGCGTATTTTCAATACATATGGGCCTCGGATGCGCCCGGACGATGGGCGGGTAGTATCCAACTTCATTGTGCAGGCGCTGCGGGGAGAGGACATCACCGTCTATGGAGACGGGCAGCAGACCAGGAGCTTCTGCTATGTGGACGATCTGGTAGAAGGGCTGATCCGCATGATGGATAGCCGCGACGGCTTTACTGGCCCGGTGAATTTGGGAAACCCGGGAGAGTTTACCATGCTGAAACTGGCAAAGCTGGTGTTGGAGCTGACGGGCTCCCGGTCCAGGCTTGGCTATAAGCCTCTGCCCCAGGACGATCCCGCCCAGCGCAGACCGATCATAGATCTGGCAAAAAGGGAGCTTGGCTGGGAACCGACGATCCCGCTGAGGGACGGGCTGCTGCACACCATACGGTATTTTGAAAGCGTGTTGAACCAAAGAGGATACACTGAACTGAAAACAGTGCATTGAACTGGGGAAGCACGTCGAATGAAAGAAGGTACTGAACCATAGTCAAGTAAGTAGACACATTTTTTTGTAAATTTTCTATCGGAGACAGAGAATTATTTCTGCCTCC
>CANQEH010000024.1 GCA_947594835.1 uncultured Acetatifactor sp. | reverse complement strand
GCGTCCATCTTGAACAGAAGGCCAAACTCCGGCATCTCTCCCAGCCCTTCCACGGGGTCATAGGAAAGCGTGGCTTCGATGGTGCCGTCCCCATAGACCCGGTAGGCCAGGTCGCAGAAAGCCTGGGGGGAAGTGGGCAGCAGATATCGGTAGGTCACCGTCACGCCGTCCTCCCCTTCCTCCACTTTGGGGTTGGGCCCGGGGACGCCTTTCCCGGTGGCATACAGGCTTGCCAGCTTCCATTGCCCGCAGCGGGCCTGCATCCCGTTTCCGCAGTCATTGTCCACCGGCGCTCTCCAGAAATTGGGCCTGGGCATCGTCTTAAGCAGTTCCCGGCCCCCGCAGCGGTAAGACACCAGGCCGCCCCCATTGTAGGAAAACAGCGCGTCGAAGCCCTCCCCTCTGACGCCCAGGTTGTAACTGCCGTGTATGACCTCCAGAGGCCCCCCGGCGGCCAGAGGGATATCTGCTGCCAGCCCCTGGATCCCGGAAAACACGCCCTGTCCAAAGGCCACCTCATGTCCGGCCCTGGCCCACGGCGTATCCTCCCGCAGCCGGAAGGAGACGGTCTCCACGTACTCCCCCGGCTCCTGGGGCAGCCTGGCCGGGTTGGGGATCGTCCGGGTAGAGCCGGGAGATACCTGCACCTGCAGGGAAGTCTCCCAAACCCTGCGCCCCTCTTTTTCCAGCAGGATCACGCAGTCAAAACGCCCGGTGTCCACAAACAGGTTTTTGTTGGTGACGGTCAGCTGCTCCTGGGCGACCTCCACGGAAATGTTCTGATAGTTGAACTTTACCTCCTGCAGCTTGGGGGAGGGGCTTCTGTCCCCGCCGTAGACGATGCCGTTTCCGCTGAAATTGTAGTCGGTGGGCCGCTCGTCAAAGTCGCCGCCGTAGGCCAGAAATTCCTTCCCGTATCTGTCCTTTCTGGAAAGGGACTGATCCACATAATCCCAGATGAAACCGCCCTGGTAGAGGGGCTCCGTGTCTGTCAGCTCTGTATATTTGTGCATACCGCCGCAGGAATTTCCCATGGCGTGGGTGTATTCACAGCAGAGAAACGGCTTGCTGCGATCCTTTTGCAGCCAGGCTGCAATGTCCGCCGCCCGGGGATACATCTGGCTCTCCACATCGCTGGTGCCGGGGTAGCTCCTGTCGTGGAACAATCCCTCGTACTGCACGATGCGCCCCGGATCCTGTTCGTGGAAAAACCGGGACATCTCATAGATATTTTTCCCGCCGTAGGCCTCGTTCCCGCAGGACCAGATCAGGATGGCCGGGTGGTTTTTGTCCCGCTGGTACATGGAATTGGCCCGGTCCAGCATGGCCTCCCGCCACTGCGGATGGCTGCCGGGCACCACGGAATCCGGCTCCGCGATTCCTCTCTCCACAGGATCCCAGGAACCGTGGGATTCCAGGTTGCACTCGTCGATGAGATATAGCCCCAGCTGGTCGCAGAGAGGGTAGAGCCTGGAATCGTTGGGATAATGGCAGGTGCGGATGGCATTGATATTGCTCTGCTTGATGGTCACTAAGTCTTTCCACAGCTCCTCTTTGTCGGGCACCCGGCCCCCGTAGGAGCTGAACTCATGGCGGTTTACGCCCTTGAACACGATCCGCCTGCCGTTTAACTTCATCAGCCCGTCCGCTATCTCAAACCGTCTGAATCCCACTGCCTGCGGGATGACCTCCTGCAAAACGCCCTGTCCGTCGTAGACCTCCAGAAGCAGCTTGTACAGATTGGGCTCCTCCGCGCTCCACAGGGCGGGCTGTTCTACCGGCAGGGTAAAGCTGCCTGCCTCCTCCAGTTCTCCCGAAAACCGGGCCACGGTCTCCACCGCCGTCACCTGTCCGGGCGCAGGGTCATACCGCTCCAAAAAGCGGTCCCTGCGCTGTTCCCGAAGGAGCTTCGCCACCACCTTCCCCTTCCCGGAAGCCTTCATGCAGACCTTCACCTGTCCCTGGCCAAATCCGTCGTCCAGCTCGGCCAGAACCTTCAGATCCCAGAGATGCACCTTGGGCACCGTGTACAGATAGACGTCCCGGAAGATGCCGGAAAACCGGAAAAAGTCCTGATCCTCGCACCAGCTTCCGGCGCTCCATTTGAACACCTGTACCGCCAGCTTGTTCTCCCCCTCTTTCAGGTAAGGGGTCAGTTCAAACTCCGAAGGGGTGAAGGTATCCCCGCTGTATCCCACATAAGAGCCGTTCAGCCAGAGCGCCATGGCGCTCTCCACACCCTGGAAGGAAATGTAGAGCGGACAGCCCTCCATGTGACGGGGCACACGGAAATATCTGACATAGCTTGCCACCGGGTTAAAACGCTCCGGGATATCTCCCGGCTTTACCTCCTGCCTTCCGTCCCAGGGGTACTGGACGTTGACATACTGGGGGGTGTCATAGCCCTCCAGCTGGATGTGCGCGGGCACCCGGATATCCGCCCAGCCGCGGCAGTCGTACTCCTGCTCCCAAAACCCGGGGATGGCCGAGCGGTAATTGGGCGCATAGGAAAATTTCCACAACCCGTTCAGCAGAAAGCGGAAGCTGCTGCTTGCCGCCTGCTCCTCCCCTGCGTCCTTATACCACACATGATCCGAGTGGGCGTCCATCCTGTTTTCCCTGAAATACGCGGGATCGCTGACTTTTTGAAAGTCAAACTGCTTCATTTCCCCTTCCCCTCCTTCTGTTTTTCCACTTTATCTTCTGTTTTGTCTTCCAGTTCCCTTCCCTTTTCCCGGTTCCGCCTGTTTACGCTCTCCCGAAGCAGCGCATACCCGGAAGACGTAAGAGGGATGAAAAACAGCATCCCGGCCACGCCGAACAGGCTGCCGCCCAGGCTCACCGCCGCCAGCACCCAGATGGACGGCAGCCCCACGGAGCTTCCCACCACCTTGGGATAGATCAGGTTCCCCTCAATCTGCTGCAGGACCAAAAACAGCACCACGAACCAGAGGGCCTGCACCGGGTCGTCCAAAAGCATCAGAAACGCCCCCACCCCGCAGCCGATAAAAGCCCCCACGATGGGGATCAGGGCGGTAAACGCGATGAGCACGCCGATTAGCAGCGCATAGGGCATCCCAAAGACGCTCATGGACACAAAAAACAGCGTGCCTAAGATAACTGCCTCCAGACACTGCCCCGTGATAAAGCTGGTAAAATTCCGATACAGCAGGGAGCAGATCTCCAGAATCCGCCCTGTGAGCTTCTCAGGCAGGAATGCCTTCAGCACCCGTTTCCCCTGGTCTGCCAGGCGCTCCTTCTGGGCCAGCACATACAGGGCGAAGATAAAGGCGATGACGCCGTTGACTGCCCCGGAGATGATGCCGCTTGCCACGCTGAAGGTGGAGCTGAGCATATCCCCCGCGCCGTTTCGCATGAAGTCAGCCGCACTGCGCAGCACCGTCTCCCAGTTGATCTCGATTCCCTCCAGACGCCTGATCTCCTGCTCCATCTGGGGGTATTCTTTCGCCAGCCGGTTTAACTCCTCCGTGGCCCCCTGCAGAAAAACCGGGATCTTCTTCCCCAGTTCTGCGGCGGTGGCCGTGATCTGCGGGATCACCGTCACCGCTACCAGCGTGAGCACCAGCGCCACCGACAGCACGGTGAGCACCATGCACAGAGGGCGCTTTCCCTTCCTCCAGAATTTTCCCCGGACGCGGCCAAACACCCGGGTCTCAAACCCCCGCAGGGGGATATTCAGCACAAAGGCCACAACGCACCCATATAAAAAGGGCTTTAAAATCCCCGCCAGAAAACCAATCCCCCAAAACACCTGGCTGCTGTACACGATGGCTAAGACCAGCGCCGCCGCCAGAAACATCAGCCGCCTGATCTGCCGCAGTGTGCCTTTTTCAAACTCCATTTTCCGTCCTCCTGCCGTTTCCCTTTCCCGATCTTAAACTTCCCGGATCGCCGCGCACAGCGCTTCCACATTCTCCTCCCTGGCGGCCCAGCTGGTGCAGAACCGCACGGCGCTGTGGGTCTCGTCCACCCGGTGGTCATAGGAGTAACAAAAGCGCTCCCCCAGCTTTTCAAGCGCCTCGTCGGGCACGATGGGGAAGATCTGGTTGGTCCTGTTTTCCACCAGATAGGGCCAGCCCTTCTCATCAATTGCCTCCCGGATCCGCTCCGCCAGCCGGATGGCATGGGAAGAAAGCTCCAGATACAGCCCGTCGGTAAAGAGCTGGTCAAACTGAAGCCCCAAAAGCCGCCCCTTTGCCAGCATCCCGCCCTTTTGCTTGATCAGATAGCGGAAATCCTTTTTTAACGCCTCATTGCGGATCACCACCGCCTCCCCGAACAGCGCCCCCACCTTCGTCCCGCCGATGTAGAACACATCCGTATACCGGGCGATCAGAGGCAGCGTCAGGTCGTTGTCCGGCGCCGCCAGGCCGTACCCCAGCCGGGCGCCGTCCAGAAACAGATACACCCCGTACTCCGAGCAGACCTCATAAATCTTTTGCAGCTCCTTAGCAGAGTAGATCGTGCCGAGCTCCGTGGGATTGGAAAGGTATACCATCCCCGGCTGTACCATGTGCTCAAAGCTGTCGCTGTCCCTGTGGCTTTCACAGGCCTTCCGGATGTCTTCTGCGGTGATCTTCCCGTCCCGGGAGGGCAGGCCCAGAACCTTGTGCCCGCAGGCCTCCACGGCCCCGGTCTCATGGACATTGATATGCCCCGTCTCCGCGCAGAGAACGCCCTGATGGGGCCGCAGGGCAGCGTCTATCACCGTCAGGTTGGTCTGGGTGCCGCCCACCAGAAAATGCACCGCCAGGGAATCGTCCCCGCAGGAGAGGCGGATCTTTTCCGCCGCCTGCGCACAGTAGACGTCCTCCCCGTAACCCGGCGTCTGCTCCAGATTGGTCTCCGCAAGCCGTCTCAGGATGCTGGGATGAGCCCCCTCATTGTAATCACACTGGAATAAAATCTTCTCCATCCTCTCCTCCTAACAGTCCTTCTCCTCCAAAAGGCGCACCAGATACTCCCAGACCCGCCGCGTGGAAGAAATGCTCAGGGTCTCCTCCGTGGTGTGGATGTCCCGCATCTGGGGGCCGATGGAGACGCAGTCCAGATCCGGGATCTTGCTTCCCAGGATCCCGCACTCCAGCCCTGCATGGATGGCTTCTATCTTAGGGGATACGCCGTACATCTTCTCATACACCGCGGTCATTTTGTCCCGCAGGGGAGAGTCCTTGCGGTATTTCCAGCCGGGATAATCGCCGCTTGCCACGGCTTTGCCTCCCGCTAACGCGGCCACCGCCTCCAGCTTCCCGATCAGCTCCCTCTTTGCACTCTCCACGCTGCTGCGCACGGAGAACGCCGCCGTCAGTTCCCCCGTCCCGGGGTCAAGCCCCAGCATCCCCAGATTTAAGGAAGTCTCCACCAGCCCCGGCATATCGGCGCTCATGGACTGCACCCCGTTTGGCAGCGCCCGCAAAAACGCCGCTGTGCGCCGGGTATCCGCCTCTGAGACGCAGGAATAAGTCCCCTGGCCGCATTCCTCCACCCGGAAAAACACATCGGGATCCTTGGCGGAAAGCTCCGCCCGCACCTCCGCCTCCAGCGCTTTGACAATCTCCTGCAAGGCAGCTCTGTCTTCCGGGGCAAACACGACCCTGGCCCGGGTCTGCCGGGGAATGGCGTTGTCCGCAAGCCCCCCGGAAAGCTCTGTCAGCCCCAGGGGCAGCTTTTCTGAAAGCCGCGCCAGAAGCCGCCCCATGAGAAGGTTGGAATTGCCCCGCTCCTTGTGGATCTCCCCGCCGGAGTGGCCGCCCAGAAGGCCCCCCACCTCCAGGGACGCGCTGCATCCCTGCCTCTCTTCCTTTTGCAGGGAAAGCTTTATGTTGACCCTGGCGCCTCCCGCACAGCTGGTGAGGAAAATGCCCTCGTCCTCCGAGTCCAGATTGATCATGCGGCGGCCTGTGAGCATGGACAGGTCAATGCCCCTGGCTCCGTCCATCCCCGTCTCCTCGTCCACCGTCAGCACCACCTCCAGCCTGGGGTGCTTGCCACCTTCCGATTCTAAAAGTGCCAGGGCGTAGGCCACGGCAATGCCGTCGTCCCCGCCAAGGCTGGTTCCCTGGGCGTAGATCTCGTCTCCCCGGACGGCTACCTTCAGCCCCTCTTTCTTTAAGTCGATGCCGCAGTCCGGCTTTTTCACCGCCACCATGTCCATGTGCCCCTGCAAAATCACAGGCGGCTCTGTCTCATAGCCCGGCGCCGCCTCCTTGATCAGGATCACATTTTTGAGTTCGTCCTGAAACACGGTCAGGCCGTGCTCCTTCCCAAACCTTGCCAGATAATCGCTGATCTCCTCCACGTTGCCGGAACCGTGGGGGATTTTTGTGATCTCCTCAAAATAGTAAAAAACACGCTCCGGCTCCAGGCCTGACAATACACCCATTTCCTTTCCCTCCGCTTTCCCTTTCCGTCACACTGCCCCGCAGTCTGCCGGGTCTGGTAACAGAATAGCATAAGTTTTACCGCTGCGCAAGGGATTTGGCCCCCCTTTGGGGCTTGCCGCTGTCTGTGTCAGAACAAAAGAAAACGCCCCGGCGGTTTGATCCCTCCGAAGCGTTTTGATGCTTTATCCCTGCCCGTTTCTTTCGATCCGGGCTTCTCTTTTAACTTGCCTTGGCAAGTTTCCCTGCGCCAGCCTTCCCTTCCCGGGCGGGCCGGAAGAGCAGCCACACAAACCCCGCCGCCAGCAGGATCGCTGCTGCCGTGCCGATCCCGAAGCTGCCTGTGGTGATCAGGCTGCCGATCTGGTAGATGCACATCGACACCACATAGGCCAGGCCGGTCTGGTAGCCCACAGCCGCCCAGAACCATTTGGGGCTGTTCATCTCCCGCTTGATGGCGCCCATTGCGGCAAAGCAGGGGGCGCACAGCAGGTTGAACACCAGATAGCCGTAGGCTGCCAGAGGCGTCATGATCAGGGCTAACTGCCCCCAGATCTCTTCCCCGGCTTCCCCCACTTCCCCGTAGCCGAACAGCATACCGAAGGTTGCCACTACGTTCTCCTTTGCGATCAGCCCGGAGATGGCTGCCACCGCCATTTTCCAGCCCTGTCCTGCCTGTGTCCAGCCCAGGGGCGCAAAGATCCAGCCCACAGCGCCGCCGATCTTGGACAGAATGCTCGCGTCAAGCTGCTCCGCCTCCAGCATTCCAAAGCCCTCGTCCGTCCAGCCAAAGCTCATCAAAAACCAGAGCACAATGGTGGAGAGCAGGATGATGGTGCCCGCTTTCTTGATGAAGGACCAGCCCCGCTCCCACATACTGCGGAGCACCGCGCCAACGGTGGGCATATGGTAGGCGGGAAGCTCCATGACAAAGGGAGCCGGATCCCCTGCGAACATCTTCGTCTTCTTTAAGATCACGCCGGAGCAGATGATGGCTGCGATGCCCACAAAATAGGCGCTCCATGCCACCCACCAGGCATTGTTGAAAAAGGCCCCCGCCACCAGGGCGATGATAGGCAGCTTTGCGCCGCAGGGGATAAAGGTGGTGGTCATGATGGTCATCTTCCTGTCCCTGTCGTTTTCGATGGTGCGGCAGGCCATGATGCCGGGCACGCCGCAGCCGCTGCTGATCAGCATGGGGATGAAGGATTTGCCGGACAGACCAAACTTCCGAAAGATCCTGTCCATGATGAACGCCACCCTGGCCATATAGCCGCAGGCCTCCAAAAACGCCAGGAAAAGAAACAGCACAAGCATCTGGGGCACAAATCCCAGAACGGCCCCTACCCCTGCCACGATGCCGTCCAAGATCAGGCTCTGCAGCCAGCCGGATACGCCCATGGCATTTAAGACGCCCTCCACGGCGGGAGGGATGATCTCCCCAAAGAGCACATCGTTTGTCCAGTCGGTGACAAAGGTTCCCACGGTGGTCACGGAAACGTAATACACAAGCGCCATCACCAGGGCAAAGATGGGAAGGGCCGCCCACCTGTTGGTGACAACGCGGTCGATCCTGTCGGAGACGGTCAGCTTCTTACCGCCCTTTTTCACATAACAGCCCTCCAGAAGGGAACCGATGTACACATACCGCTCGTTGGTGAGGATGCTCTCGATATCGTCGTCAAAGCTTTTCTCCAGGGCGTCGGTCTGGTCTTTGACGTCGGGGACAGCATCCAGCATCGCCCCGATCTTTTCATCCTTTTCCAGAAGCTTGATTGCAAAAAACCGCTTCTGTCCCTCCGGCACGGCCGCCCCCAGCCTCTCTTCCACTTCCCGGATGGCGTTTTCCACCTGCTCAGCAAATCGGTGCCGGGGAGCTGTGGCCTTGCCTTTGCGGGCCAGTGCCACCGCCATATCCGCCGCCTCCTGGATCCCCGTTCCCTTTAAAGCGGAAATTTTCACCACCGGGCAGCCCAGCCTTTCGGAAAGCTTCTCCGTCTGGATCTGATCGCCGGACTTTTCCACCACGTCCATCATGTTCACGGCCATGACCACCGGGATGCCAAGCTCCAGAATCTGGGTGGACAGATACAGGTTCCTTTCTATGTTCGTCCCGTCTACAATATTGATGATGGCGTCTGGCCTTTCGTTGATCAGATAAGTTCTTGCCACCACCTCCTCCAGGGTGTAGGGGGACAGGGAATAGATGCCGGGCAGATCCATGATCTGCACGTCCTTATGCCCTTTCAGCTTTCCCTCTTTCTTTTCTACCGTGACGCCGGGCCAGTTCCCCACGAACTGGTTAGCCCCGGTCAGCGCGTTAAACAGCGTCGTCTTTCCGCAGTTTGGATTCCCTGCCAATGCGATTTTGATTGCCATCATACCCTCCTTGCGCACTTTGTGCGCATCCGTTTTATGTGATTGCGTGAATTTGTTATGTCTACCTAAAATTAGCAGCAACTAACTCCCAGGCAAAAAAGAATGGAGCACATCCATCCTCACTCCACGTCCGTCCTCACTCCACCTCGATCATCCCCGCATCCGCTTTCCGAAGCGAAAGCTCATATCCTCTCACCGTGACCTCCACAGGGTCTCCCAGGGGCGCAACCTTCCTCACATAAATCTCCACTCCCTTGGTGATGCCCATGTCCATGATGCGGCGCTTTACCGGGCCCTCGCCGGAGAGCTTTTTGACCGTCACGGTCTGCCCGCAGGCAATTTCTCTCAACGTCTTCATTGCGTTCTCCTCTTTCCGATCCGGCCTTCAGACCATGATCTTATTCGCCATGTCCCTGCCGATGGCTACCCGGGACTCCTTGATGTTCACAATCAGGTTTCCGCCCGTCTGGGCCACCACAGTCACGGCGCTGCCCACCACAAATCCCAGATTCTCCAGGAATCTGCGGGTATCATCCCTGCCGCCGATCCTCTTGATCACATTTTTTTCTCCCTCTCTGGCCATTGACAGTGGCATAACACATCCTCCTTTTCTATATTTGAGAATGATTTTCATTTTCTTTCATGGTTAGTATATCCTAACTCACTACATTTGTCAAGCGGAGGCAAAAAATTTTTTGAGGAGGCGAAGCTTTTCCGTTGTGCTTGTCCTGTCTGGCAAAGTGTGTTATCCTTTTTGTGACTGAAGGCAGGATAAAACAAAAGTTTAAAATCGTGGCGCAGCATCACAAGGCACTTGTTCGACCCAAAACGGAGGGAAAAATGTATCGGATTTTGATCGTGGAGGACGATTTGAATATCGCAGAGGCGGTGAAGGAGCAGGCCAGGCTGTGGGAGATGGACGCCCGCCTGACGCAGGATTTCAGGGATGTGCTGTCGGAGTTTGCAGCCTATCAGCCCCACATCGTGCTGTTGGACATCAGCCTGCCCTTTTTTAACGGCTACCACTGGTGCAGCGAGATACGAAAGCTCTCCAAAGTGCCCATCCTCTTTCTCTCCTCCGCCTCCGACAACATGAACATCGTGATGGCCATGAACATGGGGGCGGACGGCTTTATCGCCAAGCCCTTCGACGGGGATGTGCTGATCGCCAAGATCCAGGCGCTCTTGCGCAGAACCTATGATTTTGCCGCAGGCGTCCCGCTTTTGGAGCACCGCGGCGCTTTTTTGAATACCGGGGACGGCACCCTCACCTACCAGGGGCAGAATATCCCCCTCTCGAAAAACGAGTACCGCATCCTGCTGTGCCTGATGGAGAACAAGGGAAAGATCGTCAGCAGAGAACGGCTGATGGAGCGGCTCTGGAAGACCCAGCAGTTTATCGACGAAAACACGCTGACGGTAAACATCAACCGCCTGCGCAAAAAACTGGATCAGGCCGGGCTTTCCCAGTTTATTGCCACAAAGGTGGGGGCCGGATATCTGGTGGAGGAATAGAAAAAACGCCTCGGAAAGGAGACTGACATGAAACTATTGGCCGCCTATCTGCGCCAGCGCCGCAGCGCTGTCCTGTATTTCCTTTTATCCTGCGGGATCTTCGCCGCCGCGCTTTCCCTGTACCGCCTTCCCCTGGCCGCCGTCCTCTACCCCGCCCTGCTCTGCGCCCTGGCCGGCTTACTCTTTTTTCTCCGGGATTTCTTTCAGGTCAAACAGAAACATGAAACCCTCCGCCGGATCCAGGGACTGACCGACGCCATGCCCTCTGCGCTGCCGGAGGCCTCCGGCGTCCTGGAGGCAGACTACCAGGAAATGGTGAAAGCGTTTCTTCAGGAAGCCAAAGACCGGGAAGCCGCCGCGGCGGCCCGCTACCAGGATATGATCGAATATTACACGCTCTGGGCCCATCAGGTCAAGACGCCCATCACCTCCATGCGCCTGACCCTGGAGAAGGAGGATTCGCCCCTCTCCAGAAAACTTTCCTCCGACCTGTTCGGCATCGAGGGCTATGTGGAGATGGTGCTGACCTTCCTGCGGCTGGATACGGATTCCACCGACTATGTGTTCCGGGAGTGCGACCTGGACGAGCTCTTAAGGCAGTCCATCGCCAAATTTTCCTCCGAATTTATCACCCGGCGGATCGGTCTGGAATATATCCCCACCGGGGAAAAGGTGGTAACCGACCCGAAATGGTTCTCCTTTGTGGTGGAACAGCTCCTCTCAAACGCCTTAAAATACACCAGGGAGGGCAGCATCAGAATTGACCTGCCCCATCCCAGGGTTCTCCGCATCCAGGACACGGGCATCGGCATTGCGCCCAGCGACCTGCCCCGGGTTTTTGAGAAGGGCTACACGGGATACAACGGCCGGGAGGACAAGCGCTCCAGCGGCATCGGGCTTTACCTCTGCAGGCGGATCTGCACCAGACTGGGCATGGAGATCACCATCGCCTCCGAGCCGGGCAAAGGCACTGCCGTCTCCCTTTTTCTCAAACAGTACGAGGGAACAAAAGAGTGACGTCTTACAGTTTTGTAAGGAAGGATACGGGAAATGTAAGCCGATTCGATAGCGGCCCATTTCCCGTTTCTGTTACAATCAAAACCGTCCAGAGCCCGGAAAACGCCGCCTGTATCAGGCCCTTTTCCCACAGACAGCTTTCCCTGGGGCTCGAAACGGCAATCAGAATCTGGATAGGAGGCATCTGCATCATGACGATTTTGGAAGTAAAAAGGCTTCAGAAAATCTATTCCACGCGCCTGGGCGGCAACAAGGTGGAAGCGTTAAAAAACGTCACCTTCACTGTGGAACAGGGCGAATATGTGGCCATCATGGGAGAGTCCGGCTCCGGCAAGACCACGCTCTTAAACATCCTGGCAGCCCTGGATCAGCCCACAAGCGGCTCCGTTTGGTTAGACGGCAAAGACCTGTCCCGGATCGGCTCCGCCGCTGCATCCGCTTTCCGGCGGGACAATTTAGGCTTCGTGTTCCAGGAATTTAACCTGTTGGACACGTTCACGCTGGAGGACAATATCTACCTCCCCCTGGTGCTGGCAAAAAAGCCCTACCGGGAAATGCGGGAGCGCCTTGCGCCCCTGGCGGAAAAGCTGGGGATCGCGGATCTGTTGAAAAAATACCCCTATGAGGTTTCCGGGGGCCAGAAGCAGCGGGCCGCCGTGGCAAGGGCGGTGATCACAGACCCGAAGCTGATCCTGGCGGACGAACCCACCGGGGCGCTGGACTCCCGCGCTACCGACGAACTCCTGCGCCTGTTTGCGCAGATCAACCGGCTGGGCCAGACCATCCTGATGGTGACTCACTCCGTCAAGGCAGCCAGCACGGCGGGCCGGGTGCTGTTTATCAAAGACGGAGAAGTGTTCCACCAGCTCTACCGGGGAGAGGACACAGACCAGCAGCTGTATCAGAAGATTTCCGACACGCTGACGCTGCTTGCCACGGGAAAGCAGTTTTCCGCGTAGCTTTCGGCAGGCGTCCCATCGCATAGGCCCAGGCCCGGCTTTTTCGGGCCATAGGCCGGACGCCCGGCACATTCAATCAATAGAAAGGCATGGTAATGGATATGAAATTTGGATTTTACCCCAGGCTGGCGGCAAGCGGGATGCGGAAGATGCGGCAGCTCTTCCTCCCCTACGGCCTCACCTGCGCCGGTATGGTAATGATGTTTTACATTATTCTCTTTTTGGCGGTAGACGATTCCGTCGGCATGGCAAAGGGCGGATATGCGCTCCAGCAAATCTTTGCCCTGGGGAGCTGGGTCATCGCCATCTTCTCCTGCATCTTCCTGTTTTACACCAACTCCTTTTTGATGAAGCGGCGGAAAAGCGAGTTTGGCCTCTACCATGTGCTGGGCATGGGAAAGGCGCAGATCGGCCGCATCCTGTTCTGGGAGACGCTCTTTACCGCCCTTCTCTCCGTAGGAGGCGGGCTGTTTTTCGGGATCGCCCTCTCCAAATTTGCCCAGCTTGGGCTGATCAACCTCATGCAGGGGGAGGTGACCTACGATTTTGACGTCTCCTGGCTGGCCGTCAAGAGGAGCCTGCAGGTATTCGGCGCCATCTTCTGCCTGCTGCTTTTAAACTCTGTCCGCCAGATCCGCTTTTCCAGCGCCATCTCCCTGATGCGCAGCCAGCAGACGGGGGAGAAACCGCCCAAGGGCAACTATCTCTACGGCATCTTGGGTCTGCTTTTGCTCTCCGGCGCTTACTACATTGCGGTGACGGTTCAGGATCCCCTGACGGCGCTCGGCAACTTTTTTGTGGCGGTGGTCATGGTAATCGTGGGCACCTACCTGGTGATGATCGCAGGGAGCGTCTGCTTTCTGCGCCTCTTACAGAAAAACAGGCGCTTCTACTACCGGCCCAGCCACTTTGTGTCGGTGTCTTCCATGGTTTACCGCATGAAGCGGGGCGGCGCCGGGCTTGCCTCCATCTGTGTGCTGGCCACCATGGTGCTTGTGATGATGGCCTCTGTGTCCTGCCTGTATTTCGGCGAGGAGCGCCTCATCGAGAGCCGCTACCCCGGGGACTATAACCTGACGTTCCACTTTTCCGGCATGGATGGGCTTTCGGCGGAAAAAATCCAGACCCTGCAGGATACCTTTACCTCCCGTCTTGCGGACAGGGGCATCGCGCCCCAAAACAGCTTCTCCTATCGCAACGTCCTGTTCTACGCCTCTTTGGAGGGAGAGGAGGCGGTCCCCTTCCAGACGGGATCGGTGGACATGGACTACCGCCTGTTTGTCATGGTGCCCCTTGCGGATTACAATGCCATAACGGGAGCCCAGGAGACCCTTGAGGAGGGGGAAGCGCTCCTCTACGCACACCGCAGCGCCTATCGGGGCGATACCATTTCCTTCCGGCAGGGAAACAGCTTCCGCATCAAAAAACAGATCCAGCGCTTTGTGGAAAATCCCAGCATGGGTATGGACATCCTCCCCGGCGTCTTTCTGGTGGTGCCAAGCCTTGAGGAGGGCATGGCAGGGCTGGAGGCCCTGGAGAGCCAGCCGCAGGAGAGCCTTCTTTCCCAGAGCGCTTCCTTCAACTGGTTCTGGTATTTTGACACCGGGCTGGAAGTGGATGAACAGATCACAGACTACTACGAGCTGTCCGGGGTGATCCGGGATCCCGCCGCAAAGGAAAGCCTGGGGTATGAAAGCTGCCTGTTTGAGAGCCAGGCCATCAACCGGCAGGACTTTTACAGCCTGTACGGCTCCCTGTTCTACTTAGGGCTCCTCTTAAGCATTGTCTTTGTGCTGGCCACCGTGCTGATTATCTATTACAAGCAGCTCTCGGAGGGGTATGAGGATCAGGGCCGCTTTGCCATCATGCAGAAGGTGGGCATGACCCGCCGGGAGATCAGGCGCACCGTCAATTCCCAGCTTCTGACGGTATTCTTCCTGCCCCTGGCCCTGGCCGCCCTGCACCTGGCCTTCGCCTTCCCCATCATCCGCAGGATGCTTCTGATGTTCAATATGGACAATGTGCCGCTGTTTGCCGCCACCACCATCATCAGCCTCCTTGTATTCTCCCTGTTCTACACGGCGGTCTACCGCATGACCTCAAACGCCTACTACCGCATCGTAAGCGGCGGGGCGGACAAATCATAACAGCACAAAGGAGGGGCCAAAAGCCCCTCCCGTTTTACCTGCAGCTCACTCCATTTTTAAGATCAGCCCCAGCACATTCTCTGCACAGCTTTTTATTTCCTCCAGGGAGATGGCTCCCCGCTCGTAGGCCTCCTTCACCCGCTCCGGGTAGCCGTTTCCCATCTTTAAGTCATTTCCCGCCCGGGCCTCCAGATAGTGCTCCCCGGAAGTCCACCAGTCCGTCATCACCAGGCCGTCAAAGCCCCACTCCTCCCGCAGGATCCCCTGGATCAGCTCCCTGTTCTCGGAACACCAGACGCCGTTTACCTTGTTGTAGGCGGTCATGATGCACCAGGGGGAGGCCTCCTTCACGATGATCTCAAAGGCCTTCAGATAAATCTCCCTGGCCGCCCGCTCGGACACCCTGGAATCGCTGTTCTTGCGGTTGGTCTCCTTGTTGTTGAATGCAAAGTGCTTGACCGTGGCGGCGATGCGGCAGGACTGCACGCCCCTCACCATGCCCGCGCCGATCCTGCCCGCCAGCAGGGGATCCTCCGAATAATATTCAAAATTCCTGCCGCAGAGCGGGCTTCTGTGGATGTTTACCGCCGGGGCCAGCCACACGCCCAGGTTGTTTTCCTTGACCTCCGCTGCCACGGCAGCCCCCACTTCCCATGCTAAGGGCGGGTTGAAGCTGCAGGCTAACAGGGTGGCGCAGGGCCATGCGGTAGTCAATACTCCCACCTGGGGCAGAATGCGCAAGCCCGCGGGCCCGTCCGCTGTGGCGATTTCCGGGACGCCGTACTCCGGCAGGTTTCCCAGCCCAAAGGTGTTGGAGACGCCCTGGTTTTCCTGGCCCCCAAGCAGCCAGATGAGATCCTCCACCGAAAGCTGCTCCATCCACTCCTTCAGCGTAAGCTTCCCCTCCGCCACGTCCAGAAAGGGCTTTTTCGTCTGTTCAAACAGGTAATACCTGTCCCTGCCCCGCTCCCCGGGGGCCACCCCTTCCGTCTCCCGGTTTGTCATGCGGGCAAAGAGGGGGATTTCCTCCTGTTTGATTCCCTCCGGCAGCGCTTCCAGGGAGCCGTCGCTTCTCATCCGCTCCTTCAGCTTTGAGGGCGCAAGCTTCTGGGAGAGCTGGCAGACCACCCGGTCTCTGTCCAGGGTGTAAGTATCCGGAAGCTCCGTCACATTCCGCACGGAATTTCCCACCAGGAAGCGGTATGTCCCCTGTTCCAGCACCCAGGCGGATTTCTGGATCCGCCCTGTGTCGTCGTAGGAGGCCATCTCCCGGACGGGCAGGGACAGAAGGAGGTTTTCCTTCTCCCCCGGGGCCAGACGTCTGGTCTTCTGGAAGGCCCCCAGAACCTTGGCGGGCTTGCCCAGCTTCCCCTGGGGAGCGCTGTAATAGAGCTGTACCACCTCCCGCCCGGCCCGCTCTCCAAGGTTTTCCACCTCCACATAGACGCGGATCGTCTCCTCTTTACTGTCTTCCATCAGGCACAGCGGCCGGATGGAAAATTCCGTGTAGGAGAGGCCGTAGCCGAAGGGATAGATCACCTTCCCCGCCGCCCCGGGTATGGTCTCAAAGTAGCGGTAGCCCACATAGATATCTTCCGTGTAGGCCGCATAGTCCTTGCTCTCGTGAAAGGAAGCGGTGGAGGGGTAATCTTCCAGTTTCTCCGCAAAGGTATCCGCCAGTCTGCCCGAGGGGTCTGCGTCGCCGCAGAGAATATCCGCAGCCGCCCGGCCTCCCTCCATGCCGCCCTGCCAGGCCAAGAGCGCCGCCGATATCCCGGGATCTGCCGCGATCCAGGCGCTCTCCATGACGCCGCCGATGTTTAACACCACCGCCACCCGGTCGAAGGCCGACGTCACCTGCCCGATCAGGCGTCTCTCCTCCTCCGTCAGGTAAAAATCCCCCTGGGGAAAAATCTCCGCCTGCCTCCTGGCAAACTCCAGCTCCGACTCCCACATCGCCTCGTTGGGCTCCAGGGAGGCCAGCCTGTCCCAGCCCTCCCCGGAAAACCGGCTGATCGTCACCACCGCCGTCCGGGCAAACTGCTTTGCCTGCTCCATCAGTTCCTCCGGCACCTGGGGCTCCCTTGTCATCCCCGGCGCATAACCCAGTTCGTACTGGGCCTGCATCTGATTTTGATAAAAATGCGCCAGGGCGTGGAACAGGGAGACTTTCCCCTCCTTTTCCTTCTCCGCCAGGGCGTCGTAGAGGCTGGCCGCATAGGCGCAGGTCACATCCCCGCTGCCCCCGCCGCCCTTGACATAGTCCACGCAGCCCTTGCCAAACAGCGCGATCTTCTCTCCCGGCGCAAAGGGAAGCGTCTTGTCCTGGTTTTTCAAAAGCACCATTCCCTCCGCAGCCGCCCGCCGCGCCAGGGCAATGTGCCCTTCGCTGCCCGTCACTCTCCTGCCGTCCACCCCCAGGGGCAGCCCCGGCTGATACAGATGTCTCGCCCATCTCGTCATAACCGTCTTCTCCTCGCCTGATTATTTTCCGGTCTCTTTCCCGTTAAGCGCAATGCCGGAGGGTTGCGCTTCCATCCAAAAAGTATTATACTCAAAGAAAACATCCCGAAGCCGTCCCTTAAGCTCCGAAGGCCGCTTTGCGGCGGAAATGAGGTAAACCATGGCAGGAAACGAATCCGCCGAAAATTATCTGGAAACCATACTGATCTTAAGCAGGCAGCTCCCCGTGGTGCGTTCCGTGGATATCGCCGCCGAGCTGGGCTTCCAAAAATCCAGCGTCAGCGTGGCCATGAAAAATCTCCGGGGAAAAGGCCATATCCGTGTAGACGGCTCCGGCTTCATCACCCTCACCCCTTCCGGCAGGGCCATCGCCGAGATGATCTATGAGCGCCATCAGGTTCTCTCCAGTCTGCTGGTTCAGCTGGGCGTCCCGGCCTCCATCGCGGCAGAGGACGCCTGCAGGATCGAGCACGTGATCAGCCAGGAGAGCTTTGACGCCTTGAAAAACCATGTGCGCAGCCATATGCCGTCTGCAAATCCCCAGGGCTCCCAGACACTGTAAGGCGCCTTCCTTTTCACTCAAAAAGGCGTCAAACCCCTTCAGACCGTCCGATCCGCCTCCGCCAGCCCTTCTGCAGGGCCGGTGTTCCCGCGCGGATCGATCCGTTTCCCGGACAGACGCAGCGATATTGCTGCGCTCCCCGGCGTCTGATGGTATTTGCCGCCTATCAATGTCCCGACGATATCTGAAATACTGGCATAACCTTGCCCGCCGGCGTCTTATGCCACCTTGCTCTTTGCCAGCTCTGCCAGGGTCTTAAACCCTTCTGCGTCGTTGACTGCCAGCTCTGCCAGCATCTTCCTGTTCACCTCAACTCCAGCCAGCTTCAGGCCGTACATAAACTTGCTGTAAGAAAGGCCGTTCAGTCTTGCAGCCGCGTTGATCCGGGCGATCCAGAGCTGTCTGAACTGACGCTTCCTCTCCTTTCTTCCCGCATAGGAAGATGCAAGCGCACGCATCACCGACTGCTTGGCCACTCTATACTGTTTGCTGCGGGCTCCTCTGTAACCCTTTGCCAGCTTTAATACCCTGTTATGCTTTTTCTTGGCGTTTAAGCCACCCTTTATTCTTGCCATCTCTTATTACCTCCTCACCATTATAAATAGGGCAGAATCTTCTTCATGTTCTTCACGTTCGTCGAATCGGTCATGGCAGGCTTTCTCAGATTGCGCTTCGTCTTCGAGCTCTTCTTGGTGAGGATGTGGCGCTTGTAAGCCTTGTTCCTCTTGAGTTTACCCGTTCCGGTTACTTTAAAACGCTTTGCAGCAGACCTGTTTGTCTTCATTTTGGGCATAACGATTTCCTCCTAAACTTTGATTGATCTTCTATTTTAACGTCCGCGTTTACCGCTTCTCAGTTAAAAACATGGTCATGGTGCGCCCCTCAACCTTGGGAGCCTTTTCGATCACGGCGATATCGGCCACGCTCTGGGCAAAATCATCCAGAATGTGCCTGCTGGTGTTCATATGCGCCATCTCACGGCCCCTGAAGCGCAGCGTCACCTTTACCTTGTCGCCCTTGGTCAGAAACTTCCTGGCCGCGTTCACCTTGGTATTTAAGTCGTTCTTGTCAATGTTGGGAGAGAGACGGATTTCCTTGATCTCCACGATCTTCTGCTTCTTGCGGGCTTCCTTCTCTTTTCTGACCTGCTCGTACTTGAACTTGCCGTAGTCTACGATCTTACACACCGGGGGCTTTGCGGTGGGCGCGATCTTCACCAGGTCAAGCCCTGCCTCCTCTGCCATCCGCATGGCGTCCCTGGAGGACATGATCCCCAGCTGCTCCCCGTTCTCACCGATGAGGCGGATCTCCTTGTCTCTAATCTGCTCGTTGATCATTAAGTCGCTAATGGCCTTATACCTCCCATACACAAGAAAAAGTGGACAGCATGGCTATCCACTTACAATCCTTACCCTGCGCCGCGGCACAATGACAGCCGCCATACGCCGCCGTTTTCCCAAAAACACATCGGCTGGAATGATGAACGCTTACTGGCCCCGGGCCGTAAGGTGAGAGTGGATACTCTGCTTGTTGCTCGCGTCTTCGGACGCTTCTATAGACTAACACAGTTTTCCCGGCGTGTCAATGCCCTTTGTCTTAAATTTTTTTCAAATTCTTCCACGCTCATGGGCTTTGCAAAATAGAACCCCTGGAACATATCGCAGCCCATCTGCCGCAGGAAGTCCACCTGGGCCTGGGTCTCCACGCCCTCGGAGATGACCGCCATCCCCAGATCGTCCGCCATGGCGATGATGTTCTTTAAGATCACCTTGTTGCGGTCCGCATTCTGGGTATCCCGCAGAAAGACCATGTCCAGCTTTAAGATATCCGCATGGACGTCTTTGAGCATCCCCAGGGAGGAATAGCCCGTGCCGAAATCGTCCAGTTCAATGTCAAAGCCCAGCTCGTGCAGGCCGTCCAGGGTCTTCATGTTCTCCCGCATATTCTCCATCAGAGCTGATTCCGTGATCTCCAGCTTTAAGTTCTTTGGGCAGAAATCATATTTGTCCATCAGTCTCCGGAAGGACTGGCAGACGTCGATGTAGAAAAAGTCCTTGGCGGAAATGTTCACGGCGATGGAGAGATCCTCCCAGCCCTGCCGCTTCCACTCCTGCAACCTCTCCGCCGCGTTTTCCCACATATACAGATCCAGCCGATAGATGAGGCCCGCCCGCTCTAAGGCCGGGATAAAGAGCGCAGGGTTGACCATGCCCTTCCCCGGATGGGCCCAGCGCACCAGCGCCTCCGCGCCCACCGTGTCCCCGTTTCGGTCGATCTGGGGCTGCAGATACATCTGGAACTGCCGCTCCGCAAGTGCCTTGTCAAAGTCCCCCAGCACCTCCTTCTCCTCCATCATGTGCTGCATCACTTCCTCCCGGTAGTAGCTGATGAACTTCTCATAGTCCCCCCGGATGGTTTCGATGGCCATGCTGGCCTTGTCATACATGGTCCACACCGGCTCGTCCACATCTACGATATCGTAGACGCCGATGTAATAGTGGAGCCGGAAGGCCTTTCCCGGGCCCTGCTCCACCACCACGGCCATATGCTCCGTGATATGATCCTCCTGGAAGCACCGCCTGGGGATCAGACTGCAGAAGCGGTCGGCGTAAAGGCGGGCGCTGACAGATTCCTCCACCGCCACCTTCTGGATCTCCTGCGCCTGGGCAATCAGAAGTCTGTCTCCCACCTCCGCCCCATAGAGCTCGTTGATCAGCTTGAAATCCTTGATGTTGGTGCTGAGCATACAGTAGGGCTCCGTGGCCTCCGAGAGGATCTGCCTGACCCGCTGCTCAAATGCGCTGCGGTTTAACAGCCCGGTGAGCAGATCGTGGCTGGCCTTGTACTGCTCCTCCTGGAACTTCTCCACCATCTGGGTGCGGTCTTCAAACCGGAAGCAGCTTCCCTGCAGCCGCCCTTTGGCGTCTAAAAATTTCTGGTAGGTGATGTACAGGTAGAGCTTTTTCCCGTCCCGCTCCAGAACCTGTTCTTCGCCCCCCGCCGGGGAATCTTCGTCCCCGTGCTCTTCCTTCCAGCGGGCCAGATACGCTTCCGCCGCGGCCTGGATATCCCCCTCCACGGCCAGAAGTTCCCTGGCGATCTGGTTGGTTTCCACACAGTGGCCGTCCTTGTCGTAGGCGAACAGACCGATAAAGGAATCCTCCACCACGGTGCCCACGATCCGCTCCAAAAGGATCCTGGGCGTGGCGTACATCACCAGGTAGGAGATGACCATTGCCAGGGAGGCGTAGAGAATCACCGAGTAATCGTACCGGGTGTGCAGCGCCAGACAAATGAGGTTGATCACCAGCACCATCAGGGTGTGGAGCAGGATGCTGCCGTATTTTCTCTTATAGATGTCCGGCACCTGGAGCATTCTGGAAAAAAGCAGAAAAAGGCTGTAGGCCGCAAGGGCATAGACAAAGACCCTGTGGGCGACGTGGGGGAGCTTCACCTGGATCTTCCAGCAGCTTGTGCCCCACCCCCCCGGGCCGCTTAAGTTGAGGCGATACATATGATGGGTAAAGGGATTGATCAGAAGGGAAGCGGAGTCCGCCCCCGCCAGCATCCCGATGAGACGCCGGGGCAGCCTGGCAGCATACTCCCTTCTGGTATAAGAGACGCAAAACAGTACAAGATGCACCACCAGCCAGTCTGTGGCGATGTAATAAAAACTGCTTGCAAAGGCCGCCGCCCTTTCGTACCAGGGCGGGATCAGGAGGAAGACCGTATAGCACACCACGGTGAAAACGGCATTCCAGATCAGGTGGACCACCGTCTTCCTGTTTTTGGCCAGGTTTTTGACCAGATTTCTGTCCAGAATCCTCACGCAGACGATCATGGCAATGGTCAACGCAATTAGCAGAAGTATCAGCCAGCGGAACATTCCTTTTCTCCTTTGAAGTCAAAAACGAATTTTTGTGCAGACATTATATCATCAAACGTTGCGCCTGTCAATTTTTGCCGTGGAAAAAGACTCAGGATTTCGTCGAAACGGCCCGGTTTTTGGCGAAACGGTTCCTGTTCCCCTCCGCCCGTCCCGGGGCCCATACGCAGCGCCGCCCGGCGCCGTCAGGCCCTTTCAAAAGGGTCTGGCCGGGCCGGGCGGCATCGTCTGCCTCATGCTCAGCGCTCCGAAAAAGTGGCGCAGCAGGTCTGTCTGCTGCTGCTTGCCTGATTTCCCGAAATGTCCACATGATCCGCATGGCACTTGTAGTTGGAATTATAGATGCACTTCACCGCCTCGCAGTCAATGCTGATGGTGGGGCTGGGATGGGTCACGGAGCTTTTGAATGAGTCCGCCCCTTCCCGCTTTTGCTGGAAGCTCTCACAGCAGGTCTCGCCGCAGTCACAGGCGCGTCTGCCGCCTACCATGATATCCCCCTTGGCACACAGGCACGCCTCGTTGTAGATACAGTTTTCCGCCGAACATTTTAAGTCTGCCATCATTTCCTCTCTTTCCGCGCTGCTTTGCTGCGCAACTCTGCGCCCGCCTTCGGAAATGAGGTTCCCCCGGCAGGCCCGTTCGATCGCCGTCCCCTTTAGTATTCACACATCAGTGGACGCCTATTCCTCCCTGCGCTCGCCCGGGCCATTTTTATTTGATTGATTTTATGCCTCCTGTGTCTCGGCAGTCTCCTTCCGGATCTCCTTGGTGCGGATCTCCTTACAGATCTGGCCGATAAATTCCTCTAAGCTCTTCTGGCCCTCGTCCCCGGCAAAGCGGCTCCGCACGCTCACCAGGTTTTCCTCCTCCTCTTTCTGCCCTACCACAAGCATATAGGGCAGCTTGTCGAGACGGGCTTCCCTGATCTTAAAGCCGATCTTTTCGGAGCGGTTGTCCACTGTGGCCAGGATGCCGTTCTCCTTCAATTCGCTCTCCACCTTTTTTGCGTAATCCCCGTACTTTTCGGAGATGGGCAGCACGCGCACCTGTTCAGGGCAAAGCCAGGTGGGGAATTTCCCCTCGTATTTTTCGATGAGCCAGGCCAGGGTGCGCTCGTAGCAGCCCATGGAAGTCCTGTGGATGATATAGGGCCGCACCTTATCCCCGTTCTGGTCGATGTAGTACATATCAAACTGCTCCGCCAGCAGGGCGTCCCACTGGATGGTGATCATGGTGTCTTCCTTGCCGTAGACATTGCGGGCGTTGATGTCCACCTTGGGGCCGTAAAAGGCGGCCTCCCCCACCTCCTCCGAAAAACGGATGCCAAGCTCTGTCAGAATCTGGCGGATGTGCTCCTGGGTCTCCTCCCACACCTCGGGCTCCCCGATGTATTTCTCCCGGTTGTCAGGATCCCATTTGGAGAGGTGGTATGTCACGTCCTCCTCCACGCCCAGCACGGTGAGGCAGTACTTTGCCAGCGCCAGGCAGTCCTTAAACTCCTGCACCATCTGGTCGGGGCGCACGATCAGGTGTCCCTCGGAAATGGTAAACTGCCGCACCCTGGTCAGGCCGTGCATCTCCCCGGAGTCCTCGTTGCGGAACAGGGTAGAAGTCTCGCCGTAGCGCAGGGGCAGATCCCTGTAGGAGTGCTGGGAAGCCTTGTACACATAATACTGGAAGGGGCAGGTCATGGGCCGCAGCGCCAGCACTTCCTTGTCCTTCTCCTCATCCCCCAGCACAAACATCCCTTCTTTATAGTGATCCCAATGGCCGGAGATCTTATACAGGTCGCTCTTTGCCATGAGGGGCGTCCTTGTCCTGAGATACCCCCGCTTTTCCTCCTCGTCCTCGATCCAGCGCTGCATGGTCTGGATGATCTTTGCGCCCTTGGGCATCAGAAGGGGCAGACCCTGCCCGATCACGTCCACCGTGGTGAAAAGCCCCATCTCCCGGCCCAGCTTATTGTGATCCCTGTTTTTCACATTCTCCCAGTAGGCCAGATACTCCTCCAGCTCCTCCTTTTTGGCAAAGGCGGTGCCGTAAATCCTCTGCAGCATGGCGTTTTCCGATTTTCCCCTCCAATAAGCCATGGAGGAAGACGTCAGCTTAAAGGCCTTCACGCCCTTGGTGCTCATCAGATGGGGGCCTGCGCACAAGTCCACAAAATCTCCCTGCCGGTAGAAAGAGATCTCCGCATCCTGGGGCAGATCCCGGATCAGTTCCACCTTGTAGGGCTCCTCGCGCTCCTCCATGAAGCGGATGGCCTCCTCCCGGGGCAGGGTAAATTTCTCCAGCTTCTCCCCCGCCTTCACGATTTTTTTCATCTCTGCCTCCAGGGCGTCCAGGTCCTCCCTGGAAAACGGCGCATGGTCAAAGTCATAGTAAAAGCCCGTGTCGATGCTGGGGCCGATGGTCAGCTTTGCCTCCGGGAAGACGCGCTTGACCGCCTGTGCCAGCACATGGGAGGCAGTGTGGCGCAGGGCTGCCAGCCCCTCCTTGTCCGCCGCGGTGCAGATGGCCAGCTCACAGTCCTCGGAGAGCTCTGTGCGCAGATCCACCACCTTCCCGTTTACCTTGGCGCAGCAGGCCGCCCTTGCCAGCCCTTCGCTGATATCCAGTGCAATCTCATAGACGCTTTTCTTCTCCTGATACTCTTTTACGGAGCCGTCCTTCAATGTGATTTTCATGCCTTTCCTCCTCTTCTCTTCCGCGGTCTTCTTCCCGCCTTTTTGTCCGCCACGCAAAAAGTCCCTTGCAATCTTTCCATTGCAAGGGACGTAAGCTACGCGGTTCCACCCTTGTTGCAGAGCGCCTTCCAAACACGGCTTCCCTGCCACCTTCCTTTGCTGATAACGGCAGCTGCCGGACTGGATTGGAGTCACTCTGAGGTGGTCTTCGGATGCATCTGCAGGCCGGGCCGCTTCCAGCGCCGCCTCTTCGGCGGGCGGCCCTCTCTGGTGCCTTCTGACGCCCTACTGTCCTCGTCAACGTTTTCTCATCTGGGTAGATATTATCATAATACTTTTTTTCCGGCTTGTAAAGCCTTTTTGGGCTGCCCGGAAAATCTACTCTAAAAATCTGTCCACAATGGCGCTGATCGCAGAGGCGTTCTCCTGGTTTGCCCCGCCCACGTTCTGCAGTTCCTCGGCGGTGGTGCTGGTCTGCTCGATCTTGCTGACGATGTCCTCCACGCCCACCTCGTTCTCGCCAGAGGCGGTCTTGATCACGTCCATGCGGTCGCGGATGCTGGCCACGGAGGACACAACCCCGTTGGAAGTCTCCCGGATCTCGCCGATGGCCTCCCGGATGGCCTCCACGGAACCGCTGTACTCGCTGGCGATACCCACGAAGTCCTTAAATTTATCCGCCACATCCCCTTCCATGAAGTCGATGATTTCATTCACACAATCCTGCACGTTCTGGATGTTGGTATTGATCTCGCCGCAGATATCCGAAATCTGCCTTGCGGTGGAGGAAGAGCTGAGGGCCAGGTTCCCGATCTCCTGGGCCACCACTGCAAACCCGCGGCCCTGATCCCCTGCCCTGGCAGCCTCGATGGAGGCGTTTAAGGAGAGCAGGTTGGTCTGGTCGGCAATTTCCAGAATCTGCTGGGCCATATCGTTGATGCGGGTCAGGGACTGCAGGTTGACCATGGCCGCTTCCACGTTCTTCCTGTTTTTCCCGATCTTTTCTTCGGTTTCGCCCAGGGTGCTCTCCGCCATATTCTTCATGGCGGCAGCGGCGCGCAGCAGCCTTCCGCTTCTCTCGTCCCCCGTCTGCACCTTTTCCTCCACATGGCGCACCAGCTCGGAAATCGTCGCCACTTCCTCCACCACGTTCTCGATGGCCTCGTTGGTGGTGATGATCCCGGCGGCCAGCTCCTGGGTGGTGGCGGAGTTATCCCCCACGCATTCCACCATGGTACGGGTGGCCTCCATCATCTTGCCGGTGGAAGTGCTCAGGGACTCCGTGCAGCCCCGCAGCGTGGTCACGATCGTGCGCAGGGTATCGTACAGGGATTCCATCGCCGTGGCGATCTTGCCCGTCTCGCTCTTTCCGCCCACATATCCCTTCATCTCCTCCGGGAAGGTCAGATCCAGCGTCTCTAACCGGGAGATGGAGCGCTCCACCACCCCAAGGGGTTTCACGCACACCTTCACGGCCACGAAGGAAAGCGCTGCGATCAGCGCGAAAGCGCCCACACAGATCAGCCCGAAGACCACCCGGCTTGCGTTGGCCTGGCTGTAGATCTCGCTCTCCGTGTCGGTCAGCACCACCGCCCACTTTCTGTCGGGCAGATACCGGTACATGGCGATGCAGGGCTCGCCCGATTCATCCGTGTACTCTATCTCTCCCACCAGCGCGGCAGGGTCGCTTTCCACCCGGGAGATCACTTGAAGCAGCATGGGATCCTCGATGGGAGCTGCCGCCAGGGAGGCGTCCTGGCTGTAAATATAGGTGGAAGCCACGGTGTCGATCATATAGTCCGCCGCGTTCTCCAGGCCGTTTACCACCAGATTTTCCAGAGGCGCGGTGAGGCTGGAGGCAAACTGCCCGCCGCCCACATAGCCCAGAAGCTTGCCGCCGTCGCCGTACACGGGGCTGTAAAGGGAGATGGTCAGCTGCTGGGACGCAGGGGAGACCATGATCCCGGTGTTATAGATGTCCCCGGAAGCCAAAATCGCGTCCTGGAGCTGCTTAAGCGGCTCCCCCTCCCGGGTATAGATGCCCACAACGGCGGGATTGGAATGGGTGAGCACATGGGAATCCCACCCTGCGATGTAGATCCCCTCCCAGCCGGACAGGCCTGCGAAGTAGGCCTCCGTATATGCCTGGGCCTGGGCCGTCACATCCGCGTCGGGCTGCGTGACCCCGTTCTCGCCTTCCAAAAGCCTGGCCACGATGGGGGCCTTCCCGTAGGAGACCATCAAAGCCTCCGCCTGGGCCACATACTGTTCCAGTAGCTCTGCCCGGGCGTGTAAGGAAGTCTCCATGTTGTTCATGGCCGTCTCCCGCATCGCCACCGTCATATTGTTGCTTGCCATCAAAAAGAGGAACAAAATACATACCGCCGCCACCAAAGACACCGTGGCGGTGATCACAGTGCTCATTTTCCGATCCTTCACCGTTTTCTCCTTCCTGCCGCGCAGCACTGCGCCTGGTAAGACTTTCCCAGTTACGGATCTATTATATCACAGCCCTCCCTCTCCCGGCAACGAAAAGCGAAACGAAAATCCGTTTAATCTATGGGTTGCGCGGCGGCGCCTTCCCCGGGCTTTTGGATGTTCTCCGCCAGGTAGCCGCCCACGTCCTCCCGCCTGATATCCAGGGCCACCGCCAGCTCGCCGTACAGGCATTCCTCCGCCAGATGGAAATACTTGGCGTCCACCGCGGTCACCTTCCGGCCCGACTGGATGCGCTTCTGCTTCCTGGCATAAATGGTCTTGATCAGCGTGGCCCAGGCCTCGCAGCTGTTGGAGCGCATATACTCCTTGTAAATCTGCTCCGTGAGCTTATCGTTTTTGATATCGATCAGAGGAAGCCCGCGCATACTCTCCACAAGCCGCTTTGCCTCCTCGCCGCTTAACACCTTCCGCAAAGGCTCCTTTGGGGAATCCACCGGCACATACACCGTGCTGCCTGCCTGGTATCTGGGCTTTAAAATATAGTATTTCTTTTCCCTGTCCACGCCCGCAATGTCCAGCGTGGCAATATCCTCCACCTCACAGACCCCTTTGCTGCCGCATACCACAAATTCGCCGACCTGAAACACAAGTATCCTCCTTTCTTCCTTCACTTCTCCCCCCACTTTTAGGATACCCTTATTTTATCAGATGAAACGGAAAAATGTCAGCCAATTCCCGTTTTTTCTTTGTTTTTGTGAAAAGTGTCAAGCGCTCCCGCCGCATACCTTGTGCAAAATGACGCGCCAAAACCCGCCCTGTGACGAAAAAACGCCCTGCCTCCGGGGCAGGGCGCCTTGTCTGTCATACGAAGTAGTTAAAGTGGAAACCGTTCTCCGCCGCCCGCTCCGGCACGGCGTTCCAGTCCACCTGGTCGATCTCCTTTTTCAGCGCCTCCACAGAAGACGCGCGGACGGTGGTGCGCTTCACGGATTCAGGCCCCCGCTCCCATCTGGCGGGCTGCTTTTCCCTCTGAGCCTTTTTAGCCTCCTCCCGGCTGTTCTCCCGCTTCTCCTCGATGCGCTCCCGCTGCTTCTCGCTCACCTTCTCAAGCTCTGCAAAATAGGACACTTCCCCGTTGTCCCCCAGGACAACGCCCAGCTTGGAGACGTCCTTCCCGCTCTCACCCAGCTGTCCCTTCATCTCGTCCAGCTTGGCGAACGCGCCGTCTAACGCCTTGATATTCTCCTCCTTGGCCTTCTCGTCGGAGGCCATCTTCTCCAGCTCCTCCGGCGTAAGGAGCACGCTGTACTGGGAAGTCCCCCTGGAGAGATAAGACGCGGCTTCCTCCTCGGTCTCGTAATCCGCCACGATAAAATCCGCGTTGCCGTAGGACTTCTTCAGGTCTTTTAAGAGCGCCTTAGCATCGCTGCTAAGCTCCACCGTCTTGCGGGACGCCTCCTGGGCTCCCTTTGTCCCGGCTGAAGCCGTCTGCCCGGCGGACGCAGCCTGGGGCCGCTCGTAATAATTGTTCTGATAGATGCCGTAACTTCCGATTCTGTCCATTTTCCTGCCCTCCATAGCAATCTGCAAAGTTGTCGTAATTCCGTTTACCACAGGAGCCGCCCTGTCGGTCTGCTCCTATGAAAGTTATCGGACAGATGGCAAGAAAACTTAACCCCCTGCGGCGCAGTAGAGCACCTCTAATTTTCCGCAGTCCGTCTCAAACTCTAAAAGCACGCTGTTTTTGATATCCACGCTGGGATCGGAGTACTCGTTCATAAACAGCTCCCCGCCCCTCCACTCAAACTGGGTGCGGTTGTCCTGGCCGATATAGCCCAGCACATGGGAGGAGAGGATATCGCCGATCTCGATGAGGGCGGAGCGCTCGATGGCGTCCATGTGGTTGATCCGGGCGATGTCCGCGCCACTGATCTTATGGTACAGGGCCCGCGCCATATCCATGGAAAACCCGTACAGGAACACATAGCGCCTGTCGCCGTTTATCATATTGCGGACGATCACTTTCCCCTCGATATAGCCGTTGTACACGCTGGACTTCACATTTCGGATGGAGATCCTGTAAGTTTCCCCCAGAATCTGCTCCACCACCTTACCGATCAGCTCATCTGCATTCTCAAAGGAAAGGCGGCTGGGCAGGGGCTGGTTTTTGGCGATCTTTCTGTCATAACCGCAGACGTGCACGGTCAGCCAGGTCATCAGCGTCCCCGCAAACTTTTTCAGCGTCTCCTTGGAAAACTCCTGCTCTACCTTTTCCTGATAAAGGAGCACGGTGTTTTTAAACTGCCTGTGGATCTTGATGTGTTCCTCGTAACTCACATACCCCTGGGCCCTCTGGAACGCCTCCTCCGTCTCAAAGTGATGCACGGTGTAGTCGATGAGGAAACGCAAGAGCTCCAGGCACTCCTTCCTGTTGTTCTCCTCGCCTTCCGTCATGGCGATCTGAAGGAGCCCTTCCACCTTGGCGAACAATTCCATGTGCTGGGCGTCTATGGCCTCCACGCCAATGCGGTATTCCTCTCTCCATAAGCTGAGCTGTTCCATCTGTCGATTTCCTGCCTTTCCCTACCACTTTTTAAGATATAATACACCAAAAGTCCCCAGGCCGCAATTGCTGATTACGGTGGCAGAGGCCTTCTGCACACAGATTTTTTCAAAATACTGGTCGTTTTTAATTTCTTCCAGGATCTGGTTCTGCTGTTTTACGGTGCAGCCCGCGTGTGTGACAAAGCAGATCTTGTCGTCCACATGGTTTTTGGGCCGCAGCATCTTCCGGATATACTTTCTTCCGGCCTGCTCCATGTCCCCGCCCACCAGGCCAAGCACCTTAAACCTGCTCTGGCTCATATACAGGATGGGGTGCAGGGACAGGGCGCTGCACAGCGCCATGGCCACGCGGCTGATCTTTCCGTCCCGGTACAGGCTCTCCGGCGAAGCCACCAGAAAGCTGGTGGAGGCCAGCGCCTTCATCCGCTCCATCTGATCCAGGATGTCCGGCACCTTAGAGCCGCTCTGTGCCATCATGGCCGCATCCAGCACCATCAGCCCCATGCTGCTGGAGAGATGCCCGGAATCCACCACATACACGTTGTCAAACCCCTTTGCCGCCTCCAGCGCGGTGTCATAAGCGCCGCTGGCGTATCTGCCCATGGTGATGTGGATCACCTGCTCCGCCTTCTGCAGGGCGTCCGCAAAGAGGGTTTCATACTCCTCCACGGAGGCGGGCCCCGCCGTGACGTCCCTGCCGCCCCGCTGTAAGTAAGGCACCAGATTGTCGCAGGTCAGCTCTACGCCGTCTTTGAACCTGCCGCTTGCCGTGTAGACGTAATAGTGCATGGTGCCGATCTCATACCGCTCCATCCACTCAGAGGGCAGGTCGCAGACGCAGTCGGAGATGATCGCGATGGGGCGCTTGCGAATCCCCGCCACCTGTTTGACCTCCTCAGACTGGTCGGCCTGCTCCCCGACGTACTCGATGACGTCGTCCGGCAGGAATTTTAAAAGCGTGGCCTCTAACAGCGCGCCGTTTATGGGTTTCGCCAGATAGCTCTGGAAACCGTTGTTCTGGTACAGCTCATCGGCGTCGGACATGGCGTTGGCCGTCAGGGCGATGACCGGCACGTTCTGGCAGAGGCCGTCCTGCTGCCTGCGCAGGCGCTTTAAGGTCTCCACGCCGCTCATCTGCGGCATCATGTGATCCATGAAAATCACGTTGTAATATCTGGATCTGGTCTTCTCCAGACATTCCGCCCCGCTTTTGGCCGTGTCGATCTGCACCTTGGTCTTTTTCAAAAGCTTTGCCGCCACCGTCAGGTTCATCTCGTTGTCGTCCACGATCAGAATCCGCGCCTCCGGCGCTTCAAAGCTCTGTCTGTACCGCTCTCTATTGGCAGCCTTTTTCTTCACCACCACATCCAGGGCCCCGATGGGGGTCTCGTCCATGATCTTCTGCTCCACGGTCACGGTAAAGGTGGAGCCCTTGGTGTAAATGCTGTCCACAGTGATGGTGCCGCCCATCATGTCCACCAGCTGCTTGGCGATGGCCAGGCCTAACCCCGTCCCCTCCACGTTCCGGTTTTTCTCCTCATCCATCCGCCGGAAGGACTCGAAGAGGTGATCCAGATCGTCCTTCTTGATCCCCATCCCCGTGTCCGCCACGGTCACTTTCAGCCGCACGGAATTGGGGCCGGAGCGCTCGGCCTTTGCCGTCAGCGTCACGGAGCCCTCCGACGTATATTTCACCGCGTTGGTCAGGATGTTGGCCAACACCTGCTTGATGCGCATTTCATCCCCGTAGAGCATGGAAGGGATGTCCTGGGAGATGTCGATCTTAAACTCCAGGTCCTTCTGATGGGCCTTGATCCAGACGATGTTCACCAGGTCGCTGAACATGGCGCCTGTCTCATACTGGGTGGGAAGGATCTGCATCCTGCCCGCCTCGATCCGGGACAGGTCTAAGACGTCGTTGATTAAGGAGAGCAGCATCTTGCTGGCGTTCTGGATATTGATGGCGTTCTCCGCCACCTCGTCGGAAATGTCCTCCCGCAGGGTCATCTCGTTCAAGCCGATGATGGTGTTGATGGGGGTGCGGATCTCATGGCTCATGCTGGCAAAAAATGCGTTCTGCCGCCTGTTTAACTCCTCCAGATGCTCCTTGTCCTGCTCCGCAAGGGCCGTCTGCTGCCGGTAGATCTTCTCCTGCCGCTTGATAAAGGTGCCCACCAGTATGGAGGCAAACAGCACCCCCAGCAGGGAGTCAGCCTGCATATAAAGCCTGTCCCCCACAGGAGTCACCCAGCCCGGGAAGACATACCCCAGCCCATAGGAGGCCGCCACCACCGCCAACGTCACGCCCAGGGCCGCCGCCAGGGTCTTCCCCTCGAACAGCAAAAACAGCACCCCGATCCCCAGCACAAAGCACACGGGGGCGCTTCCCTCCACGCCGCCCCGCAGAAAATACATCAGGGGAAAGACCACCAGATTCATGGCCAGCGCCAGGCCCCCGGCACAGGCCCTGTACCTGCCCCACTTCACGGAAGCCCAGAGGGTAACAAGGAGCAGCGCCAGAAACAGGATCACAGGCAAAAGCAGGACGAGGGACTGGCCCCTGTAAAGGCCCGCTCCCAGCACCGCCGCCAGGATCACGATCCCCGCCAGCAGGATCCGCCGGAAATAAAATTCCTCCCGGCTTATGCTCTTATCCAACAGCTTGCGCACCCATTTGATCCAATTCATACCGCTTCCCCCAGCCTTTCTCTGACGGCTGCCAGTTCTTCCTCTGCGCCCATAAAGTCAAACGCTTCCGCTTTCCTGCGGATCGTCTCCGCCAGCTTTGTCAGGGAAATCCCCCTGCAGCCGTACCCCTCCAGTCTGCCCAGCACCTTTTCCACTTCCTCCACTTCAAAGGTGCCCAGGGCCTGTTCCAGCTCTCCTGCCAGAACGGCAAAGTCCTCCGGGGACATCTCTTCCAGCTCCCCGTCCGTTTCTCCGTCAGTTTTTTCCTCCGCCCCGCCCGCAGGCTTTAATTTCATGCGGGGCTCCTCCTCCAGAGCCGACAGCACCCGCCTGTACTCCTCCATCATGGCCTGGTGGTGCTCCCTCAGAAAGGCCTCGTTTTCCATCAGGCCCGCCTGCTCCAGATCCTTTGCCATCCCGGAGAGCTTTGTGGCTCCGATGCCCTGGGAAGTGCTCTTGACCGCGTGCACTAAAATGGCGTAATCCTTCCAGTCCCCGTCCTGGTAAAACCTCTCGATCTCCTCAATCTTGGAAATCCCTGTGGCGTAGTAGATCCCCGCCACTTCCAGATAATCCTCCAGGCGGCCGCCGCAGTAGGCCACGCCCTTGTCCACGTCGATGCCGGGGAGCTTTAAAAGGCCCGGCTCTTCCTGCCGGACAGGCTCTGCGGGAGGCGCATCCTCCGCCTTCTGCTTCAGGGCGGCCTGCTCCTTTAAGATCTTCTGCGGGGGGATATACCGGGTCAGCACCCGCTCCAGCACAGACATTTCAATGGGCTTAGCCACAAAGTCCTGGAACCCTTCCGACAAAAACATCTCCCTGGCGCCCCCGATGGCGTTGGCGGTCAGCGCGATGATGGGCACTGTCTGGAAGTATTTCCCGGGCTTTAACCGGATGCGGTGCATGGTCTCCACGCCGTCCATCTCCGGCATCATGTGATCCATAAACACAAAATCGTAGTCCATGGTCTCTATCTTCTCCAGGGCTTCCTTGCCGCTGTAAGCCCCGAAGACATTGATCTGGTAAGGCCTTAAGAGTCCCTCTACCACCTTTACGTTCATCAGGTTGTCGTCCACCACCAGAACGTTGCAGGCAGGCGCCACGAAGCGGATCTCGCCGAGGGCTTCCCCCTGCGCCTTCTGGACGCTGTGATCGCCGTTTAAGACAGCCGCCAGCGCCACCACATAGAAGGGCTTGTAGAGATGCAGAAGCTTCCCGGACACCTCCGGCGCATTTGCCCGGTCCAGCACCAGAAGCACCGGCATCTTCTCCGCCAGGCTGTCAAACCAGGCCTTGTCCTCGCAGTATTCCTCCCAGCAGAGAAACACATGGGAAAACTGCCCCTTCTCCATGCGGCGCTTCATCTCCGCCAGGCTCCGGCAGGGCTGCATCCGTATCCCCAGCTGATCCGCCAGCTTCTTCACACAGGCCTGATAGGCCTCCCGGATCACGGGATGGACGTCCTTTTCCATGTTGATGTAGGCGAGGATGTGGATGCTGTCCGGGTTGTTCACGGAGATGATGGGCGTATCGTCCCCCACCTTCTGGGGTATCACAAACTGGAATTCGCTGCCCTTCCCCTGGGCGCTGTGCACCGCGATAAAGCCCCCCATCTTGTTTAAGATGGCCTCGGTGATGGCAAGGCCAAGCCCGATGCCGCCCTCCTGGCGGTTGCGCTTGGTGTCCACCTGGTTGAAGCTGGAAAACAGCTTTTCCAGCTCTACGTCGCTCATGCCGATGCCCGTGTCCTTCACGCTGACGATCAGATTGACGCCGTAGTCCTCCCGGCGGGCGGAGACCGTGATGAGCACGCCGCCCTCCTGGGTGAACTTCACCGCGTTGTTCACCAGGTTCATCAACACCCTCCGCAGCTTCTGCTCGTCGCCCAGAAGGCCGCTGGGGATGTCTGCGTCGCAGCGCACCACCAGCTCCAGGTTTTTGGCGGCAAGCTGGGGACTTGCCATATTCTGCACGTCGTTTAAGGTGGAGGTGACGTTGTAGGACTCCTCCAGAAGCTCCATCCTGCCTGTCTCCAGCTCGGAGAAATCCAGAATGTCGCTGACGATGGTCAAAAGATTGCGGCCCGCCGTCTGGATGTCAAAGACCTCCCCCCGGGCCTGGGGGTCGAGCTGCTCCCTTAAGAGCATTTCGCTCATGCCGCAGATGGTGTTGATGGGGGTGCGGATCTCATGGGACACATTCGCCATGAAGTCCTCTTTGCTCTGCTCCACCGAGTGCAGGGAATCGATGGTCTCTGCCAGCTGGGCGGAGAGCTCCTGTTTTTCCCGCACCATGTAATGAACCCCGAACTCCACCACATAGACGGCCGCCGCCCGCAGCAGCACCGCATACGCATCCTCCATGCTGTCCAGCCGGATGCTGCGCAGGATCAGCCCGTGATACACAAGAAGGGATGTGGAGCAGAACACGCTCAGATAAGTGATGCTGGGGATCCCGTAGATCCCCAGAAAGATCACAAGCCCCGCCATGGTGGCCAGGAGGTTGAAATAATCCTTGGAATTGACTCCGTAGATGAAAAACGTGATCCAGGCCAGCACGGAGGTAAAGATGGCCCTGGACTGGTAATCCCATTGCTTTGTCACATAGACCGCCCAGCTTGCCCCAAGCCCGGCTAAGATCACAAGGGGCACCCATAAGCCCCATCGGAACAAAAACGCCGCGATGATCATTGCCACCGTATACGCACTGTAAAGAACCAGAATCCCACGCTCGATGGAATTTCTTTTTTCCTGCAGACTTTCCTGTGTCATACCGCCCTCTCATTCTGCCGCAGGCCGCAGCCCGCGCGCCGCACTACCAGCCGCGATTTGCCAGAAACTCTCTCAGCTGCCCGTCAAGCCCTAAGAACACCTCTGTGATCACCGGGTCAAACTGCGTCCCGCTGCCCGCCCGCAAAAGCTCATAGATCTGCTCCAGGGGCCGCACAGGCGGCTTATAACAGCGCTCCTCGTAAAGGGCGTCGAATACGTCCGCCAGCGCCATGATACGGGCGCACAGAGGAATCTGCTCCCCCTTTAAGCCCAGGGGGTATCCCTTGCCGTCCCAGCGCTCATGGTGGTACATCGCCACTTCCTTTACCATCCGCACGTAATTCTCTTCCTCCACGTCCCCGATGATATCGTCCAGAATGGCCGCGCTGCAGGTGGTATGGGCCTTGATCTGTTCATACTCCTCCGGGGTCAGCCTGCCCGGCTTCTGCAGGATGCTGTCCGGCACCTTGATCTTTCCCACATCGTGCAGGGGTGCCGCCTTACGCAGCCTTTCTATGTAGTCCTCGGTGAGGGTTTCCGGATAAAGTCCCCTGCGCTTTAACTCCTCCGCGATCATCCCCACATAAATCCGGGTGTTCTTCACGTGCTTTCCCGTGCTGCCGTCCCGGCTTTCGATCAGGTTCGCCATGCCGATGATAACATTTTCCTGAATCTCATTGATGCGGCGGATGGTGTCTGTGATCTGCACCGCCTGCCGCTCCACCATCTCCTCTAAGCTGCTCCGATAGCTCTCCAGCTCCAGGGTGCGCTTCACCCGGCTGTTTAAGATATCCGGCAGGAAGGGCTTCCCTACAAAGTCCACCGCTCCCGCCTGGAAGCACCGCACCTCCGTCTCCTCGTTCTTGTCCGCCGTCAGAAAGATCACCGGGATGCTGCGCAGCTGCTCGCTGCCCTTGATCTTCTCCACCATCTCAAAGCCGTCCGTTCCCGGCATATTGATATCTGCCAGAATCAGATCCGGCCTGTTGTTCTCCAGATAACGCATGGCCGCCTCTGCGGAATTTGCGGCGGCGATCCGATATTCCCCTCCCAGAATCTTCCTGGCCAGCGCCAGGTTTGCCGCATCGTCGTCAACTACCAGGATTACCTCGCCCATAGCTGTCTTCTCCCCCGTATTTATGCTCCTGTCATTCTCCTTTGTAGAAATCCCCTTAGTATAAAAAGTATGTCACATTCCATCGAAAAAGTCAACAAACACAGGCCTCAAAAAGGCTTTACGTTTACTCAAATAAAATCTCCTCCACCGTCACAAACCCGTACCCCTCTTTTAACAGCCGATCCACAATCTCTAACGCCGCCGTCACCGAGGTGTCATAATAGTCGTGCATCAGGATAATCTCATTTTCCCCCGCCTTTTCCATCACCCGCTTCACGATGCAGGACACATTCCCGGAGCACCAGTCCAGCGGGTCGATGGTCCAGAGCACCGGGAACATATTCAGCTCCTCCTCAAAGCTTTTGTCCCAGGAGCCGTAGGGCGGCCTCACATACAGAACCTCCTCCCCGGTGATCTCCGATATGATCTGGCTCGTCTTGACCAGCTCCTCCTTGAATTTCTCCTTATTTGACGGCGTAAGCTGCAGATGGCTGTAAGTGTGGTTGCCGATCAGGTGCCCCTCCTCCTGCATCCTCTGGATGATTTCCGGGTGGAGGCTTGCGTGTTCCCCCGTCACAAAAAAAGTGGCCGCCACCCCTCTCTCCTTCAGCCCGTCCAGAAGCTGTTCCGTATAGCAGGGGTGGGGGCCGTCGTCAAAGGTCAGGGCAATCTTTTTTTGTTCCTCTCCCTTCTGGCCCAGCGCCTCCCCGGCGCTGCCCTTTTCCCCCGCAATCCTCCCGCTTACGGCGGCGATTGCCCCGGCCAGGGCCCCGCCGTCTCTCTCCGTCTGCCTTTGTCCCCATATCCCAGATAACAAGATCCCCGCCATCGCGCCAGACAGCAGGATCGCCCCGGCTATCTTTTTCATAGAGCCTCCGCCCCTTGTGGTCTCTATGAATATATGCCGCAGACTCCTGCAACATTTCACCGACAAGCCCTGCCGGAAACCAAAACTCCTGGGACGATCCGGGCTTTTCTCCACGCGAAACCGGGCTGTGAACTCTCCACAGCCCGGCCCTGTCAAACGTATTTTCCATTCCCGTCACAGCTTGAATACGGCTACCTCTTTTTTCAGCCCCTGCATATTCTCGCCCAGATCCCGGGCGGTGCTGTTTAAGTTCTCCACGCTGTCCATGAGCTGATCCACCACGCCCTGTACCACCTGGGCGCTGGCCGCAGTCTCCCGGATGATGCCGGAGATGTTCTGCACCGCCTCCACCGTCAGGCCCCGCTCTGCGTCCGCCCGCTCGGTGTTGGCCACAATATCCTGCAGCCCGTCGATCAGGCTGACCATATGCTGCTGCATCTCCTGGAACACCTCTGTCACCTGTTCCACCGCCTCCGTCTGGGAAGCCACCATATCCCGGGCTTCCCGGGCGCTCTCCACACTGTTTAAGGTCTGGGCGGTGATATGCTCCACGTTGTTGCTGATCTCGCCTGCTGCCTTGGCCGAATCGTCGGCCAGCTTGCGGATCTCCTCCGCCACCACCGCAAACCCTCTGCCCGCCTCTCCGGCCCGGGCCGCCTCGATGGAAGCGTTTAAGGACAGGAGGTTGGTCTGCTCTGATATCTCCGTGATGGTGCTCACAAAGGAATTGATGATCTCCGACTCCCTCCGGAGGGATTCGATGCTCTCTCCCACCTTTGCCGTGATGGCGGTGGACTCCCTGGCCCTTTCCCCCAGAGACTGCACGATGGCCATGCCGCGGTTGATCTTGTCCTTCGTCTCGTCCACCAGCTTTCCGACCTCTTCCACCACCCTGCTGACGCTCTGGATCTCATCGGAGAGCACGTCCGTCTTTGCCACGCACTCCTTTGCGTGCTCCGCCTGGCGTCCCATCCCGTCGTTTATCCCGTCGATGGCCCTGGTGATCTCCTGGGAATATCTGCTGATGACGCCGGAGGCCTCCTCCACCGCCTGGGAGGAATCCTCCAGCTGCCCGGTGGCGGCGCTCACCTGCAGCACCAGCTTCTTGGTGTTTTCGATCATGTTGTTGGCGGAACCCGCAAGCCCCCTGAATTCATCCCGGCCCTTTGCCTGTACCTGCACGGTCAGGTCGCCCTTGGCCACCTCGCCGAACTTCCCGGAAATATTTTTCATGTTGCCCTGGATCCCGGCGACGATCAAAAGCCCGATCACCAGCACGATGACTGCCGCCAGAAGAACCAGCCCCAGCGTGAGGTTTTTGATCTCCTCCGCCTGTCCCACCACCAGCGCCTTGGGAATCAGCGCGCAGAAGGTAGCCTGGGTCTCATCGCTTGTGCTGTATAAAAACATCCAGTCCTGCCCCCGGTATGTCACCTCATAGGCGTCCTGTTTCACCGCCTCCTGATCCGTGGACAGCGCCGGGAAAAAGTCCTGTCCGAAAAAGACGGGTTCCCCCTCGGGCAGCGTGCTCTCCTGGCCTTCCGGCAGATTCTCGGAGAGAATCTCCCGTCCGTTCTTTGTCACAAACCCCAGGATGCTCCCCTGCCCCATATCCAGGGTCTCCATGAAATCCCGGATGGCGGAAGCCTTTAAGTCGATGACCACCATGGCGTTTGACGATTTGGAAAGAGTCTGGTGGGCCAGTATGTAATCGCTTTGTTTGAGGGAAAAGGCCTCGTCCAGAAGGTCGTGGCTGTCCACCCAGCGATCCACGAACCTGCCCTCCGCCCCCGTCTGCTCCAGATAATCCTCAAAGACGCCATCCACGCTGGAGCCCGTGGCCGTGCTGAACATGGTGGTGCCCGCTTTGGTGACGATATGGATATCGCTGATAAAATCGTTGGAGGTGCGGGAGGACATGATATTGGATTTCACGTTGTTGGTCACGTTCATCCGCGCCACAGGATCGTTTGCGTACATCCCGCCGAAATACTTGCTCAGATCCTTGTCAAAGGCGTATTTTAACGCCTCGGCCTCAATGAAATTGCAGCTCATGTCCACATATTCCATGGCCATGTTGACCGTCTGCATGGTGGAGTCCATGAATTTATCGCTCATCCCCTCCGCCGACTTCCGGTAAGCGCTCATGCCGATGATCCCCATAAACAAGATCGGGATCAAAAAACAAAGGATGATCTTGTTGCGGATACCGAACACCAAAAAAACCTGTCCCTTTTGTTTCCCCTGCTCCTTCTTTTGTCCCATAATAATCCCCATTCCGAAGCGTTTTCCGCTCCCTCTCCGCGAATCCCCCACGCTGCGACAATTCTATTATACACGATTTGAGAAAGGAAAGAAATACTAAAACAAAATTTTCCTGCCGGTCGGTTGCCGTTTCACCCTCATCCTTCAGCCCAGACTCATCTTTTCCAGATACCGGCCGGCAAACTCCGGCTCCGCCGCCAGATTGACGGTCTCCGTCCGCAGCACCGTGGGGGCGAAGGCCTCCCGCAGCGCCCCGACGCCGCCGGGCAGCAAAAGGTTGCGCCCCGCCAGAAAAGCCCCCGCCAGGGCGGTATTGCCGCCTGCACAGGCCTTCTTGGCAAGCTGCGGCCCCAACAGGCCGATCTGGGCGCAGTCCTGTGGCTTTAAGTAATAGCCGAGCCCCCCTGCCAGCACCACCCGCTCCACCTCGTCCTCACAGACGCCGAATTTTTGAAGCAGGATCTCAATCCCCGCCGCGATGGCCCCTTTGGCAAGCTGCACGCTGCGCACCGCCTCCTGGGTGACAGTCACGTTCCCGATGCGGATGCCCCGCTTAAAATAAGGCTCTGCCAAAAGCCCCGTGCTGTCTAAGATCCCTTCCCGTCTGAGCCGGGCCAGCAGGCTGATCATGTCCGCCCCCCACACGCCCTTGGCCGCGCCGCCCTCGAAGGCTGGCCCCGCCGCAGTGGCGCAGGCGATCCGCCGCCGCTTATCCCCCAGCACCATCTCCCCGTTTGTCCCAAGATCCAAAAGAAGCGTCAGGCCGTCCCGCTCACACATCCCGCAGGCATAGATGCCCGCCGCGATATCCCCGCCCACAAAGGCCGACAGGCCCGGGAGCAGAACGCAGGGCACTCCGTCCACCTCGTCCTGTGCGCAGTCCAGATGGGAGGCGCAAAAAGGCGCTCTGCCAAGCTCCGCCGGATCCAGCCCCAGAAAGAGGTAGGACATCACCGTGTTGGCCGCCACGGTCAGATACAGCTCCTCCCCTTCCTTTAAGTGCCTGCGGAAGCGCAGAAGCCCCTGCCCCAGCACATCCCGCACGCCCCGCCGCATCTCCTCCCCGGCCCCCTGGGAGGCCGCTTTCACCCGGGAGAGCACGTCCGGGCCGTAGACGGCCTGGGGGTTGAGCGCCAGATATCTGTCGACGACTTCCCCGTTCTGCCCGTAGAGGAGCATGGCGATAGTGGTGGTGCCGATATCCGCAGCCGCCAGGCGTCTTGTCTCCCCCTCCGGCAGCCCCGCCGCAGGCATCCACTCTTCCGCCAGCACATGAACACCGCCCGCTTCGCCGTCCCTCCGGAAGACCCCGGGACAGAGTCCGCAGCCAGTGCATATCTCACAGCGCATCCCCCGCAAAGGGGGCTTTTGCTTTTTGTCACACAAACCGATTGTTCTCCTCGTCGTAGTGATAGCCCAGGCTTCCCAGGCTGTCCAGAATCTGCTGCCTGTCCGCGCCCAGGTCTTCGCAGAGTTCCTCCAGGCTTCCATAGAAATCCCGCAGCTTCAGATTGACAAAGCTAAGTAACATCACAGGGTCTTTCGGCAGCATCTCTCCTCTTTTCCGCTGTCCTCCACAGCTTTTTTTGCAGCCCGCTTTCGGGCGGCACGAATTTCTCCGGGAAGAGGTTCCCCGCAGGGTGTCTGCCTGCGGGCAAAGAACATCTCCCCGGGTTTTTCACTCAATCTTCTCCAGGCAGTAGATCCGGCTCTGGAAGTCGCCCCACAGCCGCTCCAGCAAGAGGCCGCCGTACATCAGCACCGCCCCGGAGGCTGTCCTTCCCGTGTCCTTTAACAGTTCCTCCCCTTCCGTGTCCACCAGAAGGATGCGGTAGCGGGCGTCCTCCCGCAGGCCCTTTAACCGCACCAGATGGCTGTGCCGGTTGGGCTCGGCCAGCACCTGGGTATAAAACACCAGGCTCTCTTTCCCGTCGGGGGCGTTGACCTGGAAGCAGTCAAAGCCCTGCCCCTGCTGGAAAGAGCGCAGGCGGAAATACTCCCCCTCCCGCACCACGTCGTGGAACCTGTGGTACATGGCCGTCTGCCTGGGCACCATCGCCCTGTCCTCATTGCTCAACTTGGTCACATCCAGCTCATAGCCGAAGGTGCCCGCCAGGGCCACATAGCCCCGGGTGGCAAAGGGCGTGTTCCTGCCCACGGTGTGGTTGGGGCAGACGCTGATGTGGGCGCCGATGGCAGACAGCGGATAGAGCATGGCGGTACTCTCCTGGATGGCCAGCCGTTCGATGGCGTCCGCGTCGTCCGAGCACCAGATCTGGGGGCTGTAATAGAGCATCCCCGGATCAAACCGCCCGCCGCCGCCGCTGCAGTTTTCCAGAAGAAGGTCCGGGAACTCCTGAAGCAGGCGCTCCTGCATCTCATAGACCCCCAGCACATAGCGGTGGAAGAGCT
>CANQEH010000023.1 GCA_947594835.1 uncultured Acetatifactor sp. | reverse complement strand
TGGACTCTTCATTCACTGACCTCCTCATCCCAACACTAAGTGGACCAACCTTTCCAATTTTTCCTCTATTATTAAATAATCTTAAAATATCCCAGTGCCTCCCGAATCGCCCTCTCCTTTTCCTCCGGACACTTAGGCTGTCTTACATCCTCAGACTTCGCCTTATTATAATTCTCCCTCTCAATAATTCCGCATTTCCTCTTAACCTGCACAACCTACAAATTGCTGATCTTCGACCCAAATTTTTCCAGCACATACTTCTTGATTTTTCATAGCTGACTTTCTTTCTACTTCTTCTCCGCCGCCGCCAAATCCCTCTCGTCCATGGCGAGTTCCACCTCAATATGCTACTTAACATTAAGTTTGGACAAAAGGACGCACGTCTCCACGTGCACCCCCTGCGCAAACATATCCACCCCTCTTACCTTCTCCACCTTATACTCCCCCCCGCCGCAAAGCACTTTCAGATCTCTGGCCAGCGTGGCGGAGTCGCAGCTGATGTAGACGATTTTTTCCGGCCTCATCTGCAGCATGGTGGCCAGGCAGGCGCTGTCGCAGCCCTTCCGCGGCGGGTCTACCACGATGACGTCCGGGTGGCGCATCTGCTCTCCCGCCGCCACTTCCGCGCTCCCTGCGTAAAAGCCGGGCAGGACTTCTTCCGCCTTTCCCACGAAAAACGAAGCGTTTGTGATCCCGTTTCTGGCGGCATTTTCCTTTGCGTCCTCGATGGCCTGCGGGATCACTTCCACGCCGCAGACCCATTTTGCCTTCTGCGCCAGAAACAGGGAGATGGTACCGATGCCGCAGTACAGATCCCATACCGTCTCCCGGCCGGTGAGACCTGCATAGGCAAGCGCCAGGCTGTACAGCTTCTCCGTCTGAAGGGGGTTTACCTGATAAAAGGAGAGAGGGGAAATGGAAAACTCCAGCTTTTGTCCGGTAAAGGGACAGCCCGGCAGGCTCATATCCCTTACATGGATGGTGTCAGAAATGGTAGGCTGTCCCCAGATAGTATAGATTTCCCTGCCTAAGATTACGTTGGTCTGCTCCGTGTTGATGCTTACCGACACACTTGTCATTCCCTCGATCTCAGACAATCTCTGCAAAAATTCCTCCTGCCTCTGAAAAAACCCATCTGTGCGCAGCCTGCTACATGACGCTTTTGTCACTTTTTTGTTCAGCACCAGACATACCATGATCTCTCCGCTGGCAAAGCCCTTTCGGATCAAAATATGGCGCACCAGCCCGCTTCCCGTCCTCTCGTCGTAAGCGCTGATCCCATATCTGTCCATATGGTCTAAAAGGATCTCCAGAATCTGTCTGTTCTCCTCAGCCCCCAGCAGGCAGTCCGTATTGGCAACGATGGTATGGGTTCTGCCCGCATAAAAACCGGCGATCGCCCTGCCTTCCCTGTCCCTTCCCACGGGGTGCTGGGCCTTGTTGCGGTAGCGGAATGGATGCTCCATACCGAGGATCGGCTCCATACACGCATCCACATCCTCCGGGGAAAATCCGCCGATTCGGATCAGGTTATTGCGTATTTTTTCCTGTTTAAATTCCAGCTGCTTTTCATAGGAGAGCGCCTGGATCTGACATCCCCCGCACTGTCTGTGGTAAGGGCATTTTGGCTCCACACGAAAAGGAGAAGGCGCAAGCACCTTCTCTGTTTTCGCATAAGCATAAGTCTTTTTGTTTTTTAAAATCCTGGCCTCCACCACATCGCCCACAACGGCGTCCTTCACAAACAGCGTAAAGCCGTCTGCCTTTCCGATGCCCTGGCCGTCGCTGTCCATATCTTCTATCGTCACCGTGACCGTATCGTTTTTCTGAAAATCCATAGCCTCTCCTGTCCCGCGGGACATTTTGCTTTCTCTCCTGTCAGGATCCCTTATGCCAGCTTCTCTGCCAATGCCTCCAGCTGCGCCTGATTCTCCGGCTTCATGGCGGAAAGGATCGTCACCTTATCTTCCAGATAAGTAATGTCCTTGCATTTTTCCAACGCTTCCTGCATGGTCTTTGCCGCCATGGGCACCCAGGAACCGTTCTCCACAAAGGCCACCGTCCGCTTTTGATAGCTGCGCTCCGACAGGCGTCTGAGAAAATCGCTCATAAAGGGATTGACGCCCATATTGTATGTGTTGGCAGCCAGCACCAGCTTCCCATATCGGAAGGCGTCCGCCACTGCTTCCGCCATATCCCCTCTGGACAGGTCGTGCACCGCAGTCTTTACTCCTTTTTTCTCCAGACATTCCGCCAGATAGAGCGCCGCCTCTTTCGTGTGCCCGTAAATGGAAGCGTAGGCGATGGCGACGCCCTGGATCTCTGCCTCGTAAGAAGACCAGATCCCGTAGAGATTGAGATACTTCTCCAGATGATCCTTCAGCACAGGCCCATGCAGGGGACAGATGGTCTGTATGTCTAATTCTGCCGCCTTCTTCAGCACATTCTGCACCTGCATTCCATATTTTCCCACAATGCCAAAATAGTACCGGCTTGCCTCGTCAGCCCATTCCTCCTCCACGTCCAGAGCGCCGAATTTTCCGAACCCGTCCGCGGAGAAAAGCACCTTATCCGTCTCCTCGTAGCTCATCATCACCTCAGGCCAGTGCACCATGGGCGCAAAGACAAAGTGAAGCGTGTGTTTTCCCAGGGCTAAGGCGCCGCCGTTTTCTGCCGTCACCTTTCTCCCCTCAAGCTCCAGAGAGTAAAATTGCCCCATCATGTCAAACGCTTTGGCGGTAGCCACCACTTTTGCCTGGGGATATTTTTCCAAAAACGCCGGGATATTGGCGGAGTGGTCGGGCTCCATGTGCTGGACAACCAGATAGTCCGGCGTGCGGCCCGCAAGCGCCTCCTCCAGATTGGCAAGCCACTGCTGCCCGAAGTTTATGTCTACCGTGTCCATCACCGCCGTCTTTTCGTCCAGAATCACATATGAGTTATAAGCCATGCCGTTTGGCACCTTGTACTGTCCTTCAAACAGATCCACCTGATGATCGTTGACTCCCACATACAAAATATCCTCTGTCACTTTTTTGCTCGGTTCCATCCCTCTGCCTCCTTTGATCTTTTCTGTTTCGTTTTATAGTTTGCTGGCCCGGATATTGGATTCAAACAGCCGGTTATACCCCAGCCATCCTCCTTTATCCTGGTTGTTTTCCAGAATTTCCTTAAAGGTTTCCAGTTTTGCGTCCGTATCGTCCGCATAGTTCAGCGCCAGGGCCTCGATCAGCGCCGGGATTTTCGGCGAGCCGAACTCGTATTTCCCGTGATGGGCCAGAATGCAGTGCTGAAGCTGTAAAAGCAGCCCGTGGGGAAACCCTTCGATTTCAGCCGCCCGCTGGGCCACCATCTGGGATCCGATCACGATATGCCCCAGAAACTGGCCGTCGTCGGTGTAATCATTTTCAGGAAAAGGCGATATTTCCTTTGTTTTTCCGATGTCGTGGCAGATGGCGGCGGCAAGCAGCAGATCCCGCTTGAGCACAGGGTAAGCGCTGCAATAGTAATCGCAGAGTTTCGTCACGCTCAGCGTGTGCTCCAACAGCCCTCCGATAAAGCCGTGGTGGACGGTCTTTGCCGCAGAGGAATTGCGGAATGCTTTTGCAAATTCCTCATCCTTTACAAAAAAGGCCTCCAGAAGCTGTCTCAGATACGGGTTTTGCAGGCTGCGGATCAGCTCCAGCAGTTCCCGGTACATCCCGTCGATGTCCTTGGAGCTGACTGGCAGAAAATCTCTCGGGTCGTATTCCTCTCCCCGGCACACCCGGATGCGCTTTACATTGACCTGCAGGGTTCCCTGGAAATTTGTCACATCCCCGAATACCTCTATGTAATCTAAGGCGTCGTAATCGTCTATTCCCGGATTGTTCGGCTCCCAAACCTTGGCGTCTATGGTGCCCGTCTTATCCTGCAGGATCACGCTCTCATAAGGCTTGCCATTTTTTGTGACCGCCGCCTGCCTGTGCTTGCACAGATAGATGTCGCTGACCCTGTCCCCCTCTTTTAACTCTTTGATGTATTTCAAACTGTTACCCCCTGGCGCGCTTTGCCCACGCCCGTCTAAAATAGGGAAGGCCGCCCTTTAATTGACCCGCCGCTCTCCCAGTTGTATGGAAAACCGCATTTCTTTATATTCCTCCTGCACCTGACGGCTCACGGTCAGCTCTACCTGCCTGCCCGGCGTCATCTGCATCAGCTGCGTGCAGTATCCCGCAAAGGATTGAATACTTGTGTCGTCGATGGCTGTCACTACGTCGCCCACCTGGATGCCCGCCAGCATGGCCGGGGAATCCATCTCTAACTCCGTCACATAAGCCCCGTAAGGAACCTTTAGATCTCTGTGCGCATAGCCCGTCACATCCGCGCCCGTGATGCCCAGATAAGGAAAGGATTCCTCATTGGAGAGCTTTTCGATGACCCGCTTGATCTCTGTGATGCCATAGGCCCTGATCAGATTCTCCATGTCTTCCGCTTCGCCGTCCGTGATGATCCCGATCACCTGGCCCTGCAAATTAAAGAGAACCCCTTCCGCATTCCTGCTGCCGTCGATGTCCGTGGTCAGCAGCTTATACTTCCGGTCCGGCCCGGTCAGCGAAAGCCCGTCAGAGGTGAGAATCCCGTATCCCACGGAACCGCTGACGCCCATAGGGCTTCCCATGGCGATCACCGGCATTCCTGTCAGGAAATTACTGTTGGAAGACCCTAAGGACGCCACAGCCAGGCCGTCCCATTCCATCCAGTCCGGCGGCAGGTTGTCCTTTGACGCCGCCAGCACTGCCAGATTGGTGTCTTCATCCAGACCCTTCCGATACACGTCGATCAGGTCATTCCCCTCGTTTAAATCCAACACCAGATTTTCCGCATCTTCCAACGGGGTGTAATCCACCAGGATCAAAAGCTCCCTGCCGTTGTCTGCCACAATCAGGCCGGAAGTCTGGTTGCTGCTCTCCTGCACATTTTCAAACCAGTCGATATTGGAGGTAACCCCCCGCACCGTCACCATGTGCTGGCTCAGGGAAGCCCGGTATTCCTCGCCGTCCTCGCTTAAATACGGGTTATTGATGATGTCCTGCAGCGCAATATAAAGCTGCGCATAGTTTTCCAGCCCAAGGCTCGCCCCCGATAAAATTTCCTGGATCTGCTCCTGGATCTGTTCCTCCTCCGGCTCCGGGGCAGGGGAAGGACTTTCCGTAGCGGCGGGTTCCGCCAGCATCTCCTCCGGAGACATTTCTTCCTGATCTTCCGGGAAAATCACGACCCTTGGCTCCTCCTCCGGATAGAGCCAGTTGCTGATAATCGGCTCCAGCACCAGAAAAGTCACGCAGGCGATCAAGCCGAAAATCACTGCCATGGATGCGGTCAGGATGGTGCGGCGGATCAGTTTCCTCCGATTCAAAGGCCGGGTCTTTATCTTTTCGATCATAAAGTCGCTTTGCGTGTTCTGCTCTTTGTCAGGCACGGAGATTCCCTCCTCTCAAAGCACCATTCACGGCCGGGAATCCGGCAGGGAATTCTTTTACCAGTATAGCGAATCTTCCGTAAAAAGTAAAGTACCGCCGCTTATCTGCGCGTCTTTCCCGCTTCGCCCCTGCCGGATATAATCAGGACAGTCATCAGCACAGGAAAAATCACGGCTGCCAGGATTCCCTTCCTCAGATCATCCCCAAAATGGCTGGAGACCATACCCGTCAGAGTGGGCCCGCCGGAACAGCCCAAATCCCCCGCCAGCGCCAACAGTGCAAACAGCGCCGTACCTCCCCGGGGCAGAGCCGCTGCCGCCTTGCTGAAAGTACCCGGCCACATAATGCCCACCGAAAGCCCGCAGAGCGCACAGCCCAAAAACCCAGTCACCGGGCCCGGCACCAGACAGATACACAGATAGGAGGCCACGCACAAAAGACTGCTGCCCGTCATGAATCGGTCAAGATGGATCCGATCCCCAAATTTTCCGTAAAAAGCTCTGGAACTGCCCATGAAGACTGCAAAAGCCATAGGCCCGGCCAGGTCTCCTGCCATCTTGCCAACCCCCAGCCCCTGCTCCGCAAAGGCAGAGGCCCATTGGCTCACAGACTGCTCGCTGGCCCCGGCGCAAACCATCATCAAAAGGAAAATCCAAAACAGCTTTTTCCCCGCCAGTTCCCTGATGGAATAGCCCTTCTCCCCTTCCTTTAACAGAGACGCTATGGGCGCCCGGGCAAACAGAAAGAAATTTGCCAGGGGCACCAGAGCCCAGATGCAGGAGAGGATCTTCCAGTTTTCAATGCCGAATACCTGAAAAAACAGGGTGGAGAGCAGCACCACGCCCACATGGCCCCAGCAGTAAAAGGAATGCAGCAGGCTCATGGCCTTTTCCTTGTGGGCCGTGGGACAGGCTTCCATCACAGGGCTCACCAAGACCTCCAAAAGCCCGCCGCCCACCGCATAGATCACCACGGACAACAAAAGCCCCCAGAAGGGATCCGGCAGAAGCTCCGGCAGAAAAGCTAAGGACAGGATGCCCGCCGCCGCGCAGAGATGCGCTGCCAGCATGGAAACCCGGTAGCCCACCTTGTCCACAAATCCGACAGAAGCCAGATCCACCGCAAGCTGCAGTCCGAAATTGACCGTCACCAGCACGGTGATGCTGGACAAAGGGATCTGGTAGGTATTCTGAAAAGTCAGAAACAAAAGAGGGGCAAAATTATTTACGATAGCCTGTACGATATAAGCGATAAAACAGGCGTAGATTGTCTTTTGATATTGGCCGTTTTTCTCCATTTCCCCGCCTCTTACTGATTTTTCCTTTTCTGCGGCTCCATCTGGATGCGCTCTTTTACCATCTGCCAGTAAAGCCGGGACACTGTCCACCGGGAGTTGGTCTGCGTGAGCACCGCCTTCATCACCGTCCTCGGGACGCCTGCTGCCTTTAGCCTTTCCAAAAGCAGGTCAAGCCTCTCCTGTGTAAAGCCGCAGATCACCAAAAATTCTTCCGTGACCTCTGGTTCCGCAGACGCTGCGGCGGAAAACGGTTCCTCAAAAACAGCTTCCCCTACGGCAGTCTCCCGCCCCTCCGGCGCAGCTTCCTCAACCCCTGCCAGAAGCCCAACCGTTTTCTCCCACCTGGACGGCGTCAGATTTTTGATCTTCACTCCCATCTGCACCAGCACGCCCTTGATCTTGTCCGTATACACCGTCTTCCCCGGCACATCGGGCCGGTGATATAACACGATTTCTTCCATGATCCCCCGCCTTTTTTGATACGCATCCTTCCATACGCCGCCATCCACGCAATATCGGTTTTATTTTAACATAACAGACCGCTTTGTCAACTTCACATTCTGAGGAAAATCATCCTCCCTCATGCAAAACACTCGCGTTTTTGCACAGATTATGATATACTTTTCACTGCAGGCTGATTTTGCAGTAGAATAGAAATAACGCAGAGCAGGAGCAGTATGAATCAAAAAGTATTAAAGACGCTGGAATTTGATAAGATTATCGGGATGCTGACCGAAAAGGCGGACTCTGAGCCCGGGAAAAAAATGTGCCGGGAGCTGATTCCTTCCACGGACTTAGACTGGATCAAAAACGCCCAGGCTGAGACAAGAGACGGCTTAAACCGTCTGTTCCGATCCGGCAGCACTTCCTTTGGCAATAACAAAGACCTTGGCTTTTCCATCCGGTCGCTGGAAATCGGAAGCACCTTGTCTGCACCGGAGCTCTTAAAGATTGCTTCCATGCTGGAAAATGTCAGCCGGATCAAAACCTATGGCAGGAAAAACAATGAAGATGCGCCGGATGACAGCCTGGACGGCTATTTCCGGGAACTGGTGCCCCTGGCCCAGCTGGTAAACGAGATCAGGCGGTGCATTCTCTCCGAGGAGGAAATAGCGGACGACGCCAGCCCGAAATTAAAAAACATCCGCCGTTCCATGGCGGTTACCAACGATAAGATCCACACCCAGCTCGCCAATATGTTAAACGGCCCCTATCGCACGTATCTCCAGGACGGCGTGATCACCATGCGCAACAACCGCTACTGCATTCCCGTGAAAGCGGAGTATAAGGCGCAGGTAAACGGCATGGTTCACGACCAGTCTGCCACCGGCTCCACCTTTTTCATCGAGCCGGCCTCCGTGGTGGAGCTGAACAATCACTTAAAGGAACTGGACCTGCAGGAGAAAGAGGAGATCGAGGCCATACTGGCTTCCCTGAGCGCCCAGGCCGCGGAACACACCAAAGAGCTTGCCGAGGATCAAAAGATCATGACTGCGCTGGACTTTATCTTCGCCAGGGCAAAGCTGGCCATGGACTTAAACGCCACGGAACCTATTTTCAACACCAGCCATTACATCTACATCCGAAAGGGCAGGCATCCCCTGCTGGACAAGAAAAAGGTCGTGCCCATCGACATCCACCTGGGAAAGGATTTTGATCTTTTGATTATCACCGGCCCCAATACCGGCGGCAAGACCGTTTCCTTAAAGACGGTGGGCCTGTTGACCCTCATGGGCCAGGCCGGCCTGCACATTCCGGCGATGGATCGTTCCGAATTGTCTGTCTTTACGGAGGTTTATGCGGATATCGGGGATGAGCAGAGCATCGAACAGAGCCTGTCCACCTTTTCCTCCCATATGAAAACCATCGTCCACATCCTGGCCAATGCAGACGAAAATTCCCTCTGCCTCTTTGACGAGCTGGGAGCCGGGACAGATCCCACAGAGGGCGCCGCCCTGGCCATTGCCATTTTAAATTTCCTCCATGACAGGGGTATCCGCACCATGGCCACCACCCATTACAGCGAGCTGAAGATCTACGCCCTGTCCACGGATTATGTGGAAAACGCCTGCTGCGAGTTCAGCGTGGAGACGCTGCAGCCCACATACCGCCTGCTCATCGGCATCCCGGGAAAGAGCAATGCCTTTGCCATTTCCGCCAAGCTGGGCCTGCCGGAACACATCATCCAGTCGGCCAGGGATCAGATCAGCAGGGAAGAAAAGAGTTTTGAAGACGTGATTGCAGACCTGGAGCAGAGCCGCATCGCCATCGAGAGAGAACAGCAGGAGATCCAATCCCACAAGGCCCAGATCCAGGCCCTGCAGGAACAACTGGAGCAAAAAAACGCAAAGATCGATCAGTCGAAAGACCGGATTCTCAGGGAAGCCAACGAAAAGGCAAGGGAAATTCTCCAGGAAGCAAAGGAGATGGCAGACGAGACCATCCGGGATCTGCACAAGGCAAACGCTGGAACTGATATCCGGGAACTGGAGCGCAAGCGGCAGAAAATCCGGGATCAAATTGACGAAAAAAACAGCCGTCTGTCCCTAAAAACAGAAAAACAGCCAAAACAACAGACTTTGGATCCCAAAAAACTGAAAAAAGGCGATATGGTAAAAATCCTTTCCATGGGCCTAAAGGGCACGGTCAGCACTCTCCCCGATGCAAGGGGCGGTCTCTTTGTGCAATGCGGCATCATCCGCACCCAGACCAATGTGAAAGATCTGGTGCTCATAGAGGAAAATGAAATCTCTGCGCCCAAGCTGCAGCACTCCGGCACCGGCAAGCTGAAGATGTCCAAAAGCTTATCCGTTTCTTCACAGATCGATCTGTTGGGAAAAACGGTAGACGAGGCGATCCCTCTGTTGGACAAATATTTAGACGACGCTTATCTGGCCCATATGCCCAGCGTCCGGGTGGTGCACGGCAAGGGAACAGGCGCCCTGCGAAACGCGGTTCACAACCATTTAAAGCGGTTAAAGTATGTGAAAGAATACCGTCTGGGTGAATACGGAGAAGGTGACGCAGGCGTCACAATTGTTACATTCCGATAAAAGCGCTGTTTCAGAAAACAGATAAGAAGATCAAAAAATTTTAAAAATAGAGTTCTTTGTACCTGTACTCTACAAAAATGATAAATATGTCATTTTGGTAAACGCATAAAGCGCATGGAAATGGAGAAAACATGGTCAGCAAACAGAAAATTTTAATTGTAGACGACGACAACAATATCGCGGAACTGATCTCCCTTTATCTGACGAAGGAATGCTTTGAGACGCTGATCGTAAACGACGGGGAATCGGTTCTTCCCGCCATGGAAAGCTTTTCCCCTAACCTGATCCTGCTTGACATCATGCTGCCGGGCATGGACGGTTACCAGGTGTGCCGGGAAGTCCGGGCCAGATATTCCGTCCCGATCATCATGCTCTCCGCCAAGGGAGAGGTCTTTGACAAAGTGCTTGGGCTGGAGCTGGGCGCCGACGACTACATGGAAAAGCCCTTCGACTCCAAAGAGCTGGTCGCCCGGGCAAAGGCGGTGCTGCGCCGCTACCGCTCCACCCCGCAGGCTTCCGAAAACGCCAATGTCAAATGCGTGGAATACCAGGATCTATCCATCAACCTTACCAACTATTCCGTGGTCTACATGGGACACAGCGTGGATATGCCGCCAAAGGAGCTGGAGCTTTTGTACTTCCTGGCTTCCTCGCCCAACCATGTGTTTACCAGAGAGCAGCTTTTAGACCAGATATGGGGGTATGAGTATATCGGGGACACCCGTACCGTGGACGTGCACATAAAGCGTTTGCGGGAAAAAATCAAAGATCACGCCAATTGGAAGATCAGCACGATCTGGGGCATCGGTTACAAATTTGAGGTAAGGAACGGATGAAGAAAACCCTCTATTTAAAATTTGTGCTGGCCTACATCATCTTTGGTGCGTTCAGCTTTATCATGGTAACTACCTTTGTGCCCAGCATGACCAGGGAACATCTCATCCGGGAAAAAGCGGAAGACCTGTACGCGGAAGCCACCCTCATCGCAGGCACTTACGCAAACGGCCTTTATACCAGCCAGACCGATCTGGAGACGGTGAAAATGCAGCTGGACTCCCTGTCGGTCTATCTGGATTCCACCATCCGCATCATCAACCCTTCCGGGCGTCTGGTATTGGACACCAACACGCCGCTCAATGTGGAGGAAGTGATTATCATCGAAGGCTTTGACCCCACGGTCACCAGCGGCTCCTACTATATCATCGACGATTTTTTCGGCAGCTTTGAATCGGATGTCTTGAGCGTCCTCTCCCCCATCACCTCCAATTACAAGGTGCGGGGGTATGTGGTGATCCACTGCGACATGAACGACATCCAGGCTTCCTGCAGCAGCCTTTTAAATATCTCCTATATCACTCTGATCATTTTACTGCTGCTGTCTCTGATCATCCTGATCTTCTTTACGGAGATCGTATATATCCCTCTCCGGAAGATCACTCACGCCACCGAACAGTACGCCGCCGGAAATATGCACTACGAATTTCAGGTGGACAGCGAGGATGAGATGGGATATCTGGCAGCCTGCTTAAACTACATGGCAAGCCAGATTGCAGGCGCAGAGGACGACCAGAAAAAATTTGTGGCCAATGTCTCCCACGATTTCCGCTCTCCCTTAACCTCCATCCGGGGATATCTGGAAGCCATGCTGGACGGCACCATTCCACAGGAGCAGTATCAGAAATATTTAGAGATCGTGTTAAACGAGACGGAGCGCCTGACCAAGCTCACCAACAGCCTGCTGACCTTAAACAATTTAAACACCAAGGGAATGCTGTTAGACAAGACGGATTTTGACATCAACCAGATCATACGCCGCACTGCCGCCTCCTTCGAGGGCACCTGCCGGAAGAAGACCATCGCCATTGAACTGATCCTCACCGGCGAGGAGATGTATGTGTATGCAGATATGGAAAAGATACAGCAGGTGCTCTACAATCTGATCGACAATGCCATTAAGTTCAGCCACAACGACTCGGTGATCAAGGTGGAAACCTCCCTGAAGAAAAATAAACTCTTTGTCTCCGTAAAAGATACCGGGATCGGTATCCCAAAAGAAGACCTGAAGCTCATCTGGGATCGGTTTTACAAATCGGATCTCTCCCGGGGCAAGGACAAGCGGGGCACAGGACTTGGCCTTTCCATCGTGAAAGAGATCATCAACTGTCATGAGGAAAACATCAACGTCATCAGCACCGTGGGGGAGGGGACGGAGTTTATCTTTTCCCTGGCGCTGTCCGCAAAAAATGAAGAGGAGGACTGACACAGAAAAATGCTTTTGATCATTGCTTCCGCTCCATGCAAGGTTTGAGGATACTGCATGGAGCGTAGATGGCCTTAAAATGGGCCGCTATCCTCGGACTTTGCAAATTTGATGCCGGAATACATATCATTTTCAAAGGAGCAAAGTCATATGAAACAATCTTTCAAGGAACTGAAAACCTTTTTTATCCTGTGGTCTACCCAGTCGCTGTCCCAGCTGGGCAGCAGCATGACCAATTTTGCGCTGGCCCTGTGGCTGTATGAAAAGACAGGCTCGGCGCTTCAGACAGCGCTTTTATCTATCTGTTCCTATGCGCCTTACGTCCTGATGAGCATTTTTGCCGGCGCTTTGAGCGACAGATGGGACAAAAAGAGAACCATGTTGTGCTGCGACGCCTTTGCAGCCTGCTGTTCCGTCGCGGTGCTGTTCCTTCTTTGGACAGATTCCCTGCTGCCTGTCCATATGTACATGATGAACGCAGTAATTGGGCTGATGAACACAATACAGCAGCCTGCAAGCGACGTGGCCATGACGCTCATTACCCCCAAGGATCAGTATCAGAGGGTCAGCGGGATGAGATCCTTCTCCGGCTCCCTGGTCACCATCCTGCACCCGGTGTTCGCCACAGCGCTGTTTGCCCTGGTGGGGATAAACGGCGTCCTCTATGTGGATCTTTTTACCTTTGCCATCGCTTTTCTGGCGCTTTTATTCTTCGTAACAATCCCCGCAGTGGATTCACTGACGGGGGAGGAGCAGAGGGAATCTTTCTGGGGGAGTATAAAGACAGGGTTTTCGTATCTGCACAAAAACAGCCTGATCCTTGTGCTGATCTTCTTTTTGGCAGGAGTCAATTTTGCAGCCTCCGCCTTCGACGCGGTGCTGCCCCCTTATGTGCTGTCTTCGCCAAACGGCGGAAAGACGGTGCTGGCGGCTGTGACCTCCTGTGCCGGGATCGCCACTCTGGCAGGAAGTATCCTGGTGACAATACTGCCCGCTCCAAAAAACCGCGTCCGCGTCATTTATCTGACCATGCTGTTTTCCCTGGGGACGGAAAATTTTCTGTTGGCCTTTTCCAGGACGCCCTTTCTATGGTGTGTGGCCCAGATCATCGGATGGAGCGTAGTGCCCATCATGAATGCAAACCTGGATGTGATCCTGCGCAGTACCATTCCTGCGCAGATGCAGGGAAGGATTTATTCCTGCCGGAATACGCTGCAATTTTTTACCATTCCCATCGGAACCTTCTGGGGCGGTTTTATGGTAGACAAAGTCTGCGAGCCCTTGATGGCCGCCGCCGATTCCCAGGGGCTTCTGGCTCGGCTGTTCGGTTCCGGGAAGGGCTCCGGGGCAGCGCTTATGATGTTCCTGCTTGGCGTGGTCAGCGTGATGATCTGCCTGGGATTCCGTCAGATCCTGAAAAATTACCGATATTGATTTCCGTTTAGGCTTGTCCACAATTGACTTAGGACGAGCCGGGACAACGGATAGGAACGCTCCGGGCGATACAAAACCGCCCGGGCGTTTTTATTTGATATACACGAAGATTTCAGCAAAAGATTTGCAAGAAAAAATTTTGATAAACTTTCCCGATGAGTGATAGATTTTTTCACATTTGATTGGTATAATATGTATTCCCAGTGTACTGTCCATCCGCCGCCAGTAAGTTTCAAAACTAAAAATCATGGAGCTATGAAAAAAAGTATAAAGATCAACATAGATTTTGAACACCCGTATTTTGATGAAAAAACCATCTTTGAATTAACCCCTGCCGATCTTAACGACTTTTATACGGATGAAAGCGAGGTCAATCGGCTGAATCTGTTCTTTGTGTTAGAGGCGTCGTTACACAAGTTTCAGAGAGGAAATAGTGTGAAAGCCGCCGCCCGCTGTGCATTTTTAATGGCATATTATCTTTTCATACCATTGACGCCCCCGGCGTCTTTTGAGTTAGCAGAGTTTTATATTGACAGGGCATTAGAATGGGATGAAACGCCAGAATATAGCCAATGGAAAAAACTCATAGATCAGGGAAATTGACAGCTTTCCGTTTGCTAGGACGTTGAAAAACCCTTTGGGAAGAATGAGGAAAACGAAATCATATATTGCCTAAGAAAGATCCAGTACCTCATACAGGTACTGGTTCCCCTTCTTTCCCACCCGGGTCACCGTCTGTACATGATACAGGATATTTAAGACGTCACGGGCCAGGGGGGTGGAAATATGGGCGGCCTTTGCAAATTCTTCCGAGGTAAAAGCCCTCTCCAGTTCATAGGGGACAAACTGCATATAGTCCTCCAGACAATCTATCGTAACTTCCTCCACCAACTGGGACGGAACCCGGTCAAAGCGGCTGGAACCTCTTTTCCTGTCCCGGCTCCATCCGTTTAACAGCCGGTATTCCTCCATATCCAACAAGACCAGCCGGAATTTCAGATGAGGATCCTTTAAAAACATTTTAATCTGATACAATTCCGGGAAGGCCATATAAGGGTTCCCCTTGACGGGGGATTTCCTTTTGCTGGTGAGCGCCCCGGTTTCCTCATCGATCCAGATGACCCACTTTTCCCGCGGGATGGGGTAGACTACCGTCACCTGGTAGTTAGGAAGGAAAGCCGCCAGCTTGCTGCGCAGTTTGCCAAGCTGCCTGGTCTGGATCTCTATGATCCGGCCGTCCCGGTAAATGTCCGCCACATAATTTTCAATGGGAATCTCCTGATAGTCCTCATCCGGTTCATAGTAGTTCTTTAAAATGGCATGAACCGTCTTTTCAGAAAGCGTGCCGATCCCGATCCGCTGCCTGTCCGCCCCGATGATTTTTTTCTTTGCATTTTCAAAGGCTGTCTGATCCGGCATTTTGTCCCTCATTTTTCCATTTCAGCGGCTCCTGCGTAAACGGAGAGTTTCCTTACAGGCTTTCTCCGCCCCGGTCTTTGGCGTAGAGCAGTTTCAGCAAAATTGGCGTCGAAATACTGGATACGATGATGAGCAGGATCACCGACGTAAAGTACACGGGGGACAATAATCCCACAGAAAGCCCTTTCTGCGCCACGATCAGCGCCACCTCCCCGCGGGTCATCATTCCCACGCCAATCTTTAAGCTGTCCATCAGGCGGAATCTGCACAGCTTCGCCATCAGCCCGCAGCCGATGATTTTTGTCAGCAGTGCAACGATGACAAATCCGATGGAAAACAGCAGGATGCTCCCGTCCACGTTGTCGATGTTCGTCTTTAAGCCGATACTGGCAAAAAACACAGGGCCAAAGATCATATAGGAGCTGACTTCCATTTTCTGCTCAACGTAAGAGGAATCCCGCATGGAACAGAGAATGATCCCGGCCACATAGGCGCCGGTAATGTCTGCGATTCCAAAGTATTTTTCCGCCGCATAGGCAAAGAAAAAGCACAGGGCCAGACTGATGATGGGGATCCGCCTGGTGTGGGGATAGCGATCGTCAATTCCCTGGAAGATCCGAAACAGGATATAACCCACCACCAGCGCCATGACAAAGAACAAAAAGGTGGACAAAACGACTCTTCCGGGATTGGAGCCTGGACTGCGGAAGCCCACCACAAAGGTCAGAACGATGATTCCGATCACATCGTCAATGATCGCAGCGCTGGTAATCGTGGTGCCGATCTTTCCCTTTAATTTTCCCATCTCCCGCAGGGACGCCACCGTGATGCTGACGCTGGTAGCCGTCATAATCACGCCCACAAACACTGCCGTGTAAAACTTTTCAGATCCCCAGGGAGCCGCCCCGTAAAATCCCATATAAAGCAGACTGCCGCCCACCAGCGGAACCAATACGCCGCAGCAGGCGATGAGAAAAGCCACGGGGCCCGTCTTTAGCAGCTCTTTTAAATCTGTATCCAGACCGGCGGAGAACATCAAAAGCACCACGCCCACTTCCGCCATGCCGTTTAGAAATTCTGTCTGCTCTACCAGATGCAGGACGCTGGGGCCGATCAAAAGCCCGGCAATAATCTCCCCTACCACCTGGGGCGCTTTGCATTTCCTGGCCAGGATTCCAAAAAATTTTGCAAAGATAATGATGATCGCCAGATCTTTGAAAATACTATAAGTTTCCATTTGAAACATCCTCCGAGTTTCTGCCGCATGAGCGGCATATCTTTCACCATACAGCAAGCCAAGCGTCCAGGCTTGGCTTGCGTTTTAAATGCTGTTATACAGTTTCCGGCTGTGCGGAATCCTGGATTGCGTCTTCCACGTTGTCAAATTCCTGCTCACCGTTGGAAATTTTTTCCCGGACCTTTGCAATCTTTGCAATCTTTACACCGTGATCCAGATCCATCATTTTCACGCCGGAGGTAATTCTCCCCAACGTGGAGATATCCTGGCATCTCAGCTGGATAATGATCCCTTCCGTGGTGATCAGCATGATCTCGTTTTCATCGCTCACTGCCTTGACGCCGATCACATCTCCCGTCTTTTCCGTGATCTTGTAACACTTTAAGCCCTTCCCGCCGCGCTTCTGGATGGTAAATTCCTCCAGGGCCGTGCGTTTTCCAAGGCCGTTTTGTGAAACCACTAACAGGGAATCCCCCTGGCTTTGCAGCTGCATTCCGACCACTTCATCCTGATCGTCTAAATTCATACCGATAACACCCATGGAGGAACGGCCTGTGTTGCGCACATCCGTCTCTTTAAAACGGATACACATCCCATGCTTGGTCACCAGGAAGATCTCGCTGTTCTGATCGGTGGACTTCACCTCGATCAGCTCGTCGTCATCTTTTAACGTGATGGCGTTCAGCCCGTTTTTGCGGATGTTGGAAAACTCCTGCAGAGAAGTTTTTTTCACGATCCCCTGCCTGGTCACCATAAACAGATTTTTGCTGTCGTCGTATTCCTGTATGGGGATCATCGCCGTAATTTTCTCACCGGGAGACAGCATCAGCAGATTGACGATAGCAGTTCCCCGCGCCGTCCTGCCGGCTTCCGGTATCTCATAAGCCTTCAGACGGTATACCCGTCCAAAATTGGTGAAAAAGTATAAGTAATGGTGGGTCGTGGTCATCAGAAGGTCTTCGATAAAGTCCTCCTCGATGGTCTGCATCCCCTTGATGCCTTTTCCGCCCCTGTTCTGCGCCTTGAAATTATCTACGGTCATCCGTTTGATGTAGCCAAGGTTCGTCATGGCGATTACCGTATTTTCTCTGGAAATCAGGTCTTCCATGGAGATGTCCGACTCGTCGTACCCGATCTTGCTGCGCCTGTCGTCCCCGTATTTTTCAGAGATAACTAAAATTTCTTCCCGGATCACGCCAAGCAGGAGTTTTTCATCGGCCAGGATTGCTTTCAGCTCCCCGATGCGGATCTGAAGTTCCTCATGTTCCTTCTCCAGCTTTTCCCGCTCCAGGCCGGTTAAAGCCCTCAGACGCATATTGACGATTTCCGTCGCCTGTACTTCCGACAGACCGAACCGCTCCATCAATCTGTTTCTGGCGGTCTGCGGCGTATCGCTGCTTCGGATAATCGAGATCACTTCATCAATAAAATCAAGGGCTTTCAAGAGACCTTGTAAAATATGATCCCTTTCCTCCGCCTTGTTTAACTCATACTTTGTCCTTCTGGTGATGACTTCTTCCTGATGCTTCAGGTAATAGGTAAGCATCTCCAAAAGATTTGTCACCTTTGGCTCATTGTTGACCAGGGAAAGCATGATGACGCCAAAGGTATCCTGCAGCTGCGTATGCTTGTACAATTGATTTAAGATCACATTGGCGTTGGCATCCTTGCGCAGTTCAATCACTACCCTGACGCCTTCCCGGTTGGATTCGTCCCGGATATCCGTAATGCCGTCGATCTTTTTCAGCTTTACAAGCTCCGCAATCTTGATGATCAGGTTCGCCTTGTTCACCATATAGGGCAGTTCCGTGGCCACGATCTGGGTCTTCCCGTTGGGAAGCGTCTCAATGTCGGTGACAGCCCTCACAAGGATTTTACCCCGTCCTGTCCGATAGGCCTCCTCGCAGCCCCTCGTCCCTAAGATCAGTCCACCTGTGGGAAAATCTGGTGCCTTGATGATCTCCAGAATCTCCTCGATGTCGGTGCCCCTGTTTTCATTGATCTTGTTGTCGATGATCTTTACCACCGCACGGATCACTTCACGGAGATTGTGGGGAGGGATATTGGTGGCCATACCGACGGCAATCCCTGTGGTGCCGTTTACCAAAAGATTGGGATAACGGCTGGGCAGCACGACGGGCTCCTTTTCCGTATCGTCAAAGTTGGGGACAAAGTCAACCGTGTCTTTGTCGATATCCGCTAAAAGCTGGGAGGAAATTCTGGAAAGTCTTGCCTCCGTGTAACGCATGGCCGCCGCCCCATCCCCGTCCATAGAACCAAAGTTTCCATGTCCGTCCACCAGCGGGTATCTTGTGGACCATTCCTGCGCCATATTCACCAGGGCGCCGTAGATGGAGCTGTCGCCGTGGGGATGGTATTTACCCATGGCGTCTCCTACGATACGGGCGCTTTTCCTGTGGGGCTTGTCATAATCATTGTGCAGCTCTACCATAGAATAGAGCACCCGGCGCTGAACGGGTTTTAAACCGTCCCTGATATCAGGAAGAGCCCTGGCGGCGATTACGCTCATGGCATAATCTATGTAGAACGTCTCCATCCGCTCCTTTAAGTCCACTTCCTCGATCTTGTCTATTTCCGGGCCCTTGTCAAAAATATCATCGTTCATTCTTACACCTCTTGTGCGCCGTTTTTGCGCATAATGAGTTTATGGACATTGATGTATCAAAAAAGCGTTACGTGATGTCCAGATTCTTTACAAACTTGGCGTTTTCCTCAATAAATTCGCGCCTGGGTTCCACCTTGTCGCCCATCAGCGTGGTGAAGGTCAGATCCAATTCCGACTCCATTTCCTGGTCATAGTTGACCCGCAGCAAAATCCTGCGCTCAGGATCCATGGTAGTCTCCCAGAGCTGTTCTGCATCCATCTCGCCAAGACCCTTGTAACGTTGGATCTTATTATTTTGATCCCGCCCTACTTCCTGAAGGATCCTGTCCAGCTCATCGTCGCTGTAAGCATACCAGATTTTTTTGTTCTTCTCCAGCTTGTAAAGAGGAGGCTTTGCCAGGTAAACATGGCCTTCCTTGATCAGCTCCGGCATAAACCGATAGATAAATGTCAAAAGCAGGGTGCTGATATGTGCGCCGTCCACATCGGCGTCGGTCATCAGGATGATCTTGTTATAGCGGAGCTTTGTAATGTCAAAATCATCGTGGATTCCTGTCCCAAAGGCAGTAATCATGGCCTTGATCTCCGCGTTTGCGTATATCTTGTCAAGACGCGCCTTCTCCACATTTAAGATTTTGCCCCGCAGGGGAAGGATTGCCTGGGTTGCGCGGGAACGCGCCGTTTTTGCGCTTCCTCCTGCAGAATCTCCCTCCACAATGTAAATCTCGCAGTTTTTTGGATCCTTATCGGAGCAGTCTGCCAGCTTTCCGGGCAGAGACAGCCCTTCCAGAGCTGTTTTTCTCCTGGTCAGATCCCTTGCCTTTCTGGCAGCTTCCCTTGCCCGCTGCGCCAAAATGGATTTTTCGCAGATCGACTTGGCGATAGCAGGGTTTTGCTCCAGAAAATAAGTGAGCTGTTCACTGACAATACTGTCAACTGCACTTCTTGCCTCGCTGTTTCCCAGCTTTTGCTTGGTCTGTCCTTCAAACTGGGGATCCTCTATCTTGACGCTGACGATAGCCGTCAGGCCCTCCCGGATGTCTTCCCCGGACAGGTTCGGCTCGCTGTCCTTTAACAGCTTTGCACTCCTGGCATAATCGTTAAAGGTCTTTGTAATAGCATTGCGGAATCCCATCAGATGCGTGCCGCCCTCCGGCGTATTGATATTGTTCACAAAGCTGAACACGCTCTCGTTGTAGGAATCATTGTGCTGGAAGGCAACCTCCACATACACATGGTTTTTCTCCCCTTCAAAATAGAGAATATTTTCATAGAGAGGCGTCTTGCTCTTATTCAGATAAGCCACAAACTGCTTGATGCCGCCCTCGTAATAAAACTCTGCCCGTTTCGGCTTTTTTTCAAGCGCTGCGCCTGCAGCAGTTTCCTCCATCCTGTCCGCCTCAGCGCGCCTTAACAGCTCGTTGATCTGACTGTTTTCAGTATCCACAGGGATTTCATCCTGCCTGTCGTCCTTTAAGATAATCCGCAGACCTTTTGTCAGAAACGCCATTTCCCGGAGTCTTCTTTTCAGGACGTCAAAGTCAAAGACGGTGGTTTCTGTGAAAATCGTGTCGTCGGGCAAAAAGGTCACCCTGGTGCCCGTCTTTTCCAGTTCGCAGGTACCTACTTCCTTTAGCGGGTAACATACATTTCCGCGCTCATAGCGCTGTTTATATATTTTCCCGTCCTGGTAGATTTCTACCTCAAGCCAGTTTGAGAGAGCGTTTACCACAGACGCGCCTACGCCGTGGAGGCCGCCGGAAACCTTATAGCCCCCGCCGCCGAATTTTCCGCCGGCGTGAAGGATGGTAAACACCACCTCCACCGCAGGGATCCCAGCCTTATGGTTGATCCCTACGGGAATCCCGCGGCCGTTGTCCACTACCGTGACGGAATTTCCTTCGTTGATGGTAACCTCGATGGTATCGCAGTAACCAGCCAAAGCCTCATCTACGGAATTGTCCACAATTTCGTAGACAAGGTGATGAAGGCCCCTGCTGGCCGTCGTCCCGATATACATACCTGGGCGCTTTCTGACCGCTTCCAGACCTTCCAGAATCTGGATCTCGTCAGCGCCATATTCATGTTCCACCGTGGTGCTGCTCATGGTTTCTTTGTTCATCTAAATCTCCATTCCGCCGCCAGAGCGGCCGATTTCAACGCTTTTTAAGAATGGTTCATACAGGTGACCGTCCCGTTTATCACCTGAAAAACCCGATTGATCTCAAACCGGTTATTGACAAATTCTTCCAGACCGGTACAGGTGATGATAGTCTGGATATCCCTGATATTGTTGAGCAGGTAATTCTGCCTGTTGGAGTCCAGTTCCGACAACACGTCGTCTAACAGTAAAATCGGCGTATCCTTTGCAATTTTCTTTACAAGCTCGATTTCAGAGAGCTTTAAGGACAAAGCCGCCGTGCGCTGCTGACCCTGCGATCCATATTTTCTAATGTCTACGTCCCCGATCAGAAAAGAAAAATCATCCCTGTGGGGTCCCGCAGACGTCATCTTTGCCTTGATGTCTTTCTCCCGGCTGGTTTTCAGCTTTTGTTCAAAGTCTTTTGCCTCTACATTGGGCTCATATTGGATGGAAAGCTCTTCCTTCCCGCCGGATAACTTTTTGTGAATTTCGTAAATGATATCATTCAACTGGCTGATAAACATTCTGCGCAGTTCAATAATCTTGCTCCCGAAGGACACAAGCTGCATATCCCAGATTCCCAACGTCTCCTTTAAGTCAGGATTGAAATACATATCCTTCAAAAGCTTGTTTCTCTGGTTGATAATTTTATTGTAATGGTTTAAGTTGTACAGATAAATGCTGTCCAGCTGGCACAACTCCATATCCACAAACCTTCTTCTCTCCGAAGGCCCGTTTTTGATGAGCCCTAAATCTTCTGGAGAAAAAAAGACGACATTGCATAAGCCGAGGAGATCCGCCGCTTTTTTTATCTTCTGTCCGTCGATGGCAATTCCCTTCGACCTGCTTTTGCGGAGGTGCATATCCACTCTTGTCTCAATGCCTTCCTTTTCCAGATAAGTCCTGATATGCGATTCCTCTTTGCCAAATTGAATGATCTCGCTGTCTTTGCTGCCCTTGTGGGACTTGGTGGTGGCCGCCACAAAGATTGCCTCTAAAATATTTGTTTTTCCCTGCGCATTGTCGCCGTAAAGGATATTCGTCCCTCTGTCAAACTGCATCCTAAGAGAATCATAATTCCTGTAGTCCGCCAATTCGATTGACTTGATAATCATGTTTCCTCTTTTTCTGCCATCAGGCGCTTTTATCGTTCAATTCTGATCTCATTTTGCTGAAAGGTTACCACGTCGCCTTCCTTCAGCTTCCTGCCGCGCCTGGTCTCCACCTCTCCATTTACCTTTACGAGGCCGTCTAAGATGGCATACTTTGCGTCTACGCCGGATTCCGCCATCCCTGCAGCCTTCAGGGCCTGGCCTAATTTGATAAAATCCTCTCTCAAATGAACCGTTTCCATTCAGACACCGCCTAACTCACCGTCGTAAAGTTCACAGGAAGGATCAGATAAATATAGCTTTCCTCCGGGTTTTTGATAAAGCAGGGCGCTTTCGGATTCACCATATAGAGGTCTACTTCCTCATCGTCGATCACACGCAGCGCATCGATCAGGAATTTCGGATTAAACCCGATCATCAGATCCTTCCCCTGTTTCTCGATATCGATCTCCTCGTTCATGCTTCCTGAGATGGAATTGATCCTCAACTCCATGCTGCCGTCCGTGATGTTGATGATAATAGGCTTTTTATCCCCTTCTTTGACAAGCAGGGTGGCTCTGTCGATACAGTTTAACAATTCTTTTTTGTTGATCTTTACTTTCGTCTCATAATCGCTGGAAAGCATCTGGTCAATTCTGAAATACTCTCCCTCGATCAGCCTGGAAACCACTGTGGTGTCGTCAAATTCAAAGACAATGTGCTTGGAGGTAAAGGAAATCTTTACCTCATCCTCTGCGCCGCCCGGCAGGATCTTGCTCACCTCATTCAGCGTTTTCCCGGGTACCACGACCTTTTTGGGGGAATATGTCTCCTTTAGATTGATCTTGCGGATCGAAATCCTGTGGCCGTCCAGCGACACCACCTTCATTTCATCCCCGCTTATCTCAAACAATTCCCCTGTCATCAGCTTGTTATTGTCATTGTCAGAAATGGAAAAAATGGTCTGACGCACCACTTCCTTTAGCGTAAACTGGCTGATAACGATGCTGTCTTCCTTTTCCACCACAGGGAGATACGAAAAATCTTCACCCGACTTGCCAATGATGGTAAAATTGGATTTCTCACAGGTGATGAAAGCTTTGTAGGAAGAATCTGTCTCTATGGTCACATCGCTGTCCGGGAGCTTAGACACAATCTTGAGCAATATTTTGGCGTCTAGGGCGATCACACCCTTCTCCAGAATTTCCCCGTCCACAATGGTCTCGATCCCAAGATCCATATCGTTAGCAGTGAGCGTGATAACGCCTTTTGTGGCGTCGATCATGATACACTCCAGGATTGACATGGTCGTTTTATTGGAGGCGGCTTTCGATACAATCTGTACCCCATTCAACAGGTTCGCTTTGGAACAGACTAATTTCATGTGAATAACTCCCTTCGCTCTTTGAGTGTTTTATCTTCGTGCGCGGATGAACAGGTTAAAAAAGAAATTCATCGTATTATCCTTAATAGGTGTTGATTTGTGCATAACCTTCTTTATTATACTATTTTTGAAGCAAAAAGGGAATGGAAAACTGGTGAATTCTTTCATGATAACTTAAGAATTTCTGTTAAGTTATTCACAGCCAATTTTTCCAGCTTTTTCCCTCTGGAAAGTTATCAACACAGTCATCTACAGGAAAGTCACAGTAATCGACAATTTCAAATGACTTATCTTCTAAGAAGGGTTTATCTTCTAAGAAGGATTTATCTTCTTTATTATAATGTCTACTTTGTTTTTAAATTCTTCGTTGTTCTGAATTTCCGAAGCGACTTTGTTTACGCCGTGGATCACTGTTGTGTGATCTTTTTTCCCAAGCAGCTTTCCGATGTTGATCAGCGAGGTGTCTGTGAGTTCCCTGCACAGGTACATGACCACCTGCCTCGGCTGGACAAATTCAGAATTTCTCTTTTTGGAGGTAATGTCTTCCGGTCTCACGCCAAAATGTTCTGCCACCACATTGATGATTAACTCCGGGGTGATTTCCTTCGCCTTGTTAGGATAGATCACATCCTTCAGCGCTTCCTCCGCCAGGGAAAGGGTCAGATCTACCTTGTTTAACTTTGCAAAGGCGATGATCTTGTTAAAGGCGCCCTCCAGCTCTCTGATGTTGGATTTGATATTGGTAGCGATATATTCAATAATGTCGTCGTCGATCTGGCGGTCGCAGGATTCGGCATTTTTCCGCAGGATGGCCATCCGTGTCTCATAGTCCGGCGGCTGGATATCTGCGATCAGTCCCCATTCAAATCTGGAGCGGAAGCGTTCGTCCAACGTCTCAATCTCTTTCGGAGGCTTGTCCGAGGAAAGTACGATCTGTTTTCCGGCTGAGTGGAGCACATTGAAGGTGTGGAAAAATTCTTCCTGAGTACTCTCTTTGCCGATGATAAACTGCACGTCGTCTACCATAAGCACATCCACTGTCCGATACTTTTCCCGCAGTTTCGACATGGAAGCCGCGTTACCGCTTCGGATGGACTCGATCACTTCGTTTGTAAATTCTTCGCTGGTCACATAGAGGACTTTTTTTTCAGGGTTCTGTTCCAGAATGAAATGGCCGATGGAGTGCATCAGGTGCGTCTTGCCAAGCCCGGGGCCTCCGTAGAGGTAGAGCGGGTTGTAAGTTTCTCCAGGGGATTCCGCTACGGCCAGGGAAGCGGAATGGGCAAATTTGTTGTTGCTCCCCACCACAAAGGTGTCAAACTTGTATTTAGAGTTTAAGTTTGCGTTCTCGTAGTTAATATGGTAAAAGGGCGCCTTGCCGGGCAATTCCCTCTCAGGAGGCTCTTTTGCCTTGATATCTTTTTCCAGGATGAATTTGATGTCGTAATTGTGGTCATACAGCTCTGTGATGGTAACCTGAAAAAAACTCTTATATTTGGAAGAAATATAATTGAGTGCATGGGCCTGGTCGGAAGGTATCATGATATTGACTACGTCATCCGTCACATCGTAAAGTTCAAGAGGTTCGATCCAGGTCTGATAGGAAATATCAGATATATTGTATTCCCTTCGGATGGTTTCTTTTATCATAGGCCAATTTTTTCTGAAATCGTCCATTTTCGTCTCCATAACACACATTGTAGAAAAAATTTTTGATACGAATTTATTTTAATATAGATTACCATACATTTCAAATGTAAGTTATCAACACCATATGGATAAAGTTGTCCACATATTGTTGATAAAACTGTGAAAAATTTAGTTTTCCAGAAAGAAATGTGGATATAAATGTGAATAAGTGGAAAAGTACGAATTCTGTAAAAATACTTTATTTAAAGGATTCCATTTGATTTTTACACAGAATTTACACAGTATTCCAGAGGGGATAGATTCGTTATCCACAAGAAATAAACATAATGTGTATAAAAATAAAATTCTTTATTTTTGTGGATATTTATGTGTATAACGTCCTAAAAAAAATTTTATTGCCTGAAAAGTGCGATTTATAGCAGATTTTCCTTGACATAGACGGTTTTTTCTAATACAATCATTATGCTATTTTCTTAAAAAGGACGTGCCAGGTTTCTATCAGAAGGAGGTGTTTTTCCATATGAAAATGACATTTCAGCCGAAAAAGCGTTCCCATGCGAAAGTTCATGGATTCAGGGCCAGGATGAGCACTGCGGGCGGAAGAAAGGTGTTGGCTGCAAGACGTGCAAAGGGAAGAAAGAAACTGTCCGTATAAGTCACACATAGGTCACAGGAATGTGACCTTTTTTGTTCATTTTTGTCTGTTTTAGGAGAATGGAATGATATTTTCCGAAAGTTTAAAAAAAAACCGCCAATTCCAATTTGTCTATCGAAACAGTAAATCTTATGCAAACAAATATCTGGTAATGTACGTCAAAGAAAATGGCTTGGAAAAGAATCGAATTGGAATCAGCGTGAGCAAGAAGGTTGGCAACAGTGTCGTGAGACACCGGGTAACGAGACTGGTGCGGGAAAGTTACCGATTACATGAAGCGGTGTTCAATAGTGGTTTGGACATTGTGATCGTCGCAAGACAGAGCGCGGCTTCGGTGGGTTATCAGGAGATAGAAAGCGCCCTGCTCCATCTTGGAAAGCTTCATCAGATTATCAAGGATTTTCAATGTTGTCATTAAAGCGGAAAATATGAAAAAAGTTTTAATTGCCGGGATCCGATTTTATCAAAGATATATTTCACCTATGAAAAGGACGAAATGCCCCTATACGCCGACCTGTTCCCAATATGGGCTGGAGGCCATACAAAAGTACGGCGCCCTGAAGGGAAGTATTTTGGCTGTATGGAGGATTTTGAGGTGCAATCCTTTTTCAAAAGGCGGATATGACCCTGTTCCCTGATGGACTTTTCCGGCAGACTTTCAAAAATGTGTTTTCCGCATAAGGGAGTTTATCAATGAATTTCATTTTACTGACAAAAAACAAAACGCCTATCATTGGCTTTGTAGCGCAGATACTGGGCTGGATCATGGACGGTATCTTCCGTTTCCTCGATATGATAGGGATTCCGAACGTAGGTCTGGCCATCATTTTGTTTACCATTGTGGTAAACCTTCTGATGCTGCCGCTTACCATCAGACAGCAGAAGTTTTCTAAGCTGTCTGCAAAGATACAGCCGGAGATACAGGCAATTCAGGCAAAGTATAAGAATAAGAAGGATAACGATTCCATTATGGCAATGAACCAGGAGCAGAATATGGTTTATGCCAAATATGGCGTTTCCCCCAGCGGAAGCTGCGTACAGCTTCTGATCCAGATGCCCATCCTGTTTGCTCTGTACCGTGTGATCTATGCCATGCCTGCCTATGTGTCAAAAATTTATGACACCTTCCGTGTTCTGGCGGACAAGATCATCTCTTCCAGCGACGGCGTGAATTTCTTAAAAAATTCCGGCGTGGAAAGCATTGACAAGGTTGTGGCCATGTACGGGCAGTCCATGGAAAAAGGGGATCTCGCAAACGGCGTGATTGACGTGCTGAATAAGCTGTCTTCCGCGGATCTTGCTACGGTTGCCAACCACTACGACTTAAACCAGCTGGAATACGGCGGAAAATTGATTTTGGGCGATGGGGGCCTGATCCATACTTACAATACTTTCTTTGGCCTGAACATGGGGGATTCCCCTATGGATCTGATTAAAATGGCCTGGACAGCCGGCGCCTGGGGCATTGTCATCGGCGCGGTGTTGATCCCCGTCTTATCCGCTGTGACACAGTGGATCAATGTAAAGCTGATGCCACAGCCTGCAAAGAGCGACAATGAGAGTGAAGCGGCAGCTTCCATGGCTTCTTCCATGAAGATGATGAACACTCTGATGCCGTTAATCTCCGCCTGGTTCTGCTTTTCTCTCCCCTCCGGTATGGGCCTTTACTGGGTAGCCGGAAGCGTGGTGAGAAGTATCCAGCAGGTGGTGATCAATAAGCACATTGACAAGATGGATTTTGACGAGATTGTCAAGAAAAATGCTGAAAAGAGCGCAAAAAAGCTGGAAAAGATGAAAAAGAACCAGGAAATGATAAACGCTTATGCCAGCATGAACACAAAAAATATCCAGAAGAGGGCAAACGTGTATTCCGGCGAGGTGAAAGAGGAAGATACCGCATCTTCCGAAAGTACGGCTTCCGTACAAAATGCAAAACCGGGAAGCATCGCCTCGAAGGCAAATCTGGTGAGGGATTACAACCAGCGCAACAACAGTAAATAGTCTTGAGCGCAGTAGACTGCGCAGAAACGGAGAGCCATATGGAATATACAGAGTTTTCGGCGAAGACAGTAAACGAGGCCATAACGGAGGCCTGCCAGAAGCTTGGCGTAACCAGCGACAGATTAGATTACATTGTTGTAGAAGAAGGGTCCAGCGGTTTCCTTGGGATTGGCTCCAGGCCTGCGGTCATCAAAGCGGCAGTCAAGGAGATAGAAATTTCCATGGAAGATAAGGCAAAGAATTTTTTACACGATGTTTTTGCCGCTATGAACATGGAAGTGGTAGTAAGCGTTGTCTACGATGAGGTGGAACAGACGATGGACATCGACCTGTCCGGGGAGGAAATGGGCGTGCTCATCGGAAAGCGCGGACAGACCTTGGATTCCCTGCAATATCTGGTATCCCTGGTGGTAAATAAAGACAAGGACAACTATATCCGTGTAAAGCTGGACACGGAAAATTACCGGCAGAGAAGAAAAGAGACCCTTGAAAACCTGGCGAAGAATATCGCATACAAGGTGAAGCGGACAAAGAGGCCCGTCTCTTTGGAACCTATGAATCCCTACGAGAGACGCATCATCCACTCCGCTTTACAAAATGACAAATATGTGACCACCCACAGCGAAGGGGAGGAACCCTTTAGAAGAGTTGTGGTAACCATAAAAAAATAAGGAAAACAAACTGCCGCACTTTTTAAGGATTCAAAAGGTGTGGCAGTTTATCTCTGTGCCATAAAAGCAGTCTGTGCCGGTTGAACGGCGGAATGAGAGGAATCATGTTTCGGGAAGATACGATCGCAGCAATAGCCACAGGGTTGACGGATTCTGGCATCGGAATCGTCAGGATCAGCGGCAGGGATGCCGTAGCTGTGGGAAACTGCATTTTCCGTTCTCCTTCCGGAAAGGCTTCCCTGTGCTGCGCGGAAAGCCATGTCCTGTCCTACGGCTTTGCGGTGGACGTATCTGGATCTGTGATGGATGAAGTGATGGCCGTCGTCATGAAAGCGCCCCGCAGCTTTACAGGGGAAGACACCGTGGAGATACAGTGTCACGGCGGCGTGCTGGTCATGAAGAAAATCCTGGATGCGGCTTTGCAGTCTGGCGCAAGGCTGGCCGAACCTGGGGAGTTTACCAAAAGGGCCTTTTTGAACGGCAGGATCGACTTGTCCAGGGCAGAGGCAGTGATGGATCTGATCCATTCTAAGAACGAGTATGCCCTGTCTTCCTCTGTCGGCCAGCTGAGAGGGAGTCTGTACCGGGAAATCAGACAGCTCAGGGAAGAGATTCTTTACGAGATGGCCTATCTGGAATCTGCCCTGGATGATCCGGAGCACATCAGCCTGGACGGATACGAGGAAGGGTTTTCCAGAAAATTATCGAGATTGACAGGCCGGATCGAAAAACTGCTTTCTACGTCCCAGAACGGGAAATGGGTACAGGATGGGATCCATACCGTCATTTTGGGAAAGCCGAATGTAGGAAAATCTTCTATATTAAATCTGCTGCTTGGGGAGGACAGGGCGATTGTGACAGAAATCGCCGGTACCACCAGGGACGTCCTGCAGGAAAGGCTGATTTTGGGCGGTATGGAGCTTGTGATAACAGACACCGCCGGGATCCGGGACACAGAGGACAAAATAGAAAAAATCGGAGTAGAAAAATCTAGAAAATATGCCCAGGACGCCGATTTGATCTTATATGTGATAGATTCTTCTGCTGCGCTGGACGAGAGTGACAGGGAGATTTTTTCACTGCTTGTTGGAAAAAAAGTGATTGTATTGCTAAATAAGAGCGATCTTCCCGGATTGGTATCGGAACAAGAGGTATCTTCACTTTTTGAGGAAGTGTTTTCGGAAGGGGAAAGGCCCAGGATCTTGCGGACTTCGGCGGCGGAGGGCGTCGGGTTAGAGGAATTGGAACAAGCTCTCAAGGAAATATTTTTCCAGGGCCTGTTTCAGAGCAAGGAAGAACTTGTGATTACAAACCTTCGTCACAGCGAAGCGCTCAAGGAAGCGCTTTCTTCCCTGCAGCTTGTGAAAAAAACCATGGAAGATGGGATGCCTGCAGATTTTTATTCCATCGACTTAATGGACGCCTACACTTCTCTGGGAAGGATCATCGGGGAAGAAGTGGACGACGATCTGATTGAAGAAATCTTTTCAAGGTTTTGCATGGGGAAATAAAGAGGACGTTTTGAGATGAATGAGACAGTGGATATCTGTGTAATTGGAGCGGGACACGCCGGCTGTGAGGCGGCTTTGGCCTGTGCCAGGCTCGGCCTGGAGACGGTGGTTTTTACGGTCAGTGTAGACAGCATTGCCCTGATGCCATGCAATCCAAATATCGGCGGTTCTTCCAAGGGACACCTGGTGAGAGAGGTAGACGCTCTTGGAGGGGAAATGGGAAAGAATATCGATAAGACCTTTATCCAATCCAAGATGTTAAACGTTTCCAAAGGCCCTGCCGTCCATTCCCTTCGCGCCCAGGCGGATAAAGCGGATTACTCCCGCGAGATGAGAAAAGTTTTAGAATCCCAGGATCATCTCACCATCAAACAGGCGGAAGTCTGCGAACTTTTGTGGGAGGAGCTCCCGGAAGATGGAAAAAAGAGGGTAATCGGTTTAAAAACCTTTACCGGCACCTCCTATTTTTGTAAAGCGGTCGTCCTCTGTACGGGAACTTATCTGAGAGCGCGGTGTCTCTGCGGGGAGTCGATTACTTACACAGGGCCAAATGGGCTTCAGGCAGCCAATCATCTCACAGCGTCTCTGGAAAAGCTCGGCATCGAGCTGCGCAGATTCAAGACCGGTACGCCTGCCAGGATGGACGGGCGCAGTATCGACTATACAAAGATGGAGGAGCAGTTTGGAGACAAGAGGGTCATCCCTTTTTCTTTTTCCACAGACCCGGAATCGGTTCAGAAGGATCAGGTTTCCTGCTGGCTGACCTACACCAATGAAAATACCCATGATATCATCCGTGCAAATTTAGATCGGTCACCGATTTACGCAGGCATTATCGAGGGGACAGGGCCCCGGTATTGTCCTTCGATAGAGGACAAGGTGGTAAAATTCCCGGAAAAAGAACGCCATCAGGTCTTTATCGAACCGGAAGGAATACACACCAACGAGATGTATGTGGGCGGGATGTCTTCCTCTATGCCGGAAGACGTACAGATTGCCATGTATCGGACGGTGCCCGGTCTGGAAAACTGCAAAATTGTCAAAAACGCCTATGCCATTGAATACGATTGTATCAACGCAGGGCAATTGTACGCCACGCTGGAATTCAAGAACATCAAAGGTCTCTTCAGCGGCGGGCAGTTTAACGGAAGCAGCGGATATGAGGAAGCGGCAGGGCAGGGTCTTGTCGCCGGTATCAACGCCGCGATGTCTGTGCTGAAAAGAGATCCCCTGATTCTGGACAGATCGGAAAGTTATATCGGCGTCCTGATTGATGATCTGGTGACAAAAGACAATCGGGAACCTTATCGGATGATGACTTCCCGCGCAGAATACAGGCTGCTGCTTAGACAGGACAATGCAGATCTGCGGCTCCGCAAAAAGGGATATGAGACCGGACTGGTCAATGAGGAGCAGTATCAGGCTCTCTTGGAAAAAGAGCGCCTGATCCAGGAGGAAGTCAGCCGTTTAAAAAACACATTTCTGGGAGCAAACAAAAAAGTGCAGGACTTTTTGAGCTCTTTGGGAAGCTGCCCGTTAAAGACGGCGGCCAGCCTGGCGGATCTGATCTGCAGGCCGGAGTTGTCTTACTCCAGTCTTTCTGAGATAGACGAGGGACGCAAGCCCTTGCCTGCCTCTGTGATAGAACAGGTGGAAATTGAGATCAAATACGCCGGATATATTGCGAGGCAAAAGAGGCAGGTGGAACAATACAAAAAAATGGAGAAGAAAAAGATTCCTGCCGGGCTTGACTATGACATGGTTCCTTCCTTAAGAATTGAGGCGAGACAGAAGTTAAAGCAGTTTAAACCCCTTTCTATCGGACAGGCTTCCCGGATTTCCGGCGTTTCACCGGCAGATATTTCCGTGCTTTTGGTATATTTGGAACACGACGGTCATATACATAGAATGGAGAAATCCTTTGAAGAATTATAATACGGAACAATTTGTAAAAGATGTGGAGGCATTGGGAGTCAGTCTCACCCAGGGACAGATTGAGCAGTTTTTGACCTATTACGAGATGCTGACCGACTGGAACCAGCGTATAAATCTGACTGCAATTACAGAATATAACGACGTGATGAAAAAGCATTTTTTGGACAGCATCTCCCTGGTAAAGGCCTGCCCGCTGAAAAACGGGACGTCTTTGATCGACGTGGGAACAGGAGCAGGCTTTCCGGGCCTTGCCCTTCAGATTGCTTTTCCCGACATTCACGTCACTTTATTGGATTCTCTGAAGAAACGGATCTCTTTTTTGCAGGAGGTAATCAAGACGCTGGATCTAAAAAATGTACAAACTGTACATGGACGGGCGGAAGATTTTGCAAAGCCGGGACTTCTCAGGGAAAAATATGATCTCTGCGTGTCGAGAGCTGTGGCGAATCTTTCTACCCTGTCAGAATATTGCCTTCCCTTTGTCAAAGTCGGAGGCCTTTTTGTCTCATATAAATCAGAAAAAAGCTCGGAGGAGAGAAAAGCGGCGGAAAAAGCAGTTTCATTGCTCGGCGGCGTTTTTTTGGAGCCGGTCTCTTTCCTCCTGCCGGAATCTGATCTTTCCAGGACGCTTGTCCTCATCAAAAAAACAAAGGAAACTCCAAAAAAATACCCCCGTAAAGCCGGACTTCCCGGAAAACAACCTCTGTAAATAGAAATTTAATTTTACTTTTTCTTCTTTTTGGTATATGATACATTTAAGAAGCGAGAATAGTCAGAAAATTTAGATACTGATTTGGAGTAGAACTGTAGATGGGAGGGTTGCCATTTCTTTCACACAGTGTAAATTACGCGGAGAATTGAATACTTGAAGGAAATCTGTTTCAGCAGTGGAGGAGGGGGAATTATGAGTCCTATTAGAATGATGTTAGCAGATGACCATGCTTTGGTGAGAGAGGGCGTAAAGCACTTACTGGAGACAGACGGGAAAACCTTGGTGGTAGAAGAGGCTGCTGATGGCGAGGAATGTCTTGAAAAGCTGAAACTTTCCAAACCCCAGGTTTTGCTCCTGGATATCACTATGCCAAAGCTGAATGGGATAAAAGTACTGGAGGAGATTAAACGCTGCGGGATTCCTGTGAAAACTTTGATTTTGACGGCCCATGATGAATTGGATTACCTGCTGAGAGCTGTGGATATTGGGGCAGACGGTTATGTATTGAAGGAATCGGATTTTTCTGAATTAAGATTGGCAATCCAAACAGTTTTAGACGGAGAACAATACATTCAACCGCGTTTGATCCCATTATTGAACGAAAGGCTGGAAGCCAGGGAAATAGAGCGGGAAAAAATTGATTCTCTGACCAAACGGGAAAAAGAGGTTTTATCCCAGATTGCAACGGGAAAGCTCAATAAGGAAATTGCCGCTTCCCTAAATATCAGTGAGCGGACTGTAAAGAATCACATATTCAGCATCTTTAGAAAAATTGAAGTATATGACAGGACGCAGGCTGCGATCTTTGCGATCAAAAACAAAATCACGAAAATTGCCTAGATATATCTGTGCTCCAGGCGTACATCGTCAGAAGTGAAGTGAGAAGGAATGTTTCACGTGAAACATTCCTTCTTCTTAGGAACAGAAGAAACTACATGATGTTTCACGTGAAACATTATGACACTAGATATTGTGACTTGTAGGTGTGAAACATTTTTTTGGAGGGCGTGAAACATTGAAAACAGGAATTTTTACAAACTTCATGTAGATATATGGAGTGTTTCGTGCTATAATGGAGAACGTAACTTTGGAAATTCACATGAGACGGAGTAATCAAATATGGGGAAGATCATAGCGATTGCAAATCAGAAAGGCGGCGTTGGAAAGACTACCACATCGATCAATCTGTCTGCTTGCCTGGCTGAGAAAGGAAAAAGAGTCCTTGTGATCGATACAGACCCACAGGGAAATACCACCAGCGGTTTTGGAATTGACAAGAACAATCTGGAAAATACAATTTATGAGTTGATCCTGGGCGAGTGTTCTATCAGGGATTGTATCATACAGGATGTCATAGAAAGAATCTCTGTCCTTCCGGCAAATGTCAATTTGGCGGCCGCAGAAATCGAACTGATCGGCGTAGAAAAGAAGGAATACATATTAAAGAACGAAGTGGACTATGTGAAGGATGAGTATGACTATATTATCATCGACTGCCCGCCTTCACTGAATATGCTGACGATCAACGCTATGACGACAGCAGACAGCGTCCTGGTGCCGATTCAGTGCGAGTACTATGCGCTGGAAGGATTGAGCCAGTTGATCCATACGGTAAATCTGGTAAAGGAGAGGCTGAACCCGCAGCTTGAGATGGAGGGCGTTGTCTTCACAATGTACGATTCCCGTACCAATCTTTCCACGCAGGTGGTGGAGAACGTCAAGCAGAATTTGAAACAGCGCGTCTACGACACGCTGATTCCCAGAAATATCCGCCTGGCAGAAGCTCCCAGTTATGGCGTCCCGATCAATAAATATGACAGCAAATCGGCAGGGGCGGAAGCTTATATGCAGCTGGCGGAAGAAATCATTGGCGCAGGAAAGTAAGGAGACTGCTATGGGCAGCAGAAAAGAGGGAGTATGGCGGTAAGAGGATTGGGAAAAGGGCTTGACTCTCTGATACCGAATGTGGTGGAGGAAGCCAAGGTAAAGAAAGAAGGAAAAGAAAAAGTCGATGAAAAGGGCGGTAAGGAAACCGTTTTGAAAATTACCGCGGTAGAGCCCAATCGAAAGCAGCCACGGAAAAATTTTGACGAGGACGCCTTGCAGGAGTTGGCTGATTCGATCAGGCAGTTCGGCCTTTTGCAGCCGATTCTGGTACAGGACAGAAAAGACCACTATGAGATCATCGCCGGAGAGCGCAGATGGCGGGCGGCAAAGCTGGCCGGTTTGAAAGAAATCCCTGTCATCATCCGCGACTATTCAGAGCAGGAGATCATGGAAATCTCGTTGATCGAGAATATCCAGCGGGAAGACTTAAATCCCATTGAAGAAGCCCAGGCGTATAAACGCCTTCTCACGGAGTTCCACTTAAAGCAGGACGAGGTTGCCGAGCGGGTATCAAAGAGCCGTGCGGCAGTGACAAATTCCATCCGCCTGTTGAAATTGTGCGATGAAGTCCAGCAGATGGTCATTGACGACATGATCAGTACCGGGCACGCCCGGGCGCTGTTGGCGGTGGAGGACGCGGCAGAACAGTATACGCTGGCCCAGCAGGTTTTCGACGAGAAACTCAGCGTGCGGGATGTGGAAAAATTGGTAAAAAACCTGCATAAACCGGCAAAGCCAAAAAAACTGGACGACAGGGCTATGCAGGCCATCTACCTGGATATCGAAGAAAAACTGAAGGAAAAGCTGAGCACCAAGGTCACAGTCACCTCGAAAGGGGACGGCGCCGGAAAGATAGAGATCGAATTTTACAGCCACGATGACCTGGACAGGCTTTTGGACATGATCAGAAACGATTGAGATGCGTGCTTTAGGCACGTCAGGAGTATACAGATGAATACAAATCATAGCGCTTTTTTGACGCAGATCGGCCTGGAAAATTTTGATCTGGGATATCTTTTGATTGCAGCTGCCGCATTGGCGGTTCTTGTGCTGGTGCTGCTCATCCTGTTGATCGTGCAGATCACAAAAACCAGAAAATTAGCGAAACGCCTGGATCGCTTTCTGGCAGGAAAGGACGGGGCCAGTCTGGAACAGGATATCGCACGGCTTTACGAGGACAATCAAGTATTGAAAAGCAATGCGGATAAAAACAAAAAAGACATCCGCACTCTGTATAAAAAGGTGGAATCTGCCTATCAAAAAATGGGAATGGTGAAATACGACGCCTTTCACCAGATGGGCGGGCAGTTGAGTTTTAGCCTGGCGCTTTTGGATGAAAACAACAATGGTTTTATCATCAATTCTGTGCACAGTACGGAAGGGTGTTATTCCTATACAAAAGAGATTGTCAATGGCGAATGTGCGATTGCACTGGGCACAGAGGAAGCGGAAGCTTTAGCCGCCGCAATGGCAGAGTAGGGCAGAGGGCGTCGCATCGCTGATTATTCCCGCTGGGATGTGGGTACACTGAATTGGCAAAAACCAAGATAATATTATAATGAAGAAAAAGCCATCGGTTCCATGGCATAGAAAAGAAAGGTTTGGTTGCAGACATGATCGACATGAAATTTTTGCGGGAAAACCCGGAATTGGTAAAGGAAAATATTAGAAAGAAGTTTCAGGATGAAAAGCTTCCTCTGGTAGACGAGGTTATCGTCCTGGATGCGGAGAGCAGGAAAGCAAAACAGGAAGGGGACGACCTGCGGGCGGCAAGAAACCGGATTTCAAAAGAGATCGGTGCGCTGATGGGCCAGGGGAAAAAGGAGGAAGCGGAGGCGAAAAAGGCAGAGGTTGCCGCTGGCGCTAAGCGGCTGGCCCAGCTGGAGGAGCAGGAGGCAGAGCTTCAGGAGCGGATCACAAAGATCATGATGTCTATTCCAAACATCATCGATCCTTCTGTGCCCATCGGCAGAGACGACAGCGAGAATGTAGAAATCCAGAAGTATGGTGAACCGACGGTGCCTGATTTTGAGGTTCCTTATCATGCGGATATCCTGGAAGCTATAAGCGGTCTTGACAAGGAGAGCGCAGGGCGGACCAGCGGAAACGGATTTTACTACCTTTTAGGGGATGCGGCCCGGATCCACTCCGCTATGATTAGCTACGCCCGGGATTTTATGATCGATAAAGGCTTTACTTACTGTATCCCTCCTTTTATGATCCGCAGCAGCGTGGTGAACGGCGTGATGAGCTTTGCCGAGATGGAAGCCATGATGTATAAGATCGAGGGAGAAGATCTGTTTTTGATCGGCACCTCCGAACACTCTATGATCGGCAAATTTAAAGGGCAGATGCTGGACGAAAAAAGCCTGCCGGTGACGATGACTTCATACTCTCCCTGCTTCCGGAAGGAAGTCGGTTCCCACGGCATCGAGGAGAGAGGCATCTATCGGGTGCATCAGTTTGAAAAACAGGAAATGGTAGTCCTCTGCAAACCGGAGGACTCTATGGAATGGTATGAAAAAATGTGGTCGTATACGGTAGAGTTTTTCCGCAGCCTGGATATTCCTGTGCGCACATTGGAATGCTGCAGCGGGGATCTGGCAGATTTAAAGGTAAAATCCTGTGATGTGGAGGCCTGGAGCCCCCGGCAGAAGAAATACTTTGAGGTGGGATCCTGTTCCACCCTGGGCGACGCTCAGGCAAGGCGGCTTGGCATCCGCACCAAAGGGGAAAATGGCACTTACTTTGTGCATACATTAAACAATACGGTATTGGCGTCTCCCAGAGGGCTGATCGCCTTTTTGGAGAACAATGTGGACGCGGACGGGAGCATCAGGATCCCGCAGGCGCTGCGTCCTTACATGGGCGGCAAGGAGAAGATTTCCCCGACGTCAGGAAAGAAGCAGTGAGGGCTTACCGGGCTTCACAGGTCTGCCGCTGCCGGAATGGGATGTTGGGTTGGAAAGAAGGTGAGATCTTTGCACAGATATATGCGGGCTGTGGGATTCAGCAGCTTTGAAAATAAGAGAAAACTTCAAGAGGTACTGACGGAGGTAGTGATCAATTCGGACAAACGCGCCATCACGGTCAGTCAGGACAACGTACTTTTGGGCGAATTCTGCAAGGATTTTGCCCCTGGACTGGGAATTACCGTCTGCGGAGAGTTTGATGAAGAGGAAAAATTTACCTATGAATATTATTATCCTTATCTGTCCGGCACCGGGATCACTTCCTGCGAGGATGTGTCCGTAGAGCGCCACGCGGACAAGGAATCTTATGCAGGTGTCTGCGATGATGTGAAGGTAGGAATTTCCCTCATTTTTTATCTCAAAAACAGGATTCCCTATATGAAGGCGCAGAATCTGGGCAAACTGCCCATCCGAGGTACGACGCTCACACTTTCCGCCCTGTCTGTGAGCGGCTCCGTGCTGCTTCCCATTCAAAAGGACGAGGAACAGCTCCAGCGGGTAAAACAGGATTCTGCGGTCAGGAATAATCTGATGGCGGCTGCCAGAAAAGGGGACGAAGAAGCCATCGAGACTTTGACCCTGGAGGATATGGACATCTACACCACCATTTCCCGAAGGATCCAGAAGGAAGATATTTTCAGCCTGGTGGACACCTGCTTTATGCCCTACGGTGTGGAATGCGATCAGTATTCTGTCTTAGGCGAGATTGTCGATATGCGGATTGCTTCCAATTCTATCACCGGCGAGAAAATTTATGTCCTGACCATAAGCTGTAATGAACTGGTGTTCGATATCTGCATCAACACGGCAGATCTGTACGGGGAGCCGCAGGTGGGAAGGCGCTTTAAAGGGGTGATATGGCTGCAGGGATATATCAATTTCCCCGAGTGAACCTTGACAATTCGGTTCTATGTGAATATAATAGACTTGTTGTTATTTGGATGCCGGGCCTGTCTGCAGTGGTTTGGCAGAGATGTCTCCGTAGCTCAGCAGGATAGAGCGTTCGCCTCCTAAGCGAAAGGCCGGGTGTTCGAATCACCTCGGAGACGCCAGCAAATACGCCGCAAATCTTTCTAAAGAAAGGTTTGCGGCTTTTTGATTTTCCATTCAGCCCTCCAGGTGGTATGTCCCCTCTTTTAAGGTAAACCTCGCATAGTTTCCGCAGAGGGAATAGCTGCAGCCCGCGTCCTGGGACGGCGCATTGCCAGTAAGAGGAAGGTATACAGAAGCCGCAGCGTTCTTCGGGATTGTAACACTCATGCTGATATGGTCGGCAGTCCTCTCAAGCGCAAGACGGATCTCTCCCCGGGGAGAAGGAACCGTGCATACGATGTGTGTCAGATCACAGATTTCAGGTCTGATTTCAAAGGCTGCATATGCGGTATCCAGTGGCCGTATGCCCGCGATGTATCTGGACATGGTGATAAGCGGGCCGCCGGACCAGGCGTGGTTTAGGGTGCCATCCGTGTTCCAGTACTCCCAGAGGGTAGAGCAGCCGGATTCAACCATCTGCCTGTAACGTTTCTTCATCCGCTTCAACGCATCGCTGACGTATCCCATCTGACAAAGCGCGTCAAGGACGTACTTTTCCATGTAAGGACTGGCGTTTTCCTCTGCAAGGATGGCTTCCCGAAGGCTTTCATATTTTTCTTTGCCTGCAAGGCCCGAAAGGACGGCGAGGGCGTTTGCCCTGTCGTCCGGCTTTCCGTTGGCCGTGCAGGCATAATAATATCCCTCTTTCCAAAAATGCCTGTCATAGTTTTTCCGTATGCTGATAAGCCGGTGGTCATACAGGGGAAGATCGGAAAGCTCTCCGAGAAGAGAGGCCATGCTGCGGCAGGCTGTAAGCGCCATATAGTACCACGCATTTTCCATGGGGGCGATATCTGCATTTTCTCCCCAATCCGCCCAGTCCCAGCTGCCTTTTCTGTGTGTCACCAGTCCGTCCGCGTCCATATCATAGCCCAATACATACCGCTTTGACATTCCATATACCCGCCTCGGGACGTCCTCGTCGCCGGTGTACTCGTAATAGGTCCCAAACCCCCAGATCCCGGCGAGATTTTGAAAGGGGAGTTCAAACTCCTCAGACCCAGTTGGCACCACGGTGAGCATATGTCCGCTCTCCGCCTCCCATTGTGCCATCGTGTCCACCCCTTTTTTGTAAAGGAGTCTGGCTTTGCGGTCAAGGCAGTACATCATCATCTGCATCTCCACGTTGACGTCGCCCCACCACTGTGCGCGTTCCCTGTCGGGGCAGTCCATAAAATTGTCGCGCATGGTAAGGTAAAGCGTCCTGAGAGACTTCTGCCACAGGCGGTTCAAAAATGAGTCATTGCATTCAAAATACCCGGTAAAATCGGTGTCATATCCTGTTTCCCGGTATTTTAAGGAGAGGATTGTGATCCCGGCGGGGATGCAGTAGGAAATGCGTTCGCCGTTTAACCAGCCGAAAGACTCATATTCCTGTATGCCCGCCCGGGTGTAATATACGCCCATAACGCTTTTGACAGTCTCCGTTTCAGTCTCAAACCGGGAAGACCTGATGCAGATTTTTTGTCCCTCGGGTGCAGCAATTTTGAAATACGGGGTGATCTGGGCGTTATACGGCAGGCGCAGTTCAAGAATCGTGTCCTTTTCTGGTGTAAAGCCTTCATAGTCGGAGCTGTTTTGGTATTCTTTGAGTCCATAATCCTTCCACATCGGAATGGTGCGCTCCGTAAGGTTGCCCCATACGCCTTCGCCCGGGATGCCCGTGATATCTGCATACCCCCATTCGTCTGCATCAAAGCCCGGCAGATACCACCCCTCGGCTGCCCTTGCCGAATCATAGTACACATTCGGTTCTGGCAGGCGGAAATTCGGCGGGCAATCGCTTTCATCGGCGTGTACATACGCAGGATTTTTCATGGCCCGCCAGGAAGCATTGGAGGAAATGACTGTTCCGTTTATTTCGGATTTAAAAAGAAAGCCGCCCTTTTGGCTGGACAGATGGGAAAAACCGTTTTTTCCGAAATACCATACCAACGCCGCCACGGTATTTTCGCCCTTTCTGAGCCAGGGAGCAAGGTCGATCCTGTCATAATATGTACCGTGTCTCGACGGGCCGCGTTTCAGCCCGCCCTCAAAGACAGCAGGCTCTCCATTGATCCATAGCCAGTACTTTGTGTCTGCGGCGATCAATGCTGCCGCCTTTTTGGGCACAGTGTCTATCATAAATGTCTTTCTGAAATTCACCCAGGTGTTGGCACTGTACTCCCCGTCTATCCATATCCATTTTGCGTCAGCCCACATATGCAAAACTCCTCCAATACCCTCGTGGATTTTAGCTAAACTTTCTATATTCAAATCATACCCTATTGCAGGAAGAATCGCAATACAGCATTCAGACTTTTACGGCCGCTGTTCTCGGAAAAGAGCAGAGGCCGTCGTAAGGAAAGCAACGGATGGCTGTACCATGAAATCTGTATGTGTATATGGAAACAGATATATTTGACGAGGGAGTTATAAAATGTAAAAGACTTCTTAATCAAAATAAACACAAAACAGCCACGGCATAGCATTTATGCGGCACTGGCGGAAAGGAGGGAATTGATTATGAGTCACGAATTAACAGCACTATACGAGAGATTGAGCCATGATGACGAGTTACAGGGCGAGAGCAACAGCATATCCAACCAAAAGGCAATGCTTGAGGACTATGCGGAAAAGAACGGTTTTACGGGCATACGACACTTTACCGACGACGGAATATCGGGCACGACCTTTGAACGGGAAGGATTGCAAGCCATGCTTGCAGAGGTAGAAAAGGGCAATATCGGCACTATCATTGTGAAAGATATGAGCCGTTTGGGTAGAAATTATGTGCAAATGGGAATGTTGAGGGAACAGTTGCGCAGAGCAAATGTAAGACTGATTGCAGTCAACGAGGGTGTTGACACAGGTT